>JBFYSV010000313.1:0-7748 GCA_041301185.1 Anaerolineae bacterium
AACCTCCAGCGAGGTTCTTCATGAGCAAGCACCGCGCCAGCCAATGCGTCTGGATCATTCAAATCCCTGGCGATATCGATAGACTTTTGGAAGGCAGTCAGGGCTTCTGGTAATCGCCCGCCGTGCCAGAGCGATCGAGCCAGCTCCAGTTCCAGCTCGTACTCCAGATGGCTGTTCTCAGGGGTATGATCCAGATTTTCAAGCTCGGATAAACCGCGCTCGAAATACAGGGCTGCTTCTTCAAAAGCCAGCACTCGGGCTGCCAGTTGACCTGCAAGGAGCAGGTATCTGCTTGCCTTCCTGTGCAGGCGGGCTTCTTGAAAATGGCGCGCGAGTTGGGTTGCCGGTATTTCGCCTGCGCTTTCACTTCCCGAATACAGTGTTTCCAGCGCATTGCCCACCGCCTCATGCAGGTAGGCGCGCTCGGCGGTTCCCAGGCGCCCGTATAGATACTTCTGAAACAACTGATGCCGGAATCGATACTGAGACAATCGTCTTGTGCCCGTGAGCATTAAACCGCCCTCGTGTATCAAACGGTGTTGGCGGTCCAAATCATCACTCAAACGACGGATTACCTGGCCTGGATCAGTTTGCTGGACCTGGGCAATAACCTCCGCATCGAAGGCTTCTCCTTGCACGCACCCGGTTGTTAACAAACCGAGCAGCTCATCCGGCAGGCGACCGATGCGCTTCTCGATGACCCCTTCCACCCGGGCGGGGATATTCTCCCAACTCAGTGCCTGATTCTCTCTCCAGCGACCGTCATTAGACTGGGTGATATCGCCTTGTTCTCGTAATTCCCGCAACAGCTCGACGAGAAACAGGGGGTGTCCTTCTGTCAGGCTGGCGAGCTGCATCCGGAACGCTTCGCTGAAATCGTTGGCAGATACATCCAGCAGCGCATTGACAAACTCTAGCTCTTCGCCTGGGGCGTAATGGTCGAGGTCGATGTGGTTGTGACCAAACTGCCGCTTGCTCTCGCTGAGGACCACTTTCAGCGGGTGCTGTGCCTGCCTGCCTTGTTCGTCCGTTGGTTGCATTTGTGCCAGCTCTTCGGGCCTGTAGCTGCCGACGATCAGTATCCGGCTCTGTTTCAGACGCATCGCCAGGTGTCCCAGCAAAGCAGCAGACGAGTGGTCGATCCAGTGTAAATCATCCAGCATCAGCATCAGCGGGTGCCGCTGGGAGATAGCGTTCAACGTGCTGGAGATCTCGTCGAACAGGTATTCCTGGCGGAATTCTTGTGTGGCAGACGATGCCTGTCGAGCGCGTTGGCCTTGCAGGCGAAGGAGCAAGGCTGTGCTCTTTGGGTGATGGGCATACCCGCGGGTCAGGTGAGCTTCGAGCGACGCTCCCGGGACGAGTTTGTCAATCAGATGCGGTCCGTTTTCTAACAGGCTCTCGGTGATATCTGGGATGGCGCGAGCCAGCCGGGCGGCAAGCTCGCGGCTGATGATCCCCTGCATGGCCGCGTTATTGAAATCTCCCACCAATGTGCGAAAGATATCGCGGAAGGGCAGCAGTGGGTCTCCCTGACCGGTGTACACGTCGCTGCTTCCCCGGGCAAGGAGCAGGTCGGTTTCAGCATCCAGCGCCTGGCGGGCAAACTCGGACAGCAAGCTGGATTTGCCCCGCCCGGCCTCCCCGGTGATAAAGACTATTCTGCCCTTTCCCTGCATCGCCCGGTCGAGCTGCTCATGGAGCTGCTGCAACTGGCGCTCTCGGGCGACAAAGGGAGGAGCCTGCCCGCTCTGATCGGCGATCTCGGCCGGCAGGGGTATCCCGCTGCCGTTGCCATAGCTTGGCTGTTCGAAATCCTGAACGTACTTACCGCGAGCCAACTGCAGGAAGGAAGCTCGCTGGGAATTCTCGATCGCCAGGTGGTCAGCCAGCAATTCGGCAAGCTGCTCCGATGGTCGCCGTTCTTCCCTCTCAATCTTGCGCAGCATGCTGAGCGAGCAGCTTACTTTACGGGCCAGGTCCTCCTGGGTTAAGTCAAGCAGTTTTCGTCTGCGATAAACCCAATTTCCGAACAATCTTCTACACCCCAGTTAATCTCTTATTGGACAAATCGAATCCGAATTCATTATAACACTCATTGTGTTACCTGTTGTGTCACTCATTGACACCCAAATTTCTCCGCTATCTGCCAAAATATTCAGCACATCACAACAATCGCCAACCGGCGCGGATCAAGCATCTGACGGACTGGCAGTCGAATGAAAGGAGCGACCTTGTGCCATTATTTCTCATCGAACGCAACTTTGCCCGCAAGCTGCAGGTCTCACCCGGAGGGGCTGCCGAGATTAGCGAAATTACTGACCAGGAGAGTATTCGCTGGCTGATCTCCTTCTTGAGTGTGGATCGGAAGAAGACCTTCTGCCTGTACGAGGCTGCCAGTGCAGCAGCCATCCGTACCGCAGCCGATCAGGCTGGTATTCCGGCAGACGTGATCGTCAAAATCGAGGATGAGATGATTCCCAATGGGTATATACGGCGGTTGCGTCCGGATCGCAATGGCTAGCGACAGCGGCGAAGTATGTCGGCGCAGTCAGGTAGACTGCAAATTCTAATCATCTAACAGGAGGTAAATTATGAAACGCAAAAGTGTAGTGATCGGTCTGGTTTTAGTGTGCATGCTCACCCTTGGTATCAGCACCGCAGCCGCCGGGAAACCCCCGCCAGCAGAGCCCAGTGCCAGCCTGCTAGCCGAGGGCTTGCTGGGGGCCTCAGGCAGCGCCATCGGACCTGGCGGCGCGCTGTACGTCACCGAAGGTGCAGTCGGCAGGATTTCGCGCATCGATCCAATGACCGGGGATATCACCACCTTCGCCGAAGGCCTGCCGCCGGCGATCCTGCCTATCGGTGGCGCAAATGATCTCGTCTTCATCGGTCAGACCGCGTATGTGCTGGTCACTATGGTCGGTGCTGACCTGCCTGTCCCGGTGCCTAACCCTGCAGTGGTTGGCATCTACAGGATCGACGGTCCCAACAGCTATACGGTCATCGCCAACATTGGCCAATGGTCGATAGACAACCCGTCGGGGAGCGATGTGTTTATCCCTTCCGGCGTCCATTATGCGATCGAAACCTTCCAGGGTAAGTTCCTGGTCAGCGACGGGCACCACAACCGTGTCCTGCAGGTCACCCGCGATGGTGCGGTCAGTGAATTCAGAGCCTTCGACAACATCGTCCCGACCGGGTTGGAAATTCACGGCAACACGGTGTATATGGCTGAAGCCGGTCCCAACCCCCATCTGCCCGAGGACGGCAAGGTGGTGTCGTTCGGGCACACGTCGCCCAGCGTCACGGAGGTTGCCTCTGGCGCCCCGCTGTTGGTTGACGTGGAGTTCGGCCGCGGCCGCTCGCTGTATGCCCTGGCGCAGGGCATCTTCCCGGTCGGCAGTGATGATGGCTCACCGGCGCTGCCGGACACCGGCTCGCTGGTGGTGGTCAACGGGAATGGCACCTTCACCACCGTAATCGAAGGTCTGGACCGCCCGACCTCGATGGACTTCATCGGGACCACGGCCTACGTCGTCAGCCTGACTGGCGAGGTGTGGAAGATCGAGAACGTCTCGGGACCGCCGTTTGGCAGGAGGCACTAAGCTGTTGCCCTGGCATGGATCACCAGGCGCCTGGTCTTCCTCCATGCGCCTGGATGACCCTGCCGTTAGAGGCGGGAATAATAGAATGGATTAGGGACCCATGAAAGCATCGATCCAGAAATCTATACTGTTGCCTCAAGAAACATCCAAAACGCTTCTCTTGGGCTCCTGTGGCGCCGCGATCGGAGTTGTGGTTGTCTTATTCAATGCCAAAGCCCCTATCAGTGAGGCCTATATTAGCACACCAGAGTTTGTTATCTGGCAGTTATTAATTTGCAGCCAAACAGCCTTTCTGGCTATGGCTATTGGTCCTCTGGTGACAGTCCTCCAACAGCTCAAAACATATTCCAGCAACCATAAGTGGAATCTGTTTCTTTCAGGGATTATCATTACGATCTTGTTCTGGATACCATCTTTGGTACGTGTACTATATATCTCAGATATCCAGTGGCCGCTAGCCAATCAGATGCTCAGGCTCTCTATCATAATACTGATTGCCTACGTTCCAACCCTTATGGCCACGGCAGGAATCTGGTTGGTTCAGGTGGCTTTCCAATCGCTTAGTCAGCTTGAGGGTGCAGAGCTCATTCCAATATACCTGCAGCATCTGAAGAACATGGGGGGATTCCTGTGGATCCTGGGCATTATGGTCAGCCTGGCTACCCTGGCAACAGCCTCGTTGCGTAACGCGCTCACCGCCATCGACCCGGCTTTGGACGACAAATTTCCAGAAGCTCTGGTGTGGATATATGGCGCTTATTATTCGGTGCTGTTGCTGGTGATCTATTTGCCTGCATACAACGCGCGCCTGATCGCAGGGGAGAAAATCCTGGATCGTTATTTGTTGCTCCCCCTACCCAATCATGATGATTGGGCTAGCATCTACACGAAGCGAAAACAATTGGCAGAATACCTGGGCCTCGAAGAGTCTATCGTGGATAGCCTGCAGACCATCCTGCCGATCCTGGCACCACTGATCAGCGGATACATCCCGACCATCTTCGGGTGATCGCAGTTATATGGTTATGTTGATGATCAATTGCATTCATTTGACAGGAGTACAACAATGTCTAAACAATGCCTCAACTGATCAGGATTTGGCGGACATCCTGTCGTGGATTGCCACGTTGGAAAAATAGCATTGCGGAATAATCGAATAGATAATTGACAAGAAGAATGGAGTGCCGACTCTCAACGAGCTGCATCGTTGGGCAAAGTGGTAAACAGTTTAGAAGGAGATCATCATGGTTATCGAATCATTAAACCAATTTATTGTGAGTACTGCTACTCGCCATCCACAATGGGGAACCAATCCTCCTGCTTACGATAAGCAAACCAGCCGCTACAATCCGGATTATGTTAACCCACCTCACTGGTTTATCGGTGCAAGTGCTCTTGACGCGCTGATTGATCATAATAAACAGGAGCAAGCTGATTTTGTTTTCGCGCCAATAGGACCTAATCCTGTTATCAAGCCAACGATGGAAGCTTTTCTAACAATCGATGTGTTTGATCCAGCAATTAGCTCGCCGGTTGGCTCGGCTCTTAAGATGCCAGACGAGGTCGTAGCCTATCACTGGAAAATCGTTCAAAACAGCGGAGGCCACCAGGAGACTCAGGTAAAGGATAGAAGCTTTTCTCCTCAGATGATGGCACAGGCTGTTTTTGAAGTGAGAGAATTGGGGGAATACACGATCAGTCTATTTGTCAGTTTCAAGAGTGGGGGCACTAAATCGAATCAAAAGACAATTAAGCTGCGCGATTTCTTGATTGTCTCCATAGGTGATTCTTTAGCTTCTGGCGAAGGCGTGCCAGATGATCCGGGTATGGCTACAGACAATTTCCTCGACCCTACAGATGGCTGTGAGAATACTACATTTCAAAAGATAAAAGACAATCTCGGATTCAATATTGCAATGGACAAGGAGCCTGTCTGGCAGGAACCAAAAGCCCACCGGTCTTATAACTCTGGACCATCACGCGCTGCGTTGTTATTGGAAGCAAATAGGGAGTCACCGGGTGATATGGTTACCTTCTTGTCGTTTGCGCGCTCGGGTTCAGCTATTTTTGAAGGTTTAATCACACCGCATAAAAACGGTTCAATTGAAATTGGACAAATTGATGAGGTCGCCCGGACGATCGGAGATCGAAAGATCGATGCTTTAGTGATTACGATCGGTGTGAACGATATTGGCTTTGATGACACATTGACGGATCTGGTAAAAGGTGATTTCAGTATCTTCAATATTGGAAATGATGATGAAAATCGCGATGAAATCTTTGCGGAGGTAGAGCGGAGACTCAATGAACTGTCCAACAGGTATATTGCACTGGATGCGGTTATTAAGGTGAAATTAGGAGAGAGAGTCAAGCAAATATTCATCACGGAGTACCCCATAGCCCTTTTTGATCGAAAACGCGATGCGAATGGCATTGTAACTGTTGGGCCGGGCTGTGGTATCTTCAGCGGTCCAGATTTAGATATCGATAAGGACGATGCCAGAGACATAAAAGAGCACGCCATTTTATTAAATAACGAAATACAGAAGGCAGCAAAAGATCATAAGTGGACGTTTATCACCGGCATTGTAGATGGGTTTGAAGGTCATGGTTATTGTTCAGGGGAGGACAACTCGTTCTTTGTCTTTGCCGAAGATTCCTGTAAACATCAGGGCGATTTTGATGGCACCATGCATCCAAATCACAAAGGGCATCAGGTTATTGCAGATATCATCGCAAAACGGCTTGACCGATCCGTTATTAACCCTGTCATTGGCGGAAAACCTAAGGATGATTCTCCGCAACCAGGGCGAGCCGCATAACTAATTATGAACCACAACAATAAACCACTCCAGCAGCTACGCAAGATGCAACGTGATCACCTAGATCGCAACGAACAAGCCTGGGTCTGGGAAAAGAAGAAACAGCGCGAACAGCAGGAGCAATGCCGGAATGTAGACGATAATATTCAGATTGGATTAAGGCAAGGCACTGCGTCATTTAATGATCTCGAGGCCAAAAATCAGCTGCCAATGGCTTTCAATAGTCGGTGGATGATCCAGGCAATTTCTATGTCCGATGAGACAAAAGTCCAGACGGGTCAGCGTTGCCATTTGACAACGCTTGTCGCGGATTGTTTCCTATCCTTCAATCGGTTTAACAATCTACGTAATAAGGGGGGTGATTTGATTTTGGTGGGCAGAAGGGAAAAAGCGACAATTTTATTCCAACGCGAATCAAATTCGGGTAAACCAGTTAAATTTAGCGAGTTAATCGCAATCCGTATTGAAATACCTGGAGATTTTGTCTATCTATGCCATAAGAACACAATACTTGGGAATAGTCTCTCGTACTCATCAAAGCCGGAGTTTGAATGGCAGATCTTGGGGGGCAAGGTAGGCAAATCGGTGAAATTTGACCGACCGGTAGGTATATTTAATTCTATTGCTGGCGACTACTTGGTTTATGGCAAGCAATCACTCAATAACGGCTCAAGATAGCATAACCAGGCATCGAGTAGACTGGAATCTAGGTTTACGCGAATCCATGGTTTGATACACCACAATAAATCATAGGAATGGAGTTACAGATGTTCAACAACATGAAAGTTATTACCCTCACTGTTCTTGCTACCCTGGCGCTGTTTCTCACTGCCACTGCCAGTGCTGCGTCCGGTTTACTGGTCTCTCGAGCCGCCCAGACCGGAGCCAGTACCAATACAGGCACTGCTTTCACCTACCAGGGGCACCTGACTGAGGACGGCGGCCTGGCAAATGGCGCCTACGATTTACGCTTCAGTTTATATGATGCTGAGCAAGTTGGCCTCCAGGTTGGCTCGACGTTGGATATAGAAGATGTGCTCGTAACAAACGGGACGTTCACCGCGTCCTTGGATTTTGGCGGTGTCTTTGACGGTACAGCCTTGTGGCTGGAGATCGCCGTGCGGGCGGGCAGCAGCGACGGCGAATACACCATCCTCTCCCCCCGCCAGGAGCTGACCGCCGCGCCGTACGCCTCATATGCTCTGGACTCCGCCCGGATTGGCGGCAACACTGTCATCACGGATGCAGTCCTGGGCACGACCAGCGATTACGGCCTGGAGGTACGCGTTAACAACCAGCGCGCCCTGAGAAACACCTA
>JBFYSV010000317.1:0-27259 GCA_041301185.1 Anaerolineae bacterium
GTAGTGGTGCTAATCAGGTTGTAGCGGCAGGTAGATCTGCTTGTTTGCCAGCAAGCCGGAGGCAAACTTCAGGTCTCCATTGGTGGCATCGTAGTAAGTAATATGTGGGGTACCATCGCTGTCCAGGGCGAGCGAGGTGAACCTGCCGACATCTCCCAGCGTATCGACCGCCTGGACCGTCCAGTTGCCACTCGCCCGGTAGGCAAAGCGCAGGTCGGCGTGGGTGGCATCGTAGTAGCTGATATGCGGCTGGTTGAACTCATCCAGGGCAATCCCGGTATACAGCCCGACGTCGTTCACCGGGTCGACAACCGTCTTTGTCCAACCGGTGGTGTAAGTCAGGTAATTCAGGTTGCCGTTGGTCTCATCGTAGTAGCTGATATGGGGAGTGTCAAAATTTCCCAGCACCATATCGCTGTATTTGCCCACGTCCCCGGTCGTATCGATGGGGTACACTGACCAGGTGCTGCCATTCCATTCCGCCAGCTTGAGGTCCCGGTTGGTCACATCGTAGTAGGTGATCTTGGGATGGTTGCTGGCAGTCAAAGCCAGTGAAGTGAACTGTCCCACATCGCCGCCGCTATCCACGGTTTGTCTTACCCACTGGACGCCATCCCAATAGGCGTATTTCAAGTCGCCGTTGGTAGCATCGTAATAGCTGACGTGCGGGTTGCTGTTTGCGCCGATGAGTTCGAACGCCAGGGAAGGATACAACCCGACATCGCCATTCGTGTCAATGACGTCAAAATACCAGGTACCTCCGGTGAAGTTGGCATATCTCAGGTCACCTGTAGTGGCATCGTAGTAGGCGATCTTGGGGTTATTGTAGTCGTCGAATGTCAGAGAATTGTACATGCCCACATCGCCAGCATCTGCCACAATGTTCACCGTCCAGCTGCTGGCAGATTGGCTGGCATATTTCAAATCGCCCGTCGTATCATTGTAGTAACTGATCAGGGGTGAGTCGGACGCATTCAGGCGCAGCGAGGTCGATAAGCCCACATCGCGGAAGTTATCGATATCCCGCGCGCTCCAGCTGCTGCCCTTGAGATAAGTCTCCCGCAAAGTGCTGCGGTTCAGATCCAGGAAGGCAATCCGCGGCACATCGTCTTTGTCCATGGTGATGGAGGTGAACTGCCCGGCCTCGCCATCGGTGGTGACCGACGATGTGCTCCAGGTGGTACTTCCCCGATTGGCATACCTGAGATTCTGGTTGCTGAAATTGTAGTAACTGATATGCGGATTTTCGTCATCATCCAGCGCAATCGAGGTGAACCCGCCGACATCGTTATTGCTATCCACCGTCTCCACAACCCAGCTCCCGCTGCGCTTGACGGCATACAGCAGGTTACCGGCACCTGAGTCGTAGTAGCTGATATGGGGTCGATTGCCGGAATCCACAGCAATCGATGTGTAGCCGCCCTCAATGGTATCCACTTCGCTGGGGATGGTGTCCTTATCCCAGCCATCGCTGGTCAGGACGGCGTACTTCAAGTTATCGTTCGATTCGTCGAAGTAGCTGACATGCGGGCGGTTGTTGGAGTCGACTGCGAGCGAGCTATACTTGCCGACTCTGCCGGTCGAATCAACCAGGCTGGTCACCCATTCGCCGCTTTTGTCGGTGGCATATTTCAGATCGCGGTTGACGGCATCGTAATAGCTGATATGGACATATCCCGAGCCATCCACACCAATGGATGTGTACTCACCGACTCCAGTGATGGCGCTGACGCTGAGACCGCTATCCGTTTCCATAAAAGCATTGGGGGCATCTGCCTGCAGGGCGGGGCTGCGCCATTCGGGGGTGGGCTTATCGCTGCCTCGCCAGGAACCCACCACAAAATCTTCTTCGGTCTGCAAATTACTTTCCGCAGCAGATACCGGGGTGTCGATGGTTTCCACAGACCAGTAGGTCCCGGTATAGAACGCATATTTTAGCGCCCCGTTGTAGTAATCATAGTAGCTGATGTGGGCGTATTTGTTTTTATCCAGCGACAGCGAGGCATGCTGCCCGACGCCAAATGCGCCATCCACTACATTGGCTTTCCAATCTGTGCCGTCATACCTGGCGTAGTACAGGTGGTCGCCACCATAGGCGACATGGATGGCGCCGCCCGAATCGGCACGAATGCTGCGATCCGTCATATTGAAGAACAGGCGAGGCGCATCCACCCGTTCCAGCGACCACATCCACACGTCATCAGGTCCGTACGGGACGCGGTTAGGTGCCGGGTTCTCTCCAGAAAGCGGAGCACCCAGGGCACTGGTTGCCAGCAAGCCTGCCAGCATCAGCAGCGTGGTTATTGTAAAGACAGACCTGGTTATGGTAGTTTTCAATCGGTTGTTGTGCATTGGTTATCTCCTTCTCGTTTACACTTGGCGCGTCTAAACCTGCAGTTTATATTGGCTGCCCTGATTTATAGACGCAAATCCGCTAGACTAAGTTCCCGCAAAATATCTACTTACCTCAAAGACCAGGGCGGGGTCTGAAGACTGTGCCTCATACCCCACCCCCTTTCCCATCTGGGAAGATTAACCATTCAATTACAACCCACAGATCAAACCGGTAAAAATATGGCATCTGAACCTGGAGTTCCGATATAATCAAGGATATTTTATCAGGGATTTTAACCCAGCTGGTTCATCCCACTCCAGGAATCAGGATAATTGCATTGGGTAACTTGTCCTCACTGGGGGGAAGAGCTGGGGAGCGTTGACTTAATGTCACTCATCGAGGCAGTATCGCAACTGCAAGATTGCCAACACGAAGAAGATGTCCACCGCTTGCTGGTTCAGTTTAACCAGGAATTGCAGCAAGAGGCGGATCCTGTTGCGCTGCGCACGTTATCCGATCTGGCTGACCGCAGGATCGAGACCTTGCGAGCGATGTCCGATTTGCGCAGCCGGGCAAGCGCGGTAGAAGATATGCTCCAGGCATGCTCCTGTCTGCATGCCAGCCTGGAGCTACCCGATGTGCTGGATGCGCTGATCCAGCTCACCAGTGATTTATTGGGCGCCCTGATCAGCGTGCGGATTTTTACCCGCGAGCAGGATGACCTCTGCCTGGAAAAAGAATTTTGGCCCGGCGCCCAACCCGGACGAGGAGCGCTCTCCCGACCGAGCGAGCTGGCCTATCGTGCCGCCCAGACTGGCAGCATCACCGTCCGGCAGGATAAGCGATCAAGCGCAATCGCGCAGGCAATCGCCGTTCCAATGAATCTGTCCGGCAGGTCGGTGGGCGTTGTAGTTATCCACCGCGCCGGTTACCCTGAGCTACCTGTAACCACCCTGGATAAACTCCAGTGGGTGGCAAACCAGGCTGCCCGGGCGGTTGAGAACGCGCGTTTGTTCGCTAAGGTGAGCCAGCAAGCCTACACGGACGCACTAACCGGCCTGCCCAACCGCCGGGCGCTGGACTGGCGCCTGGAAGAAGAGACGCGCCGCTCCAGCCGCTACCATCACCGTTTCACCTTAGCTATGCTGGATGTGAATAATTTTAAAGAGATCAACGATTTTCATGGACACCCCGCCGGCGATCTGGTTTTGCAGCACGTCATTGGCTGCCTGCGCTCAAATCTCCGCGAGACGGACTTCTTTGCCCGCTATGGTGGAGATGAATTTGCGATTATTCTACCCGAGACGGATTTACCCCTGGCACAAAGCCTGATGCAAAGGCTGATCGCCGCTGCCCAAGACTGCCCGGTGGACTTGCCAGGGGGAATCAGCCAGACGATATCGATCAGCATCGGGCTGGCAGCCTACCCGGAGCACGCCATCTCAGCTCCCGCCCTGCTGACGGTCGCTGACCAGGCTCTGTACAAAATGAAACAAGAAAAGGATGATGTAGAATGGCTGGAATAAGTAGCATCACCAATGCCTGGAGCCTGGTCTCCGAAATGGATCTGCGCCCTTTGCGGGAACAGGCCGAGGCCAAACTCAGCATCGCCCTGGTTGGCAAAACGGGCAGCGGCAGGCACTTGCTGGCAGAACAAATGCGGCGCGATCCGTCCCGTCCTGGCAACGAGTACCCATCTCCCTTGCTTATTCTCGACCCGGAAGAAGCGCACAGCCTGCCTGAGGCAGACCTGGTGATCCTGCTGTTGAACGCTGCGGATAACGACGATAGCCTTGAGCGAGCGCTCGTCCGCAACTGGCTGGATGCCGGGAAACGGGTTCTAGTCCTGATTACCCAGCAACCCCTACCAGCCAGTACCAGCTTGGAACCCAGCCAGGCGATCATTCGCGTGCCAGTGGAAACCTGGAAGAGTTGGGGACACCGCAATGTCGTGGTTGGGGATCTGCAGGACGAAAAGTTTCTGCTGGGTGAGTTCGTGCCCGCTGTAATGCGCCTGCTCCCCACCTACTACCTGGCGCTGGGCAGGTACTACCCCTTGTTTCGCCAACCGATAGCCCACCATCTGATTAACGATGCCTGCTTTACCAACGCAGCTTATTCTTTGAGCAGCGGCCTGGTGGAGATTGTGCCGGTCTTGAATATCCCCATGAACGTGGCAGATGTGATCATCCTGACCAAGAACCAGATCTTCCTGGCTTACAAGCTTGGTCTGGCGCTTGGCATGTCGACCCAGATCGAATCGTATATCACCACGTTCGGCGGCGTCTTGGGGGCGGGTTTCTTCTGGCGGCAGCTTGCCCACATGCTGGTGGGTTTGATCCCTGCCTGGGGGATTATCCCTAAAATGGGCGTGTCTTATGCAGGTACTTATGTCGTAGGAAATGTTGTTTTACGGTGGTACCTGACCGGCAAGCACATCTCCAAGGGGCAGATGCGCCAGCTTTACTCCCAGGCTTTCAATCGCGGCAAACAGGTGGCCGCAAATATTGTGTCCAGGCGCAAGCGCGTGAAATCCGGAGGTAAAAGAAAGGGGAAAAAGGCTTTACCGGCTCCCCAGGTCGAGCGGGCATGTGCGCAGTGTGGCAAGCAAAATGCCCCGGATGCCAGCTTCTGCCAGTATTGCGGCACACCCCTGATTCAAGAGCAGGAGGCACCAACCGGCGCCTGACTGCTCACGATCCGTTGACTTCTTCCGGATCGAAAACTACCTCTTCCTTACCGGTCAGCTTGTCTTCGATCTTGCGCGCTACCAGGTCCAGGTGCCAGCTATGAGCAACATAGTCCAGCTCATCGGCAGGGACGGTCAAGACCGGGCACAGGCTGAAATTCCTGATCCAGTCTTCGTACAATAAGTTTAGCTGTTCCAGGTATTCGGGGCTGATGCGGCGCTCGTAATCTCGCCCGCGATGGCTGATGCGCTTGAGCAGGGTGGGCACAGACGCGCGCAGATAGACCACCAGGTCGGGTGGAGGAAGAAACTCAATCAGCACCCGGTACAGCTCGCGATAAGTGCCATAATCCCGCTCGCTGATCAGGCCTTGCTGGTAGAGGTTGCACGCAAACACTTCGGCATCTTCATAGACGCTGCGATCCTGGATGACCGAGGTAGGATGGTCGATCAATTGGCGGTGAGCCCGCAAACGGTGGGTCAGGAAGAAGATCTGGGAGTGGAAGGCCCAGCTGCGCATGTCTCGGTAGAAATCTGCCAGGTAAGGGTTCTCGGCTTCTGGCTCGTAAAAGGGCTGCCATCCCAACCGATTACAGAGCAGGGTGACCAGGGTGGATTTCCCCACCCCAATGTTTCCAGCGACAGCAATGAATTTTTTCATAAGGTCAATCCTGGGCAAGATAGGCGACGGTGCGCCCGTCGGTATCGTTGTCCATCACCAGTTCAAGATGGTAGCCGGGCTGATAAGATGCAACCGGGATCAGCCTCAGGCTATCAATCAGATCGGCGCCTTCCGGCAGGAAATCCAACAGGGCATTGGGTGTCTTGTAAAAGAACTTCTGGTTAAAGATCACCCCAGGGTCTTCCAGGTAAATTGCCAGTGGGTAGATCTCTGACTCAACCAGGTCCTGGAAGAAATGCGTGCCAAAGGAAGCTTCTGGGGCAGAGCCAATCCCCGCGCCCGCCAGCTCGACCAGGGCGCGAGTATTGTAGATATCCCCGTAACCGATATGGATGCCCAGATCGGGATTGGAGGTACCCCAACGACCCGGACCAATACAAATGAACCGTTTTCCTGAGAGGGCTTTGTTCAGGTGAGAGATCGCCTGCACCAGAGCGGCGCGAGCTGCCTGGGTGGGCAGTCTGAAGTATCCCTTCGGGGAGACAAACACCACGTAGCGGATATTGGGGATACGCCCGCGCGGAGCCATGCGGGGCGTGGAGAAGATGATATCTGTGTCCGGCAGGTTCTGGGGCAGGCGGGCCTCGATCTCCCGGATATGACTTTGCGGGCGGCATTGCAACAAGGTGATCTCTACCTTGGGCTGCAAATCCATCGGGTTGACTATCCTGGCGGTGAATTCGGTATCCACCGGCGAGTGGTAGCTGCTTTCCAGCAATTGCAAGATCTTGCGCATTTGAGCCGCAAAGTTTGTCCGCCCCAACAAACCATCAAAGGTAAGTACCAGCTGCTGAGCGCTGTTCTCTAAGATCGTTGAGCGCAAGGGGGTCAGGTAACCTCCCTGGTCTACCTGCACCAGGTAACGCAGCACCGGGTAACGTGCCTCGAGCAGATCGGTGATGGGCACTGACTCGAAACGGTTCTTCTCTAGATTGATCAGGTCTACATATTGCTGGGAGTAGAGACGGATTTCCCGGGTTGATGCCGCCGGATGCAGTTGCGGGTGGCTGAGAGCCACCAGGCGCGGGTAATCGTTGCCAACCCGATCAACAGCTCGCGTGCCCAAACCCCATACCAGGCGAACAAAGCCTTCCTCGCGCCGGATCTGGGGAGACCAGCGATAGAGATTGCGGCTGAAGGCCACGCCCGCGGCCTGCGGGAGATGGTACGGGCCATAGCGATCTCCTTGCACCACCTGGATCAAAATCGCCATGCGCTCATCGTAGTCCTGCAAGCCCTTGGCCCGCCGGTATAGCAAGGCGTCTGGGTTGAAGATGCTCGAGTAGATGCGGATGATTGCCTGGGTGAGATCTCTCAGATTTTCTTCGGGGCTGCCCTGGTTGGGGCAGAAATGGCTCTCGTATTTACCCGCAAAAGAAGTCCCGAAGTTGTCCTCCAGCAAGCTGGAGGAGCGCACAATCAGCGGCTGGTTGCCCAGCATGTCCAGCAGGTTGCGCAGGGCCTCCAGAATATCCACCGGCAGATGCCCGGTGAGGAAGGTTTTTTGCAAGATGGGGTAATCGGCGCGAATTTGTTCTTCGATCTTGTATTTTTGGTCAGCGAAGTGCATAAAACCGTTCATCGCCAGGAAGTCGTATGTGAGGTCTGCGCCGATAAAATATGATTCGGGGATTTTCAGGCTGCTCCGAATCTCCCCATCCCCGGCCTCGTTCAAAATGCGGGCAGCCAGCAACATGCCTGCCGATTTGCCGCCTATCTTGCCCTGACCGATCTTGCGGTCACGGATCTTGGCCAGGTCGGCTATGGTGAACCACTCTTTGGCGATGTTAACGTAAGCCAGCTGGTCGCTGATCAATGTGCGGATCAGCACGACCTTGATCTCTTGCAGGCGAGCCTCCACCAGGGAGCGCTCCTCCGGCGGTAGCTTCTCGATGATCTGGGCTTGCTCAAAAAGCATGCTTTGCGGGGCAAGTTCAGGATTAAAGGAAACCTGTAATTCCTGGCGCATGCCTCGCTCGCTCAGCACTTCGCGCACGAGCTGCTCGAAAAGCTCGTAAGGCAGGTTATATGCAAAATAAAAATCGGTGAGGTTATCGCGTACCCGCATCAGGCGCAAATCCCACACGTCACTGGGCTCTTCGGAGAAAGGGTTATTCAAGCCTTCCAGCGCTTGCGAGCGGATGGCCTTCTCGCGCACCTCTGCTTCGAAAGACTGCGGTTCAATCACCCCCCGGGCGAAAAGCTCGCGGCGCATGCGCGATCTTATCTTGGTGCATAAGATCGGATACTGCGCCAGCGAAAGATATATATTCAGGGTGCGTTCGGACGAAGGAGGCGGAAGAGTCATCGAGTTCGCAGTTCGAACTGCGAAAACAGCTCAGCCGTTTTCTAGTTACCCAGGTGCATCGGCATGATCACGTGGACGAAAGTATCTTCGCCCACTGGGCGGATCACTCCGGGACTGGTGTCTGCGCTGGTCTCCAGGGCGACATTGGGAGTCTTGATCACGTCCAGCACTTCGCGCAAGAACTTGACGTTGAATGCAATCAGCTGCGGCTGCCCTTCAATCGTCGCATCCACCATAGTCTGGTTGAAACCGGTCTCCTCGGACTGACCGGAGATTTCCACCTGCCCGGGCTGCATCTCGCCGCCAGGTGTGATATTGATCCGGGCAATATGCGAGCCTTCGCGGGCGAAAATCTCAGCTTGTTTGCAGGCTTTGTGGAAAGCAGATGTGGAAAGCACCGCCCGGGTATTTTGACGCTGCGGGATGAGCTGTTCCAGATCTGGGAAGGCACCTTCGATGAGCTGCGAAACCAGCTCTGCATCCTTGCTGCGGAAGATGACCTGACCCCTCCCCGGCGGCATCACCATGGTGATCGCCTGATCGCCATCGGCAGAGATGCGCGCTAGCTCCACCAGGGCACGAGCGGGGATTACCGCGCTAAAGGCGCGGCTGACCGGCGAGGAGAGCTGCGCCCGGCGAATGGACAGGCGAAATCCGTCCGCAGCCGACAGAGTGATGGTATTTCCCTGAACGCTGATCTGTACCCCGGTAAGAATTGGGCGGGCTTCATCAGTGGAAGCAGCAAACGCCACTTGCTGGATCATCTCTTTGAAATCCGTCACGTTGATCTGCATCCCGCCTTCCAGGTCTGGTACTGGCATGGGCGGAAATTCCTGAGCGTCGATACATTTCAGATCGGTGTTGGACGATCCGCAGCGCACGTTCAAAGTCTGGGTGCGCACATTGAGCGACATTTCCACCTGCTTTTCAGCCAGCGTGCCTACCAGCTCGGTAAAGGTGCGGGCTGGCACAGTGGTAGAGCCCTCATCCTGGATTTTGGCACCAATCCAGCAGGTGATCCCAAGCTCCAGGTTGGTAGCCGACAGGCGCAAGCGCCCCTCATCGGTAGCCACCAACACGTTGGATAGCACGGGCAGGGTGCTACGGGTAGATACAGCTCTTGAGACGATACTCAAGCCATGGGTCAGGTTCTCTTGCAGGACAGATACTTTCATCGCGGGCATGCTCCAGTATTTAGTGGCGGTTAATAGAGTATACAACGTCGCATGGTTTTTGCCAAGCATTCCAGGCCTTTCACAAGAGCGGTATACTTAAGCATCTCAACAATCTGGTGGGAACATCAAATCCCTATGAGTAAAAAAATCATATATTCTATATTGCGATTTATCATCCGCGCTCTCATGTGGCTCGTGGCGCGGGTAGAAGTGGATGGGATGGAAAACTTGCCTGCCAGTGGGGGGTATATTGTGGTTGCCAACCACCTGGGTCGCATGGACATCCCCTTGGTGTATGACCTGCTGGATCGTGATGACGTGATCTTGCTGGTAGCAGAGAAGTACCGCAAGTACGGGATTGTGCGCTGGTTGGTTAAAAAGGTGGATGCGCTGTGGTTGGAGCGTTTCAGCGCGGATTTGCGCGCGTTACGTAACACACTGGTGCGCCTGAAAGCCGGCGGGGTGCTGGTGATCGCCCCCGAAGGAACCCGCAGCCCGACCGGCGCCTTGCTCCCCGGCAAGGCTGGGGCAGGCTACCTGGCTGCCAAATCTGGTCTCCCGCTCCTGCCTGTGGCGGTAACCGGCACCGAGGACGCACTGGTAAAGTCGCAACTGAAACGATTTAAGCGACTACGCATCACGGTGCGCATCGGCACCTTATTTCAAGCCCCCGCGCTGGAGGGCCGCAACCGGGAAGCCGCCCTGCAAGAGATCACCGATGAAATCATGTGCCGGATTGCAGCCCTGCTACCCGAGGCTTACCGCGGCGTGTACGCCGATCACCCCCGCCTGCCCGAGTTTCTGAAAGAGTCCAGCGCACCATCTGTGGGTTGAGCCAAAATCTCGTTCCAGGCATTGGGATTGGTTCTCCAAGACATGGTATGATGAGCGATGCCACATTTCGATTGGGCAGATGACGGTTATTTTGTTACCGAAAACAGAGACCTGAGCCAGATCAAACGGGTCCTGGTGGTAACCATGCTGCTCAACTTTTTGGCGACCGCCATAAAGCTGTTTGCCGGCCTGACAACCGGCGCGCTGAGCGTGGTCGCCGATGGCCTGGACAGCCTGTTCGACGGGCTTTCCAACGTGGTGGGGCTGGCCGGGCTGTACGTGGCTTCTAAACCGCCGGATGCAGAACACCCCTATGGGCACCGCAAATTCGAAACCATCGCTGCACTGAGCATCTCTTTCTTGCTCTTCTTAACGTGCTTGCAGCTACTGCAAACTGCCTGGCAACGCCTGCGCAGCGGCGGCACACCTGAGGTGAATCTCTGGGTTGTAGCTGCCATGCTCTTTTCAATGCTGGTACAGGCCGGGACGAGCTTCTACGAGCTACACCAGGGCAGGCGATTGAAAAGCGAGATCCTGGTAGCAGACGCTTTGCACACCCGGGCGAGCATCCTGGTCTCGCTCTCGGTGCTGATCGGGCTGGGGTTGGTGTCGCTGGGCTACGGGCAGGCGGATGCCCTGCTGGCAGGGATTGTTGCCCTGGTGATCGCTAAAATCGGGGTCGATATCCTGCGCGAGACGATCCCCGTGCTGGTGGACCAGGCGATTATCGATCCACAGAAAATCGCTGAGATCGTGCGCCAGGTGGGCGGGGTGGAGTCCTTTCACCGGGTGCGCAGCCGGGGCGCTGCTGGAAGCGGGGCAGTCGACCTGCATGTGCGCATCTCGCCGGAAAAGACCGTCCAGCAAGCCGATGCAATCGCCTCGGAAATCCGCCAGCGCTTGCTGGCCCTGGAGAGCGTCAGCGATGTCACTGTTCACCTGGAAGCACAGCGCAACCCGGATTTGCCAGCCCAGGGCTTATTCGCCTTGCTGAGCCAGGTTGCCGGCGAGCTTGGGGTAGTGATTCACGAGAGCTGGGTGCAGCGGGTGGACGGCAACCTATACATGGAGGTCCATGTTGGCGTCGATCCGCAGCTTACCCTAGGGCAGGCGCACTTCCTCGTCGACCGGCTCGAGAACGAGATCCGCCAGCGAGCACCGCACCTCAGCGAGGTGCACACCCATATCGAAATGGCTAACCGGGAAGTGCTGGAGGGTGACCCGGTCTCCGCCGATCTCGAGCAGCGCGTGCGCCAGGCGGTCAACCAGATTGTGGATAGCATCCCGTCTCTAAACTACCCCCACAACATCATTGTGCGCCGGAACCGCGGCCTCAGCCAGGGTTACTCCGTCTCGCTGGAATGCACCGTAGATGCAGACACTCCCGTCACCGACGCCCACCAGCTCTCGACCCTGCTGGAGCGGGAGTTAAGTTCACACCTGGACAATATGGTGGATGTTTTCGTACACCTGGAGCCACCGGATGCATCCTGAGCAAGCCATATCGGAGAGCATTAATTGTTGGAGGGAATATGCCGCATATCGATCATGTGCTGGACCCGCATCCAGATGAATTAAGCCATCATAACCGTGGCGATCCGCACCGCCGGGCGTCTGCGCTATCGGATATCATCCTGGGCGGTCAGGATGGGCTGGTCAACGTGCTGGGTGTGATTCTGGGGGTGGCAGCTGCTTCCCAGAACACTCAGCTGGTATTGGTAGCAGGCCTGGCAGCTACGTTCGCCGAGTCGATCTCGATGGCAGCGGTAGCCTATACATCTACCCTGGCAGATGCTGATTTTTATGAGAGCGAGCGCGAGCGGGAGTACCGCCACATCCAGGAAGTACCCCGCCTGGAGGTCCAGGAGATTCGCAATATATACGCTCGTAAAGGTTTCGATGGGGATCTGCTTGACCGGATTGTTGATACGATCACTGCCAACAAGGATGTTTGGGTGGCGGTGATGATGGCGGAGGAGCACCAGCTCGCCCCCATCGACCGCCGCCAGGCGCTGCGCTCTGCCCTGATCGTAGGTGTGGCGGCTTTCATTGGCTCGCTGATCCCGTTGGTGCCGTTTGCTCTGCTGCCAGTGACTGCCGGCATTCTGACTGCCATCTTTCTTTCTGCGGTAGTACTGTTCGTCTTTGGGGCATACAAGGCGCGGATGACGGTGGGGCATCCAGGCAAGAGCGGTTTTGAGCTGGCGTTAATCGGCACAGTCAGCGCCCTGGCTGGCTACGCCGTAGGGGTGATCTTCAAAGTACCCGTCAATTAAACACAAAAGCCCTGCATCTGTGGGGGCAGGAGCTTTTGTGTTTCTGCGAAGGCCGGCTACGGTGCAGGCGGTCTATTTTTACACCCGTAAACCAGTATAGCATATATTTTCTTGCAGCGACCTATCACATATGCAAAGCAGGTTGCTTGGATGTCTTTCCCGGATGGAATGGGCTGCCGGAATTTCCCAGCCGACTTCTACAACCCGTGCTCCCGGCTTTTCAGGCGGTACAGACAGTACGTGCAGGTGGGGCCTGGGTCAGGGGGTTCGGGTCGGTCCAGCACCTGCAAGACCGCATCGATGAACGCCAGGAAACCTTCCGGTTGGAGTGGTATCTCCAACCAGGTAACCGTACCCAGGTAAGCCAGGCGACCATCCACGGCGCGCTCCATGGCGACCGGCTCAACGCTCAATAACCCCAGGCGGGTTATTGGGCTGAGGGCAAAGGCTCCTTGCTTCGGGTTTTGCAACGCATAAGCATAAGCGTGTAGCTGGCGGCTGTAAAAGGCGGCGTGTTCCGGCTTGGTCTCAGAGGTCTTGAAATCGACCACCCCATAGCTGCCGTCATCGAACTCGATGGCGGTATCAAAGACACCCCGGATATAGGCGCTGCTGGCGCGGCCGGGCAGCTCGATGGGAGCCGAGGTGACCCAGCGCTCAGCAAAGCGCACCCTGCCCGCTGGCAAGGCCGGGGCAACCTCGCTGGTAGGCTGATCCTGGAAGAAGGCTTTCATCAGCTTGTCGATGCGCCCGAAGATCTTGGGAAAGGGTGCTGCCGGGCGGGTGATGCCATGCACCTGCTTGAGGTAGAAACAGCGCGGGCATTCATCCCATAAGAAAGTCAGCTCGGAGGGGGAGAGTTTGTAGGGGGAGGACATGAATAGGATTATACATAATAATCGTTACGGATGAATGGGCAGACCTGACGGGTCTATTCGCACAGCATTGCATGATGTCTTCGTTCTGGTCAGGCAATGAAGGGCGGGAAAGTATCCAGCCCAGACCCGTCAGGTCATTTTTAGCTTCCGGCAATGTGGCTAGTGTATGATGATCGGCAGGAAGGTCGTATAATCCGAGGTTGGTGTGGATGTGCTCGTTGCAGTCGGTGTAGGCGTGTCTGTTGCCGTGGGGGACGGTGTCGCCTGTGCACTGCTCCAGAATCCGCCCGTCAGAGTGTAGGCTCCACCCGCGAGGCGACTTGCATCCGCCTGGCCGATGGAACCGCTCAAGGAATAGGACTCACCCTGGCTGGAACCACCCCCGGTGTCGATTGTCCACCAGGGGAGTGAAAATCCAGCGTTGGGGTTATCTGGAGCGGCCTGGATCCCCACCAGGGTGACTGACACGACCCCCAGACATAGGATACAAGCCGTTAAGAAAATCGTCATCTTTCTGGACATGCTCGCCTCCTAGCGTAGAGTGACAAACACAGGGATAGTGTCCTGACCTTCAACCGGTGCCTCCAGGGCGATGCCGATCACTGCTGCGCCTTCAACAACCTGCATGCCATTGATCTCCTGTTTCTGCAGTGGTCGCGCTCGCCCGGCTTGATCCGAGGCAGTCAGCCGCTCACCAGCCGTGAAGCTGGTATTCGGATCGATCTTGATCTGAGCGACGCCATATATCACCAGGGAGACATACTCTCCAGGCTGGGCAGCCCCTTCGGCGCTGTGCATGGACATATCGCCCTCGGCTTCTTTCCCCGGGGCGACTTCGTATACCATGCGGCTCTTCACCACCCCGATCACACCATTAAAGGTGGTTGCATCTGCCAGGCGAACTTGCGGCATGGGCGTGCTGCCACCCGAGATCGGCTCTGTCACCCCGGTTACGGCGACCAGGTCTCCAGGCGAGAGTGGGTCAGGCCCGGTCACCTGCGTGACGAGCGAGTAGGCGCTGGCGACTACGTTCCCAGCCTGGATATTGTCAACCGAGTATAGCGCCCACTCCCCGCTGGCGTTAGCAGTGTTCGACCATAGACCGTAGGTAGAGACACCCGGGCTGGGAATATACACACCGTAATTGGCAACGTCGGGTGGACTCCCAATCTGGATGCTGTCATCGCCGGTGTCCAGGATACGGATGCCATCACTGCCGGTGGTGTTGCTGATCACCAGGCTGTAATTCAAGGCTGGCCCGATGCGCAGTCCACCCGAGGCGGGCACTTTTAACCGGATCCCAGCGTTGTAAAGACTCCACTCACCAGTGGTGCCGTTATAGTAAGTCCAGGCTCGAAAGGAACCATTGGTGGCATAACCATAGAAAGGCCAGCCACCGGAGTCGGAGGTTTCCACGTACATACCGCCATACTGGTTCGGACTACCCGTATAACGGACACCGAATACCTCATTGCCAGAGATACGAAAATCCCGACCAATGCCAACAAAATTAGTGCCCTCATTGGTATAAACATTGGGGAGTGCCAGAGCATAGGGTGCGGGGGTGATCTCCTGGCGCGGACTGAGGAATGTGTACACCCCTGCGCTGCTTCCCGGACGGACAGTGATCTGCAGCCAGCGCTCGCCACCTCCGAATGCACTGGTCCCAAAATCCAGCTCCACGCTGAAGAAGCCTTCATTGATACTGATGTTGTCCAGTGTGACCGTAAATCCAACCTGAGTCCCGTCGATTGCCTGGTCATACAGGGCGAATTCAAAATCATAGTCTCCGTTTGCCGGGCTTCCGTCGAACTCCAGGCGACCCTGGTAGGTAAAACCCGTGCCGACTGGTGCCCTGGCGCTCTCTGCAGCAGCCTGACTATTGGCCGCGATCGTGGCTGGCCAGGCAAAGGCAAGGAAAACACCTGCCATGAGAGCAAAAATCACAACAACTATTTTTGGTAAGCTCAAGTTCTGCATTTTAGACTCCTATATTTTGTTGAAAACAGAATAAATTTAGAACTTACGCAGTTGGTGGGGTTATGGGGGAGTTTGGGCGGGCTTCGCGAGCCCAAACTCCCCCAATTTCCCCTGAAGTGCGTAACTCCTACAAATTATTGAGTAGGATGCCAACGTAATTGCTCGGGATCTGGCGGACAGCAGTCAGAACCGGAACCACCGATAGGATTATCGGTAAAACGATAATTCGGATTTATTTTATCCTATAATCGAGATTTTTATTGATCAGTTTGGGTTTACTCTGGTTGAAAACATTGATCCGGGCAGCTTGAATGGATCTGGCAACCAAAAATTTGGTATCACACCAGCAAAGCCAGGAAGCGCTCGATGTCATACGCCGCAGCCTGCGCGGCAGGCGCCACCCGTCGCGAAACGCCGAAGTAGTGATCGAAAGCGTGAACGGTCTGCGGATATTCCACATACAACGAAATTGCACCCGCATCACACAAGTTCTCGTGCAAACGCTTGCCGTGTGAAGCGTCAATGACAAAATCCTCACTCCCGGAAAACTGTAACGTCGGCGGGCATCCCGGACCGGCATGCTGGATGGGCGAGCACTGGCGGTAGCGCTCGGGTACCTCCTTCAACGTCCCCCCCAGCAGGTAGACCAGCAGCAGCGCCCCTCCCGGCAGGTTGGCGTGGCGGTAAGCTGGGAAGATGCGCTTGCGGGTCAACCAGCGCTCCAGGGCGGTACGGTCGTGCAGCCTCGGTCGCAGCTCGTCCCGGATTTGGGTGCTGGTCTCGGGCTGGTTGGGGTTTGCCAGCCCGTACTCGTGAAAAAAGGCCTCCAGGTCGGTAACCCCGTATAGCGAGATCACCCCGCAAACCGAGGTGTCTTCCCTCATCGCTTGTGCTTGAAACGCAGGCTGATTGGGGGTATAGGCTGCCAGCAACGCCAGGTGCCCGCCACCGGAAGCCCCCATCAATACAATCTTTGCGGGGTCTATATGCAACTCAGCACTGCAGCGCTTCAACCAGCCAATCGCCTGTTTGACACCCGCCATCATGTCAAACAGGTCCGCTTGGGGTGCCAGCGGGTAAGCCAGGTCTAAGATCACGTATCCCTGCCCTGCCAGGCGCTGGAAGAGAGGCTGCACCAGGAAGCCCTTATCAACAGCCTGCCATAAGGTGCCGTGCAGGTAGAGCACTGCCAGTCCGGTTTGAGGAACGTCCAGAGGCGGCTCGTAGAGATCAGCCAGTAATGGCTCACCAACGCTGCTCTCCCCAAGGAACAAATCCTGCCTGACCGGCACAATCGCCGGAGGTGGCTGAACGAGCCGGTAGCGCTTGTCTCCCAATCTGAGGCGCAGGTCAGCCGGGATGCGCTGCTCCCAATCCGGGCCAAATGCATCCTCAAATGGCGCCCGCTGTCCGATCACAGACCGCACCTGGCGCGCTCCCAGCAAGGCCCCCAGCAAACCAGGCCAAACGGCAGACGGCTCTCCCCTGGCCAACCCCAGGACAGTCCCCAGCCCGCCGGCGATCGCCAGGAAGGGCGCCCAGGCCCCCGCCCACAGCTTGGGCAGCCACAGCATCCCGCCCAGCAACCCGGAGGGGGATTTGATGGCTAACAAGATCCCGCACAGCGCTGATAGATAACTCAGGAATTGCGCCGCTCTTCGCATCGACAGGCCTCCCCAGAATGACCCTTGTACCGGCATACCCCTCTATCCGCCTCCTGGGACGATCGAGCCGATCGCCATGAAGGAAAAAATCCACACGTCCTGCCAGAAATGGATGAACCAGGCCCAGAACAGGCCGCGCGTTTCCTGCATCGATTTCGCCAGAAACCAGCCCAGAAATCCCGCCAGCAGGACGCCGATGATGCCGTACGGCACGCCGTAGTAATGACCGATGCCGAAATACGCCGCCACCATATACAGCGCCTGGCGCGGCCCTACCGGGCTCTCGAGCACGGAGAGGAATGAAGCCTTGTAGGTGACCTCCTCGTTGAAAGCGTTGAGAGCCGCCGCCAGCAGCACCGCTGGCAGGAAGGGCAGCACCAGGATAACGATGTCCGGCGACGGGCACCCGGCGAGGATCAGGAAGGCCAGCGTGCCCAGGCTGATCAAGACTGTCATCAGAGCGCCAAACTTGTTCCAGCGCTCGCCCTGCTTGACGCCCATCCAGCGCACCGGTTCCACAGGCGCGGCGATGTCGCCGCGTGCCAGGTAGAAATCCGCCGGCTTTTTCCTCATCAGCAGCAAAGTGCCGATCATCAGCAGGGTGACGATCAGATTGAGCGACATCTCCGCCAGTATGTACACGCCAAAAGAGGGGTTTTGCAGCCGGTCGCGAAAGAAAGGCAGCTTGTCGATGCGAGTAAAAACCAGCCACTGGCTGGTAACCAGCACCACGAACAGGATGAGGAAAGGGCGCAATCCGCGCAGCGGTTGCCAGACCAGGCTCGCCAGCAGCGCGATGAAGATCACGCTGAGCGACATGACCGCCTGCATGTCCATGGAGATGGTCTGGCCGAAAACTTCTTGCAGGATAACCTTGGGTAGCGTCGAGGTAAGCAGCACAACGATCCAGGCAATCAAGAGGGGCGTTTTTGCGGGTTGAGGTGTGTTCATTGTTGTGCCTTTCTTCGTCAGTAAATTAGTCCTTATAACAATACTGGTGGACGATCACCCCCTGGCTATCCAGCAGGGTGGCGCAATCCCCGCCGTTGTTCCAGATGGCGGTCTCGTCCCTGCACCAGTACAGGTCGTCAGGGGTGCCGTTGCCGCATCCGCTATGGATGCGCACGCTCGCCCCACCTGCCAGGCTGAAAGCGGAGAAGGTATAGCGCCAGCCGTACTCATCGTGGAGCCACCAAGCCTCCATTTCAACTGGCGCAGCGCCCTGGTTGGTCAGGCAGATATATTCTTCGTTTTTGTTGGCATTGTCATCGCCTGGGGCGTTGAACTGCGAGCACCCCGGGTCGATGACAACCAGCGCTACCAGCTCGGATGATCTACTGGATGGTTGCTCGGCGGTTGGGCTGATAGATGCCTCGCGGATGGCAGGCGTATCACTGGCGAGAGGCAGCGCCCAGACACCCAGCCCGGCCTGGCTGGCTTCTTGCTGCACGCTCTCCAGGTAATCCTGGTAGCGGGTATCCGGCGGGTAAGCTGCCGCCCGGGCGTAGCCTGCCCGCACCAACTCGGCGTTGATGAACGTCCCATCCAGCAAGTAGACGTAGCGCAGCAGGCGGTCGTAGCGGTCGGTCTCGGAAACATCCTTCTCCAGCAACACTTTCTTGCCTTCCACCAGTTGGCGGTTGGCTTGGGTTGCTTCGCTTGAGAAGGGCTGCCCGTCTTCTGGAGAGTCAATGCCGATATAGCGCAGGCGGAGCGTCTCGCCAGCCAGAAGCACCTCAACCGTATCCCCGTCCAGGACGCGCACCACCAGGGCAGTCTCGTGACCTGCCAGGGGCGTCTCACTGGACACCGGCAATTCGGTTGGGGAGATTTCTGTTATTGTGGGGGTGGGCTGGGGTGAAGGGCTGCTGGTACCGGTCGCTTCAGGCAGGGGCGCGGCATAGGTAGCCAAGGGTGCGGCTGCTGATTGCCAGCCCTGGTTGCAGGCTGCAAGCAAGGATATCCAGATTACGGCAATGCTTGCCCAAGAGTGGATCGCTTTGTTGGCCATCTGCCCGGATTTCCGGAGGGTATGCGCTTCATGATGGTTTCTATCGCCGGTACCGCACCTCTATTATGACATAAAAATCAATAGAAAACCCTGCCAACCCGCAGGTGCTGCCGCGATCCCGGATGTGACACCTGAATTCCTCAAATACCCGCCAGAAAACTGCCTGATTGCAGCCCAAGATAGGGTAAAATTCCAGCTTGTGAGCAGGTCACCTGGATTGTGGTTTATTTTATTTTTGGCTGCCACCCTGGCTGCGGCGGCCTTCGCGCCGCTGGAGAAAACCCTGGGAATGAACGCCCGCCTGGTGTATTTTCACGGGGCGTGGGTCTGGGCAGCCCTGATTGCATTTGCCGCCGCTGCATTGGTAGGGTTGGCAGGGTTAGTCTCCCGCCGGGCCGCGCTGCACCACTGGTCGCTGGCTCTGGGACGGACTGCGATCGTCTTCTGGCTGGCGTTCCTGCCCATGTCGCTGCTGGTGATGCAGGCCAACTGGAACGGCTTGTTCCTGGACGAGCCGCGCTTCCGGGTGCCGCTCAACTTCGCCATTGTGGGGGTGCTGCTGCAAGTAGGCGTGTCGTTCTTCCCTCCCGTCTGGGCATCTCTGGCGAACCTGGTGTTTGGTGTGGCATTGCTGGCTGGCCTGCGTAGCGCCGACACCGTACTGCACCCCGAATCGCCGATTTTTGGTTCGGGAGCCACTGGAATCCAGCTCTACTTCGCCGGGCTGGTGCTGCTCCTGGCACTGGCTGCCTGGCAGATGGCACGCCTGTGGCGCAATTGGGAGCTGCAAAAACCTGCAAAACAAAAGGTAGCAAATGCTGGCTAGGATTTTGCGATCTCCGCTCACCTGGTTCGGGATTCTGCTGGTGGCGGCTGCTGGTTTCACCCTGCTGGGACCCGCCGAGAAATCCCTGGGGGCCAATGTGCGCGTGGTCTACCTGCACGGCGCCTGGGTGTGGGCGGCGCTGGCATGCTTCCTGGCGGCGGCAGTCCTTGGAGCCATTGGCCTCATCTTGCGAGGAGAAAGCCTGCATCGCTGGTCGCGGGCGCTGGGCCGCAGCGGGCTGTTTTTCTGGATCACTTATCTGCCGATCTCGATGTGGGCAATGCAGACCAACTGGAACGGCCTGTTCCTGGCGGAGCCGCGCTGGCGGCTGGCGATTGTTTTCGCAGTGGGCGGGCTGCTCCTTCAAACCGGCGTGGCGCTATTAGAAGATCCGGCCTGGGCCTCGGCTGCCAATATTGCCTATTTCATTACCCTGATCCTGGCTTTAACCAATACTCCCAATGTAATGCACCCGCCGGCGCCCATCCTAAACTCGGACGCCTGGCGCATCCAGCTCTTCTTCAGCGGTCTGCTATTGCTGACCTTACTGGCTGCCGCCCAATTTGCCCGCTGGCTGTTCCAGCTCGAGCGGGCAGGTAAGTAACTCTTCGTGATTCATTGAAAGCCTCACTCCGCTTCCAGATACCGGTCTTCACCCTGATCCGCGTCGGGCTGAACACCATGCACCGCATGGTCTACCCTTTCCTGGCAGTGTTCGGGCGCGGCCTGGGGGTGGACCTGCCCGCCATGGGCCTGGCAGTGACCCTGCGCTCGCTGGGCGGGGTGGTGGGGCCTTTCCTGGCGGTGGTGGCAGACAGCCGCGGGCGCAAGACCGGCATGCTGCTCGGGCTGGTTTTCTTCACCATTGGCACGGGTATGGTTATTTTCTGGCCCACCTACCCGGTGTTTATCCTGACCCTGCTGCTGACCATGCTGGGAAAATACGTCTTTGACCCTTCTATGCAGGCTTACCTGGGCGACCGCGTGCCCTATGAGCGCCGCGGGCGGGCGATGGCGATCACCGAATACGGCTGGTCCCTGAGCTTCTTCTTGGGTGTTCCCGTAATGGGCTTCCTGATTACCAGGTGGGGATGGCTGGCTCCATTCCCGCTACTGTTCATCCTGGGGGCGGTATCTCTACTGGCGATCGCCTGGATGCTACCGCGCGATCCGAACCCCGATCCAGTGCAGGCGAGGTTCTGGCGCAACCTGCGGGCCGTGCTGACCTATCCCCCGGCTCTGCTCGGGCTTTCGGTAGGCCTGTTTATCAGCACTGCCAACGAGATCATCAACCTGGTATTTGGGGTGTGGTTGGAAGACTCCTTTGGTCTTAAAATCGCAGCCCTGGGTGCTGCGGCGGCGGTGATCGGGATATCCGAGCTGGCAGGCGAGACGTTCTCGGTGGGTTTCACCGACCGCCTGGGAAAGCCAAACTCGGTGGCGGTGGGGTTGCTGCTGAACTGCCTGGCAGCCCTGGCGCTGCCCCTGCTGGGAAGGTCGCTGCCCGGGGCGCTGGTGGGATTGTTCTTGTTCTATATTAGCTTCGAGTTCACCATCGTCAGCGCCATCCCGATGATGACTGAGATCATGCCCGCGGCGCGGGCAACTTTGCTGGCAACCAGTATCGCCGGGCACTCCCTGGGGCGCGCCATGGGGGCATTGCTGGCGACCCCGCTCTACAGCCTGGGGCTGGCTTCTGGCGAGCTGCCCGGACTGCTGTTGAGCAGCCTGGCAGCCATCTTCTTCAATCTGATCGCCCTGGTGGCGGTGCTGTTGTTGAGGAAGAAGATTGGTTAAATAAGCAGGGTGGGTTTCACGGCACTCAGTCCTCCCTCAGTTCTTTTATCGAATGCACTGATTTTACCTTCCTCTTTCGCTTTATAATTAACCCCATGATCATCCTCTCCGTCGGCATGCCGCGCGCCGGCTCCGGCTGGTACTATAACCTGACCCACGACCTGGTCACCGCCAGCGGCGGGCAGGATGCCCGCCAGATCCGCCGCAGTTACCACCTGGGGCGGGTGCTGACCGAGGTTAACTGCAATATCGGCGCTCTCACCACCCCGCGTCTGCTGGCAGTCCTGCCGCCCTCCCTGCTGGGCAACACCTTTGCCATCAAAGCCCACGCCGGGCCGACCCCCTTCGCACTGCAGCTTATCCGCCGCGGTATGCTGCGCACCGCTTATATCTACCGCGACCCGCGCGATGCACTGCTGTCCGCCTTCGATAACGGGCAGCGCGCCTTGAAAAAAGGCCGCACCAACGCCTTCTCGCACCTGACCGATTTCGACAAAGCCGTCGATTTCATGCTCGAATACCTGCATATCTGGGAGGCCTGGAGCGCCTGCGACCTGGCTCTGCACTCCCGCTACGAAGACCTGCTCACCGACTACGATCGCGAGGCCGCTCGCCTGGTAGCTTTCCTGGGACTGGACGGCAGTGCCCATGCCCTGCGCGCCGTGCTGGACAAGTACCGCCCCGAACAGGTCCGGGCTGAGAAAAAGCAAGCGACCCAGAAAGGCATCCACTTCAACAAGGGCAAGATCGGGCGCTTTCGCCAGCGGCTCAGCCCCGCAGAGCAGGCTGTCCTGGCAGACAAATTCGGGCCGTACCTGACCCGCATGGGCTATGAGTAGGGGCGAAGCATTTGCTCAACGATCTCCTATGTCCCTAAACAATTTTTTGCAAATGCTTCGCCCCAACATCTTGTCAAATAACAATTTTTCCATGATAATCTACCACAGCCCGGATCAGCACCGACCGGGACATACGATCCTGATCTAACAGTCCACTCCCCTGATAGCGGACTCTACCTTACCCAAGGAGGGTACCATGACCACCACCCCGCCCGATGCCCCGCTCGCCTCAGGCGAGCGCAAAAAAGTCACCACGCTCACCTTTCGGCGCAAGAAACTGCGCCACGATCCCATCACTGTACTAACCGCTTACGATTACCCGACTGCTCTGGCGATGGACCAGGCGGGCATTGATTCTATCCTGGTTGGCGATTCGCTGGGGATGGTCGTCCTGGGTTATCCTAACACCCTGCCGGTCACCATGGAGGATATGCTCCACCACTGCAAAGCGGTCGCCCGGGGTGCTCAATATTCCCTACTGATCGGCGATATGCCCTTCATGTCTTACCAGGTCTCGGTGCAAGATGCGCTGCGCAACGCCGGTCGTTTCTTACAAGAGGCCGGCATGGACGCGGTCAAGTTGGAAGGCGGCCGCGAGCGCCTGGATGTGGTTCGGGCGATTGTCTCCGCAGGCATCCCTGTGATGGGGCACCTGGGGCTGACCCCCCAAAGTGTCCACCAGTTGGGCGGCTTCCGCCCCCAGGGGAGGGAGGTTGCCGCCGCCCGCCGCCTGCTGGAAGACGCCCTGCTGTTGCAGGAAGCTGGTTGCTTCAGCATCGTGCTCGAATCCGTGCCGGCGCGCCTGGCAAGCCTCATCTCGCAGCGCCTGGAGATACCCACCATCGGCATTGGCGCCGGCGCGGGGTGCGACGGGCAGGTGCTCGTCACCCACGACCTGCTGGGCCTGTTCGAGCGCTTCACCCCCAAATTCGTCAAGAAATATGCCGACCTGCACAGCGAGATGAAGCGCGCCTTCTCGGCTTACATCGATGAGGTCCGCCAGCAAACTTTCCCCTCCGCAGAGCACACTGTCGAAATGCTCGATGAAGAGTGGCAGAGCTTTCTGGATGCCCTGCGCTAAGGAGATCATATTTTTGAGGAGGTTACATCCATGACACCCGCCTCACCCCCCATACTCATCGTCGGCAGCGGCGCCATGGCTTGCCTATTTGCCGCCCGCCTCTCAGCCGCCGGGAAGGATGTTCTCATGCTGGGCAGCTGGCCCGCCGGGCTACAAGCCCTGCGCGACCAGGGCGTTACCCTGGTCGAAGCGGATAGCAGCCAGCACACCTACCCCGTCCAGGTCGCCGACGACCCGGCGCAATGCCGTGGCATGCGCTATGCCCTGGTGCTGGTCAAATCCTGGCAAACCCGCCGCGCCGCCCAGCAGCTCAAGCAATGCCTGAGCAAGGGTGGTGTGGCGCTCACCCTGCAGAATGGGGTCGGCAATCGCGAGATCCTGGTGGAGATCCTCGGTGCGCCACGGGTTGCCCTGGGCGTCACCACCCTGGGTGCAAACCTGATGCATCCGGGGAAGGTAGTGGCGGGCGGCGAGGGGGTGATCTCGATCGGCGTGCATTTCAAGCTCGACCCGCTGGCGGACGCGCTGCGCGCTGCCGGTTTCACGGTCGAAGATGCGCCCGACCCGGATGTGCTCCTGTGGGGCAAGCTGGTGATCAATGCCGCCATTAACCCCCTGACCGCCCTACTGCGGGTGACCAACGGCGAGCTGCTCAACCGCCCCACCGCCCGCTCCACGATGATGTCCCTCGCCCGCGAGGCAGCCTCGGTCGCCGCTGCTCAGGGTTTGCGCCTGCCCTACGATGACCCGATCACCATGGTCGAGGAAACCGCCCTGCGAACAGCTGCCAACCGCTCTTCTATGCTGCAAGACATAGAGCGCGGCATGCCTACCGAGATAGACGCCATCTGCGGGGCGATCGTCCGCGCCGGCGAGCAAGCCGAGGTACCCACCCCGGTCAATTACCTGGTCTGGCAGCTGGTGAAGGCGCTCTCTCCAGCCCCGGCAGAATCTTTATCTAGTTATACTATCCCACACTAATTCGCCTCTCGCAGGATATTGCAATGCAAACTGTCTCCACAATCCCCGATCTGCGCCTCGCCCGCCTGCGCCTGCCTGCACCTATCGGTCTGGTGCCTACCATGGGCTACCTGCATGAAGGTCACCTCTCGCTGGTGCGCCTCGCCCGCCTCGAATGTTCTAGCGTGGTGGTCAGCATCTTTGTCAACCCCACCCAGTTCGGTCCCCGCGAAGATTTGACAGCCTACCCGCGCGACCTGCCGCGTGACCTATCCCTGCTGGAGAGCGCCGGCGCCGACCTGGTGTGGACGCCCACCCCCGAGATTATGTACCCTCCCGGCTACCAGACCTGGGTCACGGTGGAAGAGGTGACCCTGCCTCTGGAAGGGGCAATGCGCCCGGGCCACTTCCGCGGGGTGACCACGGTCGTCGCCAAGCTGTTCAACGCCGTCCAGCCCGATCGAGCGTATTTCGGGCAGAAGGATGCCCAGCAGGCGCGGGTGATCCAGCAGATGGTGGGCGACCTGGATTTCCCCGTGCAGGTAGTGGTCTGCCCGATCATGCGCGAGCAGGATGGGCTGGCAATGTCCAGCCGCAATGCGTACTTAAGCCCTGCCGAGAGGCAGGCCGCCACGGTGCTCTCGCGCGCCCTGGGTGCATCCCGCTCTGCCTGGGAAGCCGGCGAGCGGGATGCAGGGCGCCTGCGCCAGGTGATGTCTGCGACCATCAATGCCGAGCCGCTGGCCCGCCTGCAATACGTCTCCTGCGCCGACCCGCAAACCCTGCAGGAGATCGAGGGCGCTGTTTCGGGCCGCGCCCTGCTCTCGATGGCGGTCTACCTCGGCAAGACCCGCCTGATTGACAACCTGGTCGTGGAACCTTAGAATCATCTCTCCAGGTTATCCTTTACCTATCCCGTCCATGCGAGGTGGATATGTTCGAACGAATCTTAACTGGCAGCCGCTACTCGATCATCATTGCTGTAGTAGGATCTTTGATTGCTTCCCTGGTCCTCTTGCTCTACGGCGGGCTGGAGATAATTTATCTCCTCGCCGAGTCGTTGACTGAACTCAGCGTCGATGGAACAATAGAGAAATCACTAATCCTGACATTTATCGAAGTCATCGATCTTTTCCTTCTGGCGGCTGTGTTTTACATAATCTCCGTGGGGCTGTATGAGCTCTTCATAAACGATCGAGTCGACCTACCAGCCTGGTTAAGAATCCATGACTTCGAAGGTCTGAAAGGTAAACTGATCAGCATCCTGGTCGTCGTTCTGAGTGTGATCTTCTTGGGACAAGCGGCAAATTGGGATAAGCGCCTAGACTTGCTTGGCTTTGGTGCGGCTGTCGCCCTGGTCATCGCTGCCCTGGCGTATTTCGTTAAAAAAGACAGTAAGTATGACGAACCACCTGATGGACCAGGCCCCACTAAGTAGCCCTGGAGCGGATATGCTACTCACTATCGATATCGGTAACACCAATATCACCCTGGGATTGTACAATGGCGAGACGCTGGGACCGCGCTGGCGCCTGGCAACCGTCCACGACCGCATGCCCGATGAGTACGGACTGCAGCTATTGGGGCTGCTTTCCCACGCCGGGCGCCTCCCCACCGAGCTGACCGGTATTTGCCTGGCCTCGGTTGTGCCGCCCCTGACTGGCAAGGTGGTGGAAGCCTGTCACAACTACCTGGCCATGAAGCCCCTGGTGGTGGACGCCGGTGTGAAGACCGGCGTGCGCATCTTGTATGAAGATCCGCGCGCAGTTGGGGCAGATCGCATCGTCGACGCGGCTGCCGTCCAACGACTGTATGGCGGTCCGGCATGCGTGGTCGATTTCGGCACTGCCACCACTTTTGACGGCATCTCTGCCAAAGGCGAATACCTGGGTGGAGCCATAGCCCCGGGCATCCAGATTGCCTCTGAAGCGCTTTTCCTGCACACCGCCAAGCTACCCCGCGTAGATCTGCAGCGCCCACCGGCAGCCATCGGGCGCAACACTGTGCATGCCATGCAGTCTGGGCTGATCTTCGGCTACGTCGCCCTGGTGGAAGGCATGGTCGCCCGCTTCCGCAATGAGCTTGGCCCGGAGATGAAAGTGATCGGAACGGGCGGGCTGACCGAGATCATTGCCCGCGAGACAGATGTCATCCAGATCCAGGCTCCCTGGCTCACCCTGGACGGGCTCAGGATCATCTGGGAGCTTAACCAGCAATGACTTCGGTCTATGTTCGCTGCGAGTGGGGGTTGGAGGGGATTGCGGCCCTGCGCGAAACCAGTGAAGTCATTATCATCGTCGACGTCCTATCCTTTTCGACCTGCGTGGACATCGCTGCAGCCAGAGGGGCACTTATATATCCCTGCCAATGGAAGGACAAGCGTGCCATGGCCTTAGCCAGTAGCCTCCAGGCGGAGTTGGCAATGTGGGGTGATGAGAACATTCATGGATATGCACTCTCGCCTTCTACACTGCTGAGCGTCCCTAGTGGCACACGCCTGGTACTGCCCTCCCCAAATGGGTCGGCATTGAGCCTGGAGACGGGTGATGTTCCCACCTTCACCGGTTGCTTACGCAACGCTGCAGCTGTAGCCCATCAGGCGCAAAGTCTCGGACGTCACATCAGTCTCATCCCAGCTGGAGAGCGTTGGAACAACGGGGGCTTGCGCTTCGCTCTGGAAGATCTGATAGGCGCCGGCGGTATCATTGCGCACTTAAGCGGATTGCGTTCGCCCGAGGCTGAACTGGCTGTCGCAGCTTATACCCGATTCCAATACGTACTTCTAGAAACCTTACAGGGCTGCGGATCGGGATTAGAGTTGATCGAGCGCGGCCGATCGGCTGATCTGGAGCTGGCAGCCGCTTTGAACGTAAGCCAATGCGCGCCCTGTCTGCGCGAGGGAAGCTATTCATGCTGAGCATTTC
>JBFYSV010000318.1:0-2633 GCA_041301185.1 Anaerolineae bacterium
AAGGTACCCAGTTTCCCCAACACTTCACGCATTGTATCCGGTGGTAAAGTACAAATCAGCTCCGCATTGCGCGCCCGCCAATCCAGGCTCTTTACCTGGTCTGACAGGATCACGCCTGCTACTAGCAAATCGGCGGGTAGGCTCACCTCGAAGGGATAGCCCTTCACCTGGCTTGTCACCGGGCAAAGAATCGCCAGCCCCACTCTACCGTTATAGGCTTGCGGGGAGAGTACTACCGCCGGTCGACGACCGGCTTGTTCATGACCGGCTTGTGGAGTAAAGGTAATCCATACCGCGTCACCTCTCTGCGGAACGTACTCCTGAGCTACCACACCTCACCCCCCTCGGCTGGTCCGGTATCTACTTCGCGATGTAAGTTTTCATCGCTCACCTGTGCCAGAAACTGTTCCAAGCTAAATTCAGGCGCTTTCAAGGCTGAGATAACCAGTTTCCCATCCACCAGGGAAATCTCCACCGATGAATTTTGTTCCAGGCCGGCTTCGACTGCGAATGACCTGGGAATGCGTAAAGCCAGGCTGTTGCCCCATTTCTGCATACGGGTTTTCATGCCACCACCTCCTGGGTGTATCTACATTGAAGATACACCTATTAGCGAAAATTGTCAAGCAAGTCACCAAGAATGTAGCAAGAATTCCAGGGTCTTTTGCGATCATATATAATGGGGCGGGCGGTGATAATAGTACCCGATAACATACAGAGTAAAGAATCTTTGAATGATTGGAAATCACGAATGGGAATTTGGGTCAAAGTAAGGAATTATCCGAAAATCGGTTTGGTTCTACTGGCGTATATTGCCTTCATCGCCCTGGGAATGCCAGACGGTTTATTAGGGGTTGCCTGGCCCTCGATCCGGGCAGATTTTTCCATCCCACTGGATGCGGTTGGGATGCTGATTACTGCCAGTGTGACGGGTTACCTGATCTCCAGTTTCTTGAGCGGTCCGCTGATTGCGCGACTGGGCGTTGGCATCGTCCTGGCATCCAGTTGCGCCATGACCGGCGTGGGGCTGATCGGCTATACCCTCGTCCCGGAGTGGTGGATGATGGTCCTGCTGGGCCTGGTTGCCGGACTGGGGGCGGGCGCAATTGATGCCGGTCTCAACACCTATGTCGCAGCGCATTTTGGCGAGGGATTGATGCAATGGCTGCACGCCAGCTATGGCATCGGTGTCACCCTCGGTCCCATCATCATGACCATTACATTGACAGCCCTCGATTCCTGGCGGGTGGGATACCGGATCGTGGGCGGTTTCCAGCTGGTGCTGGCAGCCTGCTTTGTCCTGACCCTGGCAATGTGGGATAAAACCAAGGCGCCTGCCGGGAGTATTGAGCCGAAACGCCTGACCGATTACAAAACACCGCTGGGCGAGACTTTGCGCCAGCCGCGGGTGTGGCTGAGCGCGCTGCTGTTTTTTCTGTACGTCGGGGCAGAAGTATCGTTCGGAACGTGGACGTACAGCCTGCTGGTAGAGTCGCGCGGCATCAGCCCGGCGGTGGCGGGGCTATGGGTCGGCAGCTATTGGGCGACCTTTACCATTGGACGAGTGGTGGCAGGTTTATACGCCAAACGGATTGGGGTCAATCTCCTGGTGCTGGGAGGTCTGGCGGGAGCCTTGCTAGGCACACTGCTGCTGAGCTGGAATCCGTCCGAGGCGGCAAATCTGCTGGCAGTGGCTTTGATCGGCTTTTCCATCGCCCCCATTTTCCCGGCTTTTATGTCGGGCACCAGCCAACGGGTAGGCGCCAATTTTGCAGCCAATACCATCGGCATCCAAATCGCTGCCACAGGTTTAGGAACCGCGGTCATCCCCAGCACGGTGGGGGTACTGGCGCGCCAGTATTCGCTGGAGGTGATCCCCGTCTGTATGGCGATCGTGTTCACCGGGCTGTTTGGTTTGTATGTGCTGGCGGTGAAGTCTGCACCGAAAGGAATCACCGCAGAGCTCGCAGGCTAGTTCTACGGTTTTAGCGAGACCTGGGCGGCGCTGCTCTCGTCCAGGACGGTATCCCCCAGATCGATCCCGTTCAGCTCCACCAGGAAGGCGGTCACCTGCCAGTACTCCTCATCCCGCATGCTGCCGGGGGCGTGCCAGGGCATGGTTGCCTTGTTATAGCGGTACAGATCGAGGGCTGTATCGAACATCGCCGGGATGATCGGTCCTTTGACGGGCGGCGAGAAGCGGGGCAGCTCAAAGCCGTCCGGCGGGTGAATCTTGCCGTGGCACTTGGACTGCCAGCAGTTCTGGTCCTCCGGCGCCCAGGTAGCCCGCCATTCGTCGGTCAGCCCCTGCCCCACATTCCCGTGGCAGGCGGCGCACACCAGGCGGAACGCCTCTGCCCCTTTCTCTACCTGGCTGGCATCCGCAAAGTCATCGTCCAGGAAGACCCACGACGGCTCATCATCCGGCGAAGGCCCCATATCTGCTTTCATCTGCTGCACCAGCACCGGGGTGGCAGGCAGCGCAGTGGACGTGGGTTGCGGCTTGACCAGCGCCTCCCCCCCGGAGCAAGCTGCTGCCACCAGAACGAAATATACGCCCAAAACGATCAAGGTGCTGGCAGGAATCTGCCCGCCAGGGATTTTTCTTTGCGATGGAGGTTTGATCATGGGCA
>JBFYSV010000319.1:0-14789 GCA_041301185.1 Anaerolineae bacterium
GCGGGATTAATTTTGGCAGCCACACGTGCATCTGCAGATACACCGGAGGGAAAAATCAACCGGGATAAAGCAGTTGAGATAGTTCGCCAGGGCGGCGCGCCGGCGATTGCTCAATCGATGATCCAGCGTATGCTGGCCTCTCAAACCTACAAGTATCGACCTGACCTGGTTGATGTGGTAATGGATATCATGCTCGCCACGTCGGTCGAGGGCATCACCGGTGATCTGCTCGGGATGCGAGACCGCACTGACTCGACCGCCTCATTACCGAATATCACTGTCCCCACTTTGATCGTGCATGGAATGGACGACCAGCTCATCTCCCTGGATGAAGTCCGAACGATGGAGGCGAGTATTCCCGGAGCCACACTCATAATCATCCCAGGCGCGGGCCACCTGGTTAATCTCGAGCAACCCGAAATATTCAACCAGGCTGTGAGGGATTTCATACTGAAGGTTGTTAATTAACCCCAAGTTGGGGAAGTAGCTGGAGGCAAATAATGAAAATAGGTGTTGTCTACCCTCAAACCGAGTACGGTCATGATCCGATTGCCATACGGGATTACGCTCAGACAGCTGAAGCGCTCGGCTTTTCCCACATCCTGGCCTACGAACACGTGCTGGGTGCAAACCCAGATCGTCCGGAGGGCTGGATGGGACCTTATACCTACTTGCATCCCTTCATCGAGCCATTCGTCTTGTTCGGTTATATGGCAGCCCACACCCGCACGATCGAATTTGCTACCGGCGTAGTCATCCTCCCCCAACGCCAGACCGCCCTTGTAGCCAAGCAGGCTGCCAGCCTGGACGCGCTCAGCCAGGGACGCCTGCGACTGGGGATTGGGCTCGGCTGGAACCCGGTGGAGTATATTTCCCTGAACCAGGATTTCCACAACCGGGGCAAACGCATTGAAGAGCAAGTTGATCTTCTGCGCCAGCTATGGACCCAACCCCTGGTAAATTTCTCGGGTCGCTGGCACACAGTTCCAGACGCAGGTATCAATCCGCTGCCTGTACAGAAACCTATCCCAATCTGGTTTGGAGGCCATGCCGAGGCGGTCATCCGGCGAATAGCCAGGATAGGAGATGGCTGGATGCTGAACTACAAAACACCGTTAGAGGCTGTCCCCGGTCTTGAGTTACTTGATCGATACCTAACTGAAAACAGACGTAATAAAGAAAACATTGGTATAGAAGCGCGGTTTTCTTACGGTGATGGTAAAGCAGCTCATTGGCAGGCTATAATACAGGGCTGGCAGTCAGCTGGTGCTACCCATCTGTCTTTGAACACGATGGCATGTGGTTTTGATAAACCCGATGATCATCTGAAAGCTCTACAAGTGTTTGCCCAGGAGATTGACCTGACATGATCAGAGATGAGCTGATCGACAAACTGGAAAAGAGCCGGGAGGCCTTTCTTGAGCTGGTGGAAGATTTGGAAGACGCGGCGATGGTCGAAGTGCTCACTAAAGACCAATGGTCAATCAAGGATATACTCGCCCATCTGGCGCGTTGGGAGGCCGAGCTGGTCAAGCTGCTCTGGCAGCTGCGCCAGGGACAGAGACCAACAACGGCTCACTTCATGGGCGATACGATTGATGCGACCAACGCTCGCTGGAAGGAAGATGATGGGTCTCGACCACTCGAGCTCATCCTGACAGATTTTCATGGTGTTCGCAACCAGACTCTCCGCCGGTTGGAAGCGTTCACCGATCGTGAGCTAAATGATGAGAAACGCTATCCGTGGTTAAATGGCAAGCCACTCTGGCAATGGGTCGCAGCAGATAGCTTTGAGCATGAAGCCGAGCACATTGCCTCTGTTCAGGAAATTCGTTCTGTGATCCAATCCCAACCACCGGTAGAAGGGTAAAATGAAACCAAAACCAGAAAGTCCGGGGAATCTTGCCGCGGAAAAGAACATCAACCAACTCGCTGCCCGGGCAGATGAATTACGCCAGGCCTTACGCCAGCGCCATGTGCACCTTCTGGCAGACAATACCCATTCGACATTCATCCAACCCGTAGATGGAAGGAGTGAATTTCGCCTGGCTTTCTGGGATAATGAGATCACTATCAGCTACCCGGCATTCGAGATGGTGGATTCTTCTTCCAATCAATCCCTGAATCCCGGACAACAAGCTTTGATCCTGTATTATTTTCATACGGCTGACGGCGCTCAACCGGCAGGCGAGTGGATCTCGTTCTCGAATTTACAGGATGGCCTTTTTTACTCCAAGGCATTTCAGGGCTATACGGGTAAAGAGCTTGCCAAGATATTCCAAAATGACCTGGCTCGATTCGAGCGGGCTGCCAGCCAGTTGAAAGGTGTTCCTTATTCGCTTGGCGACGCCGCTTTCGAGTTCTCCCTGTTGCCTAAGGTCCACCTGCTGGTTGTCTCCTGGCTGGGAGATGAGGATTTTCCCCCAAACTACCAGATACTATTCGATGCTTCGGTAAATCACTTTCTTCCCACCGATGCTTGTGCAATTGCCGGCAGCATGCTCACCCGCAGATTGATCAACTCTTCTCGTTGAAGCGTTTTTGCCAGGTGTATAACCAGGTTAGCGCTTCAATTGGAGTGATTGAATTTAAGTCCAGGGATTTTAGCTCCTCGAGCAAAGGATTGGTCTCTGGGAAAAGAGCGAGCTGCTGCGGAGAAGCCGGGGTTATTTTTACGGCTTTCCCCGATGAAGTCTCTAATTGATGCATGATCTCGCTCGCCCGCTGGATTACAGGTCTGGGCAAACCAGCTAACTGACCCACATGAATGCCATAAGAACGATCTGCCCCCCCGGGGATAATCTTATGCAGAAAAACAACCCGCCCATCCGCTTCGCTGACGGCGACATTATAATTGCGGACCCCGGGTAAAAGATCAGCCAGCTGGGTCAGCTCGTGATAATGGGTTGCAAAGAGAGTCTTTGAGCGCAAACGTGGATGGTTGTGTAGATATTCAACAACTGCCCAGGCGATCGAGACTCCGTCATAAGTGCTGGTGCCTCGTCCGATTTCATCAAGGATGAGCAGGCTGCGAGGTGTTGCATGGTGGAGAATATTGGCTGTCTCGACCATCTCAACCATGAAGGTTGACTGCCCGGAATGGATTTCATCCTGCGCTCCGATCCGGGTAAATATGCGGTCTACCAGGCCAATCCGGGCTGACTGGGCTGGCACAAAACTCCCCACCTGCGCCATTAAAACAATCAAAGCTACCTGGCGAAGGTAAGTTGATTTTCCGCTCATATTTGGCCCGGTTATGATCCTGACTCTCTCACCATCTTCAAATTCTGCGTCATTCGGGATAAAACGCTCACCTCGCAAGGTCTTCTCGACAACCGGATGCCTGCCCTCACGGATATCCAGGAGATCCTCGTCACAAACCTCGGGGCGGGTGTACCCACCCAGCGCAGCTGTTTCTGCCAGGGAAGCCAGAATATCGATCACTGCAATCGCCCGTGCAGTAGCGATTAGTTTTGCGGCTGACTTAGCCAGACGGGTACAAATCTCTCGGAATATTCTTGCCTCAATTTCGTGAATTCGTTCTTCAGCATTTAACACCAGGGTTTCGTATTCCTTTAACTCCGGCGTAATATAACGTTCGGCATTGACCAGGGTCTGTTTTCGAATATATTCTGCTGGCACTAAATTCGCATTTGCCTGGGTTACTTCCAGGTAGTAACCAAACACCTTGTTATACCCAACCTTGAGCGATTTGATCCCACTTCGCTGGCGTTCTACGGATTCGAGATTGGCAATCCATTCGCGGGCATGTTGCGATCTCTCCACCACCCCATCCAACTCTGCAGAAAAACCAGGCCGGATTACACCCACATTTTGTAAGGTAGCCGGTGGATCATCGCTGATCCCAGCCTGGAGTAACCCGATTTCCTCCAGGCAGAGATCGAAGTCAGCCAGCACTGGAACTAAAGGAGTATCAAAAGCTGGCAAGAGTTGAGAAAGCTCAGGCAATCGCTCAAGCGCCTGGCGCAATGCGAATAAATCGCGTGGGGTAGCCGTCCCACCTATAATCCGGTTAGTGAGCCTTTCCAGATCACCCAGGGGTTTCATGCGAGCGCGAATCTCCCCCCGCAGTAATCCATCCTGAACAAAATAATCCACCTGGTCCTGCCGCTGGCGAATCGCATCCACCTTCAATAGTGGCTTGCTGACCCATTGCCTGATCTGGCGTTTGCCCATCGGGGTTACGGTGTGATCTAGCATCCCCAGGAGCGAACCGTGTACCTCACCGGAGCGTATGGTTTCTACTAGTTCCAGATTTCTCCGAGTAGCCGCGTCGAGATTCATAAAATCGGAGATCTGGTAGCTGTTTAACGAGGTGAGCAGGTTGAGAGCTGCTGGTTGTGTCTCGGAAAGGTAATATAGTATCGCACCTGCAGCGCGAATGCTTAAGGTCTTGTTTTGCAATCCAAACCCATCCAGTGTCGCTGCTCCAAAATGATCCAGCAGCCTTTCCCCGCACCGGCCTGTTTCAAATCGCCAATCCGGCCAGGGGGTGAAATGACCCGGGATTCCATTCTGGAGCTTTATGGTATCAGGATGCAGGATTTCAGCAGGCCGCAAGCGGACAAGCTCCGCCCGAACCGCGCTGGGGATATCATCGCTGCTCAGCTCTGTTACAGCGAATTCGCCGGTCGTGATATCTACATAGGCGATACCGGCTTTACCTGGCTGCTGATCTCCCTGATCTTCAGCCATAACCACGCACGCCAGGTAATTATTGGTGTCACCTGGCAGCAGACCAGGCTCAACCACCGTACCTGGGGTTACAACACGGACAACCTGACGAGGAAATATCCCTTTGATCGGCTGCTCTCCAACTTGCTCGCAAATTGCCACATGATAGCCTCGCTCAATCAGGCGAGACATGTAACTCTCAGCAGCATGGTGAGGAATACCCGCCATGGGGACCCGCATTCCTTTTGCAACATTTCTGGAGGTTAAAACAATATCCAGCTCGCGCGCGGCAATCTCAGCGTCTTGATCGAATGTCTCGTAGAAATCTCCCAGCCGGAAGAAGAGGATCGCGTTTGGATATTCACGCTTGATTTCGAGATATTGCTTACGGATCGGGCTCACATCATCGGTTTTAGCCATAGTCCGATTCTATGCTGAGAAATGTAAATCAGCAAGGAGAATTGATAGAATCACCCGTCCAAAATAATTGCGTTTTCTCTCCAGACCGAATATAATTCAAGTACCATATTCGCGTTGGAAAGGAGAAAATCTAATGGCAAGCGTAACATTCGATCACGTCTACAAACGGTTTGGAGAGGTCATTGCTGTTAATGACCTTAACATCGAGGTGGCAGACAAGGAATTTCTTGTGCTCGTGGGTCCATCTGGGTGTGGCAAAACCACCGCCCTGCGCTGTCTGGCAGGATTGGAGGACATCTCCGAGGGTCGTATCTTAATCGGCGACCAGGTTGTGAATGATGTCCCGCCAAAGGACCGGGATATCGCGATGGTATTCCAGTCTTACGCTCTATACCCCCACATGAGCGTATACGACAACATGGCTTTTGGTCTGAAACTACGCAAGACCCCCAAGGAAGAGATCAAGCGCCGTGTCCAGAAAGCAGCCGATATCCTGGGGATCCAGCAATTGCTCGACCGCAAACCCCGCCAGCTCTCCGGTGGTCAGCGACAGCGTGTGGCAGTTGGACGTGCAATTGTTCGCGAGCCTAAAGTTTTCCTTTTCGACGAGCCGTTGTCCAACCTGGATGCAAAGCTGCGTGTGGAGACCCGAGCAAATATCAGCAAGCTTCACCAACAGCTTCAGACCACATTCATCTATGTGACTCACGACCAGGTAGAAGCGATGACCATGGCATCTCGAATCGCTGTGATCACCAAGGGTATTCTCCAGCAAATCGATACCCCGCAAATGCTCTACGACTACCCGGACAACCTGTTTGTTGCTGGATTTATTGGCTCTCCAGCTATGAATTTCTTCAACGCAAAACTGCAGAAAGATGACGGAAAGTTGATTGTGGATAGCGGGTCGTTTAAAGTGCAAATCCCCGAAGGGCGGGCGGATGTTTATATGCCCTACGCCGGCAAGAATATGATTTTCGGTATTCGTCCAGAAGACATTCACAACCCCGAATTCTCGCCGCCCGGGATTATTGCTCAGCCGGTCCAATCAAAAGTGGATGTAACTGAATTGATGGGTAATGAAATCTTTGTTTATCTCAAGGCTGGAGAACATAGCTTTGTTGCCCGCGTAGATCCTCGTTCTCGCTATCACATTAACGATGATGTGCAAATGGTATTCAATATGGAAAATATGCACATCTTTGATACGGAGACCGAGAAAGCAATCCGCTAATTATTCTCTCCCATTTTAGAAAAGGGTCTCCCCCCAGGAGCAATACCTGGTGGGGAGACAATTGTTGTAAAATAAAAGTCAAAACTACGAGGTAAATCAGATGCCATTCGACTATATTCCCCCACTCCTTCGCCCAGAAAAAACCAAGATCGTACTTCTTGTCATGGATGGCCTGGGAGGCTTACCCGTTGAACCGGGTGGTCCTACGGAATTAGAAGCGGCGGCAACACCCAACATGGATCAATTAGCCAGGGAAGGCACTTTAGGCCAGACTAACCCGATCCGCCCGGGCATTACCCCAGGCTCAGGTCCAGCCCACCTGGCGCTATTCGGCTATGATCCGATTGTCTACGAAATTGGTCGGGGAACCTTGGAAGCAGTAGGAGTCGGTCTTGAGGTCAAGAATGGTGATGTCGCTGCCCGCGGCAACTTCTGCACCCTCGATGCAGATGGAAAAATCATAGACCGGCGAGCCGGGCGTATTCCAACCCCGGAAGCCCTGCCAGTGGTCGAAAAGCTAAAGAAAATTCAATTACCTGGGGTAACAAGCGAAGTACGGCATGTCAAGGAGTATCGCTTTGCGGTTGTCCTGCGTGGTGAAGGTTTAAGCCCAGAAATCAACGATACTGACCCACAGATAACCGGCGTACCACCATTGCCAGCCAGGGCATCTGCACCTGCTGCGGAATTCACTGCCAGATTGTTCAATCAGTGGATCGAACAGGCGCAAATGGTGATCAAAAACGAACCAAAAGCCAACGGAATCACCCTTCGCGGCTTCGCCACCCATCCTGGTCTGATAAGTTTCCAGGAGGCATATGGGTTGCGCGCCGCTTGTGTGGCAGTCTACCCGATGTACCGGGGAGTGTCTCAGCTGGCTGGAATGGATATCGTCCAGTTCTCCGGCGAAACCCCGGAGGACGAGTTCAATGCTTTGGCATCCGCCTGGGAAGACTATGATTTCTTCTTTGTGCATATCAAAAAGACGGATAGCAAAGGCGAGGATGGAGACTTCACTGGAAAAGCCCAGATTATTGAGACCGTTGATGCTGCCCTACCCCGTCTGCTTGACCTGAAACCAGATGTTCTAATCATCACCGGCGATCATTCCACGCCTGCCCGCCTTAAAACTCATTCCTGGCACCCAGTCCCATTCCTGCTCTGGGCTCCAGCCACCGCCCGGCCTGATGACCAGGTGCAATTTGGAGAGCGATCCTGCGCAAGAGGAGGTTTTGGAACCATCTCAGCCCTGGATACGCTCCCCCTGGCACTGGCGCACGCATTGCGCATGAACAAGTTTGGTGCTTGATCGATTTGCAAGTACGCTCGTAAAAAAGAAGAGCCGGAAACCACATCTCTCCGGCTCTTTTTATTGCGTGCTACTTATGTTTCCGGAAAACCAATCCGAGAACCAGCCCTGCACCACCGGCGAGAAGTCCCACTGCCAGGAAAGTATCCCGCCAGAATCGCTCTGGGAACAAGCGGATCAGCGTATCCGAGAATAGAAAAGTCCAGGTACCCGATTCAAAGAAAACATTGTGGAATGCAACGAAAATCAATCCAAAGGCGAATAACACAAACAGCAATATTGCTACCAGCAGCCCTACTGTCAACCAACCTCCCCGTCCCATGCCGCCCAAGTACAGTGCCCACCAGCCGCCAAATTTCGCCCAAATTCCTAATCCCACCAGGCCCATCAGGCTGATATACCAAACCACCAAAGCTGTCTGGACAACAGCTTTGACATCCAGCATGTGCTGTAACTCTCGGTCGTTGTACAGCCGCGTACAATCGTCCATGAACTGGCATGATTCAGGTGGTGTCAATTGATTTTCCGGGAATCTGAGATCCCCTAAAAATTCTATCCCTTCATCATTGAGCAAGTAATCCACGGCTATATTAGCCCAATACAACCTGTCTTCCTTTGCAAAACCAAAACGGTCCGGAGGGAATCCTGGGGTATTGTATTCAAAAATAAGAAATGCCGGGGTCAATAGAATTCGCACCGCTGTCAGCACTAAAGCTACAGGCATCAGTAACGTAACCAACAGAGAGAGAAACCTGGACGCTGTTGTTGATTTCATCGTAGGGTCTCCATATCCCCAAACAACACATAGTTCAGAACCATACTATTGGTAATCCACTCAATCGGGGCACGGTCATCTGTGTAGACAATCCCTGAATCGACTACCGGTTGCTGGTTCTGGACAATCAGCTCTAGTGCTTCCACTAAAAGGGGGTGAGAGTCGGGTCGTGTGTATAAGTAAATCAGGTTCTGGTATAGATTCTCAATACGGGTCGGCTGGTTTGTTGCGTAAATGATTGAATTGAAGGTATTCGGTACATCCATGATATAAACTGACGGGAATATGCTCATGAGCGTTCCCGCCAGACCATCGATTAATCGCCGGTCGTTAGGTGAGCGACCAACATTAATAACCACTACACCATCACTCGTCAGGTGATCACGGACAATCTCGAAAAATTCTTTTGTTGTCAGGTGCCAGGGAATATAAGGCGGTCGATACGCATCGATTCCGATGATATTGTACTTGCGCTCGCTGGTCTGAATGCCCCAGCGCCCATCCATCGCGATCGCATTCAGATTCGGTTGGGTCATTCCAAAATATTCTCTTCCAACCCGGATAATTTCAGGATCAATCTCGAAACCATCGATAAGAATAGGCCCAAAAACCTCTGTTGCTTGCCTGGCAGAAGTACCGGCAGCAAGCCCGATAATCGCCATGCTCTTGACATTCTCAGGCGCATACTCCGGGGAGTTAAAAAACGGAGCTGCCAGGAACTGCTTCCACGGTCCCTCAAAATCGATCTCAACCGGGTGCCAGTATGAATGAATACCCTGACCTTCATTCAAACGCAACATACGGTATCCATCAATCTCTAGAACCTGGATGTAGTTATATGCAGATTCGGTCTCGTAAATCTGCCCGCTGGTACTCTTAATCGTCCCGCTCGCCAGCAGGACAGCAAGCAATATCAGGATAATTGGCATCCATATCCACGGGATCACGCATTTCCAGCCACAACTAAGCCAGAGCCCACCCAGAGCAACCAGAATCAGGGACATGCTAAAAACAATAAATGTAAGAGTTGTTCCAAGCAACGGGATCAAAACCAGCACAGGTAAGAAGGTTCCTATGAACGATCCCATTGTTGAAGTTGCATAGATATTCCCAGAAACGCTGCCCGCCTGTTCTGGCTTTGTAATAGCCAGGCGGATTGCATAAGGTGAAATCATACCTAACAATGTCACTGGTATGAAGAACAGGATCAAAACAGCAGTAAATGAACCAAACAATATGCCGACTTGTAGCAGATCAAAAGCATCCGCAGCAAAGCGCAACACCGGTCGAGAGAAAAGCGGCACCAAACCCGCGGTGAAAGCGCCGATGACAAGCAGTATATACATGCTCTTATGAGTTGGGTGTTTATCCGCCCACCACCCGCCAATAAAATATCCTGCAGTCAAGTAGATAAGGATCAACCCAATGATGCTTGCCCAAACCAGATTGCTGGTACCAAACACGCTACCCAGCAGCCTGGAGGCAGTGAGCTCAATCCCCAGTGTCGTTAATCCTGAGAAGAATACCGTAAAATATAGATAGCCTTTCATCATCCCAATAAATTTGTACCCTTCTCAAAAATTTCTATATCAGCACATCCTCTGGAGAGCCAATCAACCGATGGGATTATATCAAACGTAGTCTACTTCAGCTTGAACAATCGCCCATGTTACAATTGCTGAAACAGCGTGCATTGCGTATAATTGCCCGAATAAATGCCTGCAAGAAAATATTTTCTAGATTCTTAGCTTTCAGGAGTCCCCATGAATAGCAAGTACACTGGCGCAAAAATCCGCCAGGATTTTATCGATTTTTTTGTTGAACAACGCCATTCGTTTGTCCCATCCTCACCTTTAGTTCCCGGGGGTGACTCCACCCTCCTGTTCACAAATGCAGGTATGGTTCAATTCAAAGATATCTTCCTTGGACTGGATAAAAGACCATATACTCGGGCTGCTAATTCGCAGAAATGTATGCGTGTGGCTGGAAAACACAACGATCTAGATGACGTGGGGCGTGATAACACCCACCACACCTTCTTTGAGATGCTGGGCAATTGGTCGTTTGGTGATTACTACAAAAAGGAGGCAATCACCTGGGCATGGCAGCTATTAACAGAAGTTTGGGATTTATCTAAAGATCGCATGTGGGCTACCTGTTTCCGGGATGAACTCGGTGATATCCCCCAGGATGACGAGGCAGCCGATGAATGGCGCAAACAACCAGGTATGCTGCCAGATCATGTGTTGTACTTCGGGCGAAAAGACAATTTTTGGGAAATGGCTGAAACCGGTCCTTGTGGTCCGTGCAGCGAGATTCACTATGACCGTGGACCAGAATACTGCAACAAACAGGGTGAAGCAGGCCATATCTGCATGGTCAACGGGGATTGCACCCGATTCCTCGAGCTTTGGAATCTCGTTTTCATCCAATATAACCGGTTAAGTCCTATCGAGCTTGAACCGCTGCCAGCCAAACATGTAGATACCGGTATGGGATTAGAGCGGATAGTTTCAGTGTTGCAGGATGTCGATTCCAATTACAAAACTGATCTGCTCAGTCCAATGCTGGATGCCGTCCAGCGCCTGACCGGGCATACCAACCAGGAGAGAGAGGCCAACCTCACCCCTTATCGCGTAATCGCAGATCACTCGCGGGCTGCAGCTTTCCTTATCGCGGACGGCGTTGTACCTGGCAATATTGGGCGAAATTACATAGCCCGCATGATCATCCGCAGGGCAGCTCGTTTTGGTAAAAAGATCGGTTTGAACGAGCCTTTCCTGGCACACGTAGCCCAGGCTGTCATCGATAATTACAGCGAGTTTTATCCCGAGCTGCGCCGAAACCAGGCTACAATCCTGGACAACCTGACCAGAGAAGAACAACGTTTCCAGCGCACGGTTGAAGCCGGGGTGGCTAAGCTGGAAAACTTGCTCACCAGGCTGAAAACAACCGGAAAATATTCTCTTCCCGGTGAGCAGGCGTTTGATCTATACGCAACCTACGGATTGCCGGTGGAAATCACACGAGATATTGCCAGAGAGATGGATCTTGATGTTGATGAGAGAGGATTTCGCGCCGCGATGGAGGAGCACCGCCTGGCTTCTGGCGCTGGAGAGGCGTTCGGGGTGATGGGTGGCGAACAGACCGATATCTACCGCTCTGTAATGGATGAGCTGGAACAAAAAGGAGAGCTACCCACCCAAGGTGTAGAATACGACCCCTACTCAAGGCTAGAAGTAAAAGGTCGGATATTATCCATATTGCGGAATGGTCAGCCTGTCGCTAGCGCTGAGGTGGGTGATGAGATCGAGGTGATCTTGCCAGAGACCTGCTTCTATGTTGAATCTGGTGGGCAGGTGTCAGATACCGGTGTGATCCGCTCAGCCAACACACCAATATGGGAGATGTCAGTTGAGAACACCCGTAAACCAGCTGCCGGGGTGATCATTCATATTGGGAAAGTTAGTATTGGTTCGCCAAGAACCGGTGATCTTGCCATCGCCAGGGTAGATGGGCAACGCCGGCAAGACATCATGCGCAACCATACTGCAACCCACCTTCTGCACCGTGAATTACGGACAGTTCTGGGTGAGCACGCCCGGCAGGCAGGTTCTTTGGTAGCACCCGATCGCCTGCGCTTCGACTTCACTCACCCGGATGCCCTCACTCCTCAACAGCTTGAACAGATCGAAGCCGGAGTTAACCAAAAGATTTTTGGTGATTACAATCTCCAGATTGCATATAAACCATTGCAACAGGCTATCACCGAAGGTGCTATCGCCCTATTTGGTGAAAAATATGCTGAAACGGTTCGTAATATCACTATCGGTGATCCCGATCCATTCTCAAACGAGCTGTGCGGCGGAACCCACGTCGAGTCTACCGGGGATATCGGTGTTTTCATAATCACCAGCGAGGGCAGTACCGCGGCCGGCATCCGCCGTATCGAAGCTGTTACCGGACGAGGCGCATATGAGCTGATCCAGCGCCGTTTTAGTGCCCTCAGGCAGACGGCTTCTGTGCTTACTTCAGCCTTAGATGATGTTCCTGTCAAAGCAGAAAACCTGCAAAACGAACTGGCAGCTTCTCGAAAGCAGATTATGACTCTCCGCAGAGAGCTGGCGAAAAATGATTTTATGCGTAAACTGGAGACAACCCCGGTAATTCGTGATATCCCTGTCCTGACAGCACTGTTGCCCGATACTGACGCGGACACCCTCAGATTGATGGCTGATCAATTCAAGCAGAGATACCCAAACGGAGTTACGGTACTTGCATCTGTCTTTGCTGAAAGGCCGGTAATAATCGCTTCTGTTTCAGAAAATTTGCTGTCCAGAGGCATCAACGCGGTTGACCTGGTTCGCTTTGTGGCGGCACCGATAGGAGGCAGCGGTGGCGGGAAGCCAACTTTGGCTCAAGCTGGCGGAAAAGATTCCAGCAAGCTAAACGAGGCTCTGCGTAAAGCCCAGGAGTGGGTAAATCAAAATCTCAAGTAATCCCGCCACATGGATTAATTGTATCCTAGTAGGAATTGAACAATTGCTACGGGTTTGAATGCGGAAAATCCGGTTTAATAATTCATCTGTACCCTTTGCCCTGCTCTTTTTGTGCCTGATAAGTTTTTGTTTACTTATCCCCTGGCTGGGATTTTTCTGGGACGACTGGCCGTCTATCTGGTATCTACAGGTATTCGGCTCATCCGGATTTAGTGATGTATTTGCGGTTGATCGACCCGTATTAGGCTATTTTTTTATGCTGACCACGCGCCTGCTGGGGACATCTATGGTCGGCTGGCAGCTGTTTGGTATCTTTACCCGCTGGTTATGCGTCCTGGCGTTCTGGTGGTTTCTTAAGGGGCTTTGGCCTACCTTTCCCAATCAGGTGGCTTGGACCGCTCTACTTTTCGCGGTGTATCCCGGGTTTAAACAACAATATATATCTGTTACATACAGCCATGTATGGATTCTGGCGACGATTTTTTTCCTTTCACTCGCTACCATGGTCTGGGCATATCGCAAACCAAGGATATCCATACCTTTGACTATCTCATCGTGGATCCTTTCTGCTCTGGCTCTTTTCAGTGTGGAATACTTCTTTGGCCTGGAGATTATTCGCCCTTTCATATTGTGGATGTTGGTTTCAGAAGATTGTAAGACTCTGGGATCTCGGTTAAAACACACCCTGATCAAATGGTCACCTTACGTCGTAATCTCTGGGATCTTCCTGTTTTGGAGATTGGTGCTCTATCAAACAGAGCGTGGAAATGTACAACTTTTCGAAAAAATGCTCATCCGGCCGGTCCCAACAATTATCGATTTCCTTGAAACTGCCGGCATTGACATAATTAATTCTGGTATTGTTGCATGGATCCAGACCGCGGATTTCGCCCGGATGGCTAGCTATGGTATGGGACCAACAATCCTATATGTAATTGGTGTAATCGCTGCCACGGCTGCCGCGATTTCCTATCTATATAAGTTAAACTATATCCCCTCAGATACTGATTTCGCAATCAAGCAATCCAGGATTTGGCCAAAGCAAGCTATCTTTCTGGGAGGTGTTTCCCTAATATTTGGGGGTATTCCCTTCTGGGTGACAAATTTACCTATTGGCCTAGAATTTCCTTGGGATCGATTCACCCTGGCAATGATGTTTGGCTCCACCTTGCTCATCGCAGGTCTGGTCGATTGGTTAACCAGAACTCGTTTACAAAAAGTGCTGATATTTGGAGTATTAATTGGCCTGGCAAGCGGACTCCATATACAATATGGGAACCTGTTCCGAAGGGAATGGAATGCCCAGTCGCAGTTCTTCTGGCAGCTATCCTGGAGAGCACCGGCCATTAAACCCAATACGCTGATTTTGACCGCTGAATTACCTTTTATATATTTTAGCGACAATTCTCTAACCGCCCCATTAAACTGGATCTACGCGCCGGATTTTTGGGATGGAGACATGCCTTATTTATTATATGCAGCGGAAGCACGCCATGAAGTCTCGCTACCCAACTTAAAAGCCGATATCCCTGTCAGCCAACCGTATCGTGCCACTCAATTCGAAGGCACCACCAACCAGGCTCTGGTATTGTTCTACACCCCACCAGGATGCTTGAAAATCGTCGATCCACAGACTGATAAACGCATGCCGCAAAAGCCGAATTACATCTCAGACATGATGCCGCTCTCCCGGCCCGAGCTTATCCTGGCTGATCCGGACCATCCAGCTCGCCCACCACAGATAATATTTGGTGAGGAACCTCCTCGGGATTGGTGCTATTATTTTGAGAAAGCCGATCTGGCAAGACAGATCGGAGACTGGGAACAAGTTGCATCGCTGGCAGATCAAGCCATGCA
>JBFYSV010000320.1:0-9691 GCA_041301185.1 Anaerolineae bacterium
GAGGGATGCGTAAGCCTCGACGATTAAAGCCGTCACCAATGCATCGCGGTCTTGGTAATAGCGATAAAGTCCTGGGGCGGTCATGCCCATTTCCCGCGCGATTGCTCGCAGGGAGAGTGCCGCTGCGCCGTGCTCTGCAATTTGTCCCCAGGCAATCGTCTTGATCTCCTCGCGGGTTGCCTCGTGCATCCGTTCTCGTCGGGATGGTTTCATACATCTCCCTCGTGAAATATGTAAAATAAAGTAAACAGTGTTTACATTATATCAGGTTTGGTATGCCTGTCAAGGGGAGCCCTAAAAAGTTGTTGTGCGAACCTCGGGATGCAATCTCCGCACTAGCAACAGCTGAGAGCATCTCTGTCGGGTGTATGTCAACTTCTTCCCCGAACTGAGGTGCGCGGCAGATTGGCCCCCAATCTAGTTACCATACAATTGTGGTGGATACAGAAATGGGGTAGAACAGAGATGGGAACCAACCATTCTCTGCCTACCCCACAGGTACCCGCCTGAGGAACAAGGACCGCCCCCAATCAGCGCTGAGAGCGCCCATGTCAGACTGTCCCCTCAGGCACAACCGGCATAGTGTCTAAAACGTGTAGCGCTGAGAGCGCCATAACTAGAGAGCACCTCACCGGCGGTACCTCGAAGACCTCCACGAAAGCAAGAGGAGGCTCATATGGAAGTATACATCGGAATAGATTGGAGCAAAGAAAAACATGATGTGGCCTATATGAATTCTGCTGGATCCGTGATTGCCTACCAAACGATTGCAGCCAGCCCAGTCGGGTACGCAGCTCTGGATGCCCGACGGCAGCAGTTGGGTGCCCAGCTGGAGGAGTGCTGGGTTGGGATTGAGACGGTGCACAACCTGGTGCTGGATGATCTAGTGCGGCGCGGCTATCCACACCTGTACTTGATTCCCCCCAGTCTGGTCAAAGACAGTCGGGGGCGTTTTGGAGAGAGCAAAGCCAATTCAGATCGGAAGGATGCCCAATTACTGGCCGACTTGCTGCGCACCGACCGGGTCCGCCTGCATCCCTGGCAACCGGATAGCTGTGTCACGCAGCAGATGGCTGTCCAGGTTAGCCTTGAGAGTTTTCTGACCAGTAGTATCATCCGTGTGACCAATCGCTTACGCAATGGACTGTGGCGTTATTACCCGAACGCAGCCCAGGTCTTTAGCAGCTTGGATACCCAGATTGCCTTGGAATTCATCTGCGCCTACCCAACTCCCCAGCAGGCTCAGGCACTTACGTTTGAGGCATTTCGGGCCTTTGCCCAACAGCATCACTACCCTAATCGCAAGAAACTGCCTGCTTGTTTTGCCCGCCTGCAACAACCTCAGCCCGAGCCGGCTCTATCCACCCTGCTCGCCTACCAGCCAGAAGCCGTCTACCTGGCTCAGTTGGCCTTGCAACTTGTGCAGCACAGGGTAAAAGTCCAAAAATCCATCCAAGATCTATTTGCTCAGCACCCCGATGCAACCATCTTCGCCTCCCTCCCAGGTGCAGGTGAAAAGCTGGCTCCAGCCCTGCTGACTAAGTTCGGCGATGACCGTCAGCGTTTCCCAACCCCGGCCTCCTTGCAAGCTCAGGCTGGTACTTGTCCATATACCAAAGCCAGCGGGAAGCGCCGCCGCGTTCTCTTCCGCCACGCTTGTGACAAGGAATTCCGCACCATCGCCCAGCAATGGGCTAGGGCTTCCTTAGACTTATCGCCTTGGGCAACAGCCTACTTCCATACTGTCCTGCCCCGCTGCCAATCCACCAGCCAAGCCTATCGTTGCCTGGCAAATCGTTGGCTGGCGATTGCCTGGAGACTTTGGCAAGATCGGAAACCCTATAATGAAACCTATCATTTGCACCAACACGCATTGCGTGCCAAACCTATGTAAAACCTGTTGAGCTTTCGTGGCCGTGTGCTTCGAATGGTTGGTTCTTAGTTCATGGTTCAGCTCAAAACGGATTGGAGCGTTCATCCCAACCCGATCCTTTTCATGTTCCTTGTTTACGGTTTGGGTCTTGACAAAACGTGTCTGACATGCACCCCTCTGTCAGGCTCACTCGAAAAATTAATTGGATTTATGCTAAACTTGCTGGGTATACTCCCAGAAGGGTTCCTTATGCCATCCAATCGACGCAATCTCTCCATCCTGTTTTTCACCATGGTCGTAGTCATGCTCGGCTTCGGCTTGATCATTCCCATCATGCCGTTTTACATCGAGAGCTTTGGAGCCGGCGGCAGCGCCCTGGGTTTGCTGATGGCAACCTATGGCGTCATGCAATTCTTATTCGCTCCGGTGTGGGGCAGTCTTTCAGACTACTACGGGCGTAAACCGATCTTGCTCATCGGTGTGCTGGGAAATGCCCTTGCGCAGATCTTTATGGGTTTCTCTACCGAATTGTGGATGCTATTCGCTGCTCGCGCCATCGCTGGCGTCCTTTCGGCTGCCACGTTGCCCACCGCCATGGCATATATTGGCGACAGCACCTCCAGGGAGAACCGCGGCGGGGGTATGGGCATGATCGGCGCGGCTATGGGCATCGGTATGGTCCTGGGTCCCGGCATTGGGGGCTGGCTGGCAGGTAGCTCGCTCTCCGTTCCGTTTTTTCTGGCAGGTGCGCTCTCTTTTGTGGCGTTCCTGCTGATCATGCTCATCTTGCCCGAGTCATTGCACGAGAAAGCCGCCACGCCTCAGATCACCGGGCCACAACTTGGTGTCCTGTGGCAGGCGCTGGTTGGGCCGCTCGGTATCCTTTTCATTCTGGCATTCCTGTTGGCGTTTGGCTTGACCAATTTCGAAGGTGTTTTTGGGCTGTATGCATCCCGCAAGTATGGTTATGGACCCCAGGATGTCGGGACCATCCTGACCATGATCGGCCTTATTTCTGCTGTCATCCAGGGCTTCCTGATAGGCCCGCTCACCCGTCGCTTTGGTGAAGTGATTATCATCCGCCTGGCTTTCCTCAACACCGCCATCGGTTTCATCCTGATGATCTTAGCGCAGACGGACCTGCAGGTCTGGCTGACGGTCTGTTATTTCGTCATCGGCCATGCCATGCTCACCCCCTCTGTATCCTCGCTGATTTCTAAGCGCGCTACGGGAGGACAGGGGATCGCCATGGGTTTGAACAACTCGTTTATGAGCCTGGGACGCATCGTCGGGCCGGTGTGGGCTGGCTTTGCTTTCGACAGCGGAATCAACCTGCCCTACCTGACAGGGGGAGTCATCATGCTGGTTGGTTTTTATATTTCCGCCACCAAGTTATCCCAGTCTGTTGAGCCTCGCACCGTTAACGAAACGCAAGGTCAGGTAGCGCAGTAGGGCAGGCAGGATGCCTGCCGCAATTCTACTCGTACAGGTTTTTACCTGCCAGCTCTCTTGTCCGCCGCGCGACGTATGCCTCCAGCTCTTCCCGGGTGCCAGGATCCAGCGCTGGGGGCTCGTAATTTGCCAGGATCTCTTTCCATACAGCGTTTGCTCGCCGGGCGGCATCCCAGCTCCCGGCGCTTTCCCACACCTCGTAGCCCAGGTTATCTCCCAGGGTAGGTTGGTAAAAAGCGGTGCTGAAGCGTTCCATGGTATGCGCTGTTCCAAAGTGGTGCCCGCCGGGTCCCACTTCATCGATACTGTCCAGCGCCAGGTTCTCGTCGTTGATCTCGAAGCCTCCCAGGAAATGATAGAACATCGCCAGCATCTCGGCGTCGATCACGTATTTCTCCAGAGAGACGGTCATACCCCCTTCCAGCCATCCGGCTGAATGAAGGATGAAATTGGTGTGCGCCAGCATGGCAGGCCACATCGTCCAAAGGCTTTCGTAAGCAGCCTGGGCGTCGGGCGTCTTGGCGGAGTTCAAGCCACCGCTGCCCCGGTAAGGTAGCTTGTAACGCCGCGCCAGCTGTGCACCTACCAGCAGCGCCCAGGCACCTTCCGGCGTGCCAAAAGCCGGGCTGCCCGATTTCATATCTACATTGGTCGTGAACCCGCCGTAGATCACCGGTGCGCCCGGGTTGACGAGTTGTGTCAGGGCGATGCCCGCCAGCACCTCAGCGTTTTGCTGCGCCAGGGCCGCTGCCATTGTCACCGGGCTCATCGCGCCCGCCAGAATGAATGGGGTGATGATATTCACCTGCCCATAGCGGGCGTAGGTCAACAGACCGCCTAGCATGCGACCATCGTACCGCAACGGGCTGCTCACATTGATCACTCCGCCTAGCACCGGGCTGGAGGCGATATCGTCTCCAAAGACGATCTTAGCCATATTGAAGCTGTCCAGCGGGATTACTCGTCCATGGGCTGCCTCGATCAGGGCTTTATCGGTCAATAAAAAGTCGGTATACATACGAGTCAGGTGGCGTATAGATGGATCCACATCGTTAAGCGCTACAAGCTCGCCGCCATTGTAATGGATGACGTTGCATGCCTGCGATAACCGCACCAGGTTTTCGTACTCTTTGAGCGTGCCCCGCCGTCTGCCGTTATCCAGGTCAGATACGTACACCATGCCGCCATGCGGCGCCAGCGTGATCGAGTTTTCGCCAACAAAGTTGCTGAGCTTCGGGTTTCGCGCCCGCCAGGTGAAAGATGCTGGTGCTTTGGCAACCGCCTCCATCACCAGCCCGCGATCCATGCGCACGCGCTGGTTATTTTTATCCACGCTAGCCCCGGCATTCTCCCAGATTGCCAGCGTCTCCTCATCCATCATGGCGATGCCGGTGTTCTCCAGGATTTGCATAGCTGCCTGGTGTAGCTGCTCGATCTGCTCTTCATCCAGGATTTCCACCGGTTTCATCGGGTTGCGAAGCTGCCTGAAGGGCAGGCGCAGCAATGGAGAGCCGCCGCGTTGTTGGCGCAGCCTTGATCGCCGGTCGATGTGTGTGCTATCCATCAATTTATCCTCCTCTACCGAAATTGCGCCGGGTAGTTCGGGTCGGTGATCGCCGGGCGGTCGATGCGGAATGGTTCAATCGGGTAAGCGGTGCGGCCGTCAAGCGCCAGCTCGCTCAGGATCTTGCCAAACAGGCTGGCAAATTTATAGGCATGCCCCGCTCCCACGCAGGTGAAGATCTGCGGGTAGCCGGGCAGCGCATCCAGTACGAAGCGCCGGTCGCGCGGCATGGCGTACAGGCAGGTCTTGGTATACAGGATTGGACCCACAAAGCCCGGGATGAAGCGCTCCATCCAGGCGATCACCTGCTTTTCGCGCCTCACGTCTGGCTCGAAGGTGCGCGTATCGGGCGTCACAGGCGGCCCGCTGGCGTCTATGCCGATCTTGGTTGCCACCTCGCCGTAGATGGGAAAACCGTACACCGGCATCTCCGAATCCTCCCAGATGAACACCGGGAATCTACCGATTGCGAAATCCTTCAAGTTTGGCGTGGCGAAGTAGGTGACCTGCTCCTGTGTGACCGTGAGGTTAAGCTGTAGCCCCACTTTGCTCAAGAGAAAATCCGTCCATGCCCCGGCGGTCAGAACAAGCTTGTCGCCCACAAATGTGCCGTTGTCTGTGACCACTTCCACACCGCCGTTAATGGGGTGGATGTCCAGCACGCAGGTGCGCTCCAGGATCGTTGCTCCATAATGCCGCGCCATCCCCACATGCGCGGCATTGCCTTTAATGGCGTCGGCAATCCCTGTCTCGCTCTGATACAGGCAGTCCACATCCTCGTCGAAGCGGAATTGCGGGAAGCGCTTGATCATCTCATCCCCATCCATCCGCTCGTACGGGATGCCCATCTCATCCATGGCTTGCATATATTCGGGGATGGCGATGGCGTATGGATTGCTTTTCAGCGCCACCACCAGGCCTCCTGTCTTCTGCACCACCCTGACGCCGGATTCATCCTCCAGCGTGCTCCAGGCAATGAAGGTGTGCGGCGTCAGGCGCGTGTATTCTGCGCTGCGATAGCTCAAGCGGATGATACGCGAGTGGTCCTGAGAAGCGCCGCGCACGTGCCCGAGCTCGTACTGCTCCAGTACAAGCACATCCTCTTTCGCCCTGCGAGCCAGCCAGTACGCCGCTGCGCTGCCGAGGCCACCGCACCCGATTACGATCGTCCCGTAACTTGTTTTCATACTACCCCTCACCAATATACCCGTTCATACGTGCCCGTAATAATCCCGGTGAACGACCACCGAGTAAGCATAATCCAGCAGCGTACCCCAGCTGAAGATGGGGATATCGATCTCGCGTTGCAAGGCACGCGCAAAAGGCGGGAATCCAGTGCATTCCAGCACCATAGCCCCCATGTTGTCGTGCTTCCGGTAGAAATCTACGGCAACAGACAGGAATTCTGCCTCGGCTTTCTCGTAATTGGCGCCCGGGGGATCGCTGCGCAACCCTTCAGTCCACAGGTGGTCGAATTCCTGGCATTGTATGCCTTCCATTGCTCCGCTCACGACGTAGTTCGTCCCCGGCTGGATACCGACGGATAGCAGGTGGTGTTCTGTCAGGTAGGTCGCGTTGGCGACCAGGATGCCTACCACCTGCGCCGGACCGACCACCTGCTCTGCCAGGGGTACCTGCAGCAGGCTCGATAGGAACACCGGCACGCGCAAGCTGGCAGCCACTTCGCGCTGGAAATAAGCAAAGTAGCCGCACTCCCCGGCAATTGCCCGGCAGCCCATCTTTTCGAGCTTGCGCGCTGCCCGCAAAACCGGCTCCAGGCAAGGGGATTTATCTTCATCTACAACCAGGCGGTGGATATCAACGCCTTCCACGATCTCGTATTGGATCGGGAAGGGATAGCCGCTGGCGTTACGTACATCCCCCGGAAATCCGGGGTAAACGTCATCCAAGATCAGGATCCCCAACCCCATCCCGTAACAGCGTTGATCCTGGCGCGCCCGTATGTCCCGGATTCCGGCGTCTCTAGCCTTGTAAACCATATTAAATTCCCTCTGATTGCAAGATCTTTGCAAACACACCCCGGTCGATATTCCCGCCGGAAACAATGCACGCAATCTTTCCGCTGCCTGCCTTGCCAGACAGGGCAGCCGCGGTGGCTACCGCTCCAGCCCCTTCGGTGATGATATGGTTGTGTTCGCCCATGCTCCTCATCGCCTGCCTGACCTCCTCCAGCGAGACAGCTACCGATCCATCCAGAAGTGCGCTTGCCAGCGGCCACATGTCTTCGAAAACAAACGGCGCCCCCATGCCGGAGACAAAGCTGGGGGTGTAAGCTACCTTTACCGGCCTCCCGGCAGCCAGTGATGCAGCCAGGGGCGCCGCCGTCTCCGTCTCGGCTGCCAGGATGCGTACCTCAGGTTTGAGAGCTCTCACGGCGCTGGCAATTCCGCAGCTCAACCCTCCGCCGCCATAAGGGATGACCACTGTCTCCATATCTGGCAGATCTTCTAGGATTTCCAATCCGATCACACCGTTGCCAGCCATCACAGCCGCATCTGCAAAAGGGTGGATCAGCAGGCCTCGCACCCCCTCGTACCGGTGTTCTCGTTGGATCTGCTGGTAATCTGCAAACGGCACTTTGATTACCTGGGCGCCTATCCGCTTCAGCGGGTCGAGCTTGGCAACCGGCGCATCATCCGGGACGATTGCCGTGCAGGCTACTCCCATGCTGCGCGCCTGCCAGGCCAGTGCCAGGGCCATGTTCCCGGCGCTGGCTGTCCACACGCCTTCTCTCAATTCCTGTGGCGAAGCGAGCAGCAAGGCATTGCCTGCTCCCCGCAGCTTGAAAGACCCTACAGGTTGCAGGTTCTCCAGTTTCAGGTAGATCTCTGCTCGTCCATCCTCCACATTCAGCCGCACCAGGGGCGTGCGCAATGCTACCCGGCTCAACCGCTCCCGGGCTGCCTGGATGTCTTCCAGCGCCACCGGCGCTTTATAATTTTCGAAGCGCTTGGTCCAGGTCGCTGATGATGTCATCCGGGTCTTCCAGCCCAACCGATAAGCGAATCAATCCATCATCGATGCCGGCTTCCAGGCGTTCTTCCGGCGTCATGTGTTCGTGAGTGATGGTGCGCGGGTGCATGAAGCTCGAGCGGCTCGTGCCAAAAGTCACCGCATGCACCACCAGCTGGGTGCTATTCATTACCTGTGCTGCGCCATCCATGCCCTTTGGTACCACGAAAGACACCATGCCCCCGCTGGCTTTCATCTGCTTCTTACCCAGCTCGTATTGCGGGTGGCTGCTCAAGCCCGGATAATTCACGTGGGTTACTTTGGGATGCCCGATTAGAAAATCGGCCACTTTTTGGGCGTTATCGCTATGACGCTGCATGCGCATGGAAAGCGTCTCCAGGTATTGCAACATCAGCCAGGCTTCGAAGGGTTGCAGGATGGCGCCAACGAACTCGGTCGTATTCCAGCGGATATCTTCGACCAGTGCCTCCGGTCCAACAATCGCACCGCCGAGCACGGTGGCATTGCCTGCCAGGAATTTGGTCAGGGATAGCAGGATGATATCTGCTCCTAATTTCATCGGTTGTTGCAATGCAGCTGTCGCCATGGTGTTATCGACCATTATCGGAACACCGTGAGAATGCGCTACCTCTGCCACTGCTGCGATGTCGGTGACCTGCAGAACCGGGTTACTCGGCGTCTCCACCCACACCAGCTTGGTACGCATATCGATCGCCTGATCCCAGGCGCGCGGATCGGTGAACTGCCTGACGAAGCGAAACTCCACGTTGCAACGCTCAGGGAAGATAGTGGCGGCTTGCTTGTAGCCCTCCCCGAAAGTATTCAGGGTAGTTACTACGTTATCGCCAGGTCGGGCGATGGTAAAGATCAGGTTGAAGAGCGCCTGAGATCCGCTTCCTGCGGTTACGCATCCCTCGCCGCCTTCCAGGGCTGCCAGCCGCTCCTCCAACACGCTGACGGTGGGCGTCTTGCTCCGCCCGTAAATATACTCGGGGAATTTATCGAAGGTCTCGTACGGATACGTCATGGATTGGACGATGGGGGTCACAAAAGACCGGAACTGTTCCACATTTTTCAACGGGTGGAAGCCGGCATGCAGCGCCCGGGTATCAAAACCTTGATCGCTGTCTTGGCGTTCGGTTGGCATGGCCTCTGGATCGTAAGTCCACGGGTCTCGCATGAAGAAGGGTTTTTCTGTGTGCATTTGGGTTGTGCCTTTCTAGGTTATGGCTTGATTTCGTAAAGCTTCTCGTCGGGTAGATGGCAGTAGATCAAATGACCCCCGCCCATATTCCGCTCGGGAGGCTCTTCTTGTTCGCAAATATCGCCGATCTTAAACGGGCAGCGCGTATGGAAGTGGCAGCCGCTGGGCGGGTTGATGGCGCTCGGCACCCGTCCACCCAGGCGTACATCGGATGCCACCCGGTCAGGATCCGGCCGGGGTACAGCAGCCAGCAACGCGGCTGTGTAGGGATGGTTAGGTGGCGCATAGATCGTCTCACACGGGCCGATCTCCACGATCTTTCCCAGGTACATCACAGCGACATCGTCGGAAAAGAAGCGCACGGCACTCAAGTCGTGAGAGATCAGGATCATCGTCGTTTGTTTCTCGTTTTGAATTTCAAGCAGCAGGTTGAGCACGGCTGCCTGCACTGAAACATCCAGCGCCGACACCGGCTCGTCGCAGACAACCATAGCCGGGTTGCTGGCGATCGCCCGGGCAATTCCCACGCGCTGCTTTTCACCCCCGCTGAGCTGGCGGGGTAAGCGATAGTAATAGCTTTCGTCCAGCTTTACTCCCCGCAGCA
>JBFYSV010000321.1:0-12929 GCA_041301185.1 Anaerolineae bacterium
AAAGGTGCGCATGAGAAATGCACTGGCTGGCCCTGGGAAAGATGAAAAGGTGAGCGATGTCAGCGAATGAAGAATGGCAGCGGTTAATCACTGCTGCTATGGAAGCTCGACAATGGGCGTACGCGCCTTACTCGAATTACGCTGTTGGAGCAGCTTTATTGAGCGCCTCTGGAAAGATTTACGAAGGTGTGAATATCGAAAACGCGGCTTACCCGATGACCATTTGTGCCGAGCGGGTGGCGGTGTTTAAGGCGGTTTCCGAAGGAGAGCGGCAATTCCTGGCAATTGCAGTGGTCACAAAGAATGGGGGTTCGCCCTGCGGAGCTTGCCGCCAGGTGTTGGCGGAATTTGGGCTGGATACAACCGTCCTGATCGCGAACGAAGACGGCAAGCTGGTTCTGTCTACCACAGTCCGGGAACTGTTGCCGGGTGCTTTCCAGCCTGAGGACCTGGTCAAATAAGATTGTTATCGGATACGGTCACGGGCTGGGGGTCGGGGTGATGATTACCAGCAACCTTCGCACAATCCAGCCGTCGATGCCGTCTGGAGCGATGACACGCACCCAGACAACCCCATCCTGGCTGATCTCGCCGGGTAAAATCTGCATCCGGGTTCCATCGAAATAGCTTCCAACCACAACGCCGCCGGGTTCATCGCGCAATAGAACACCGGTACCATCGGCCGTCTGCACCTGGGCAAACACAGGTGTGGGGGTGGGGGTGAAAGTCTCAGTAGGGGTGGGGGTATTGGTGTAAGTCCAGGTGGGAGTCGGTGTGTCGGTTGGAGGAACCGGGGTGAGAGTCAGCGTGGAGGTGGGGGTGATCGTTCGTGTGGCGGAGGGTATCGGGGTTGGCAGAGCCATCTGTCCACCGACCACCGCACCGGTGCCGCCCAGCCCGATCAGCAGGATAATGCCCAACAAGGTGAGCGCACCCCCAAAGGTGTAACCAAACAAGGTAAGGGGGCGGAAACCGAAGACCACCAGGGTGATAGCTCCCAGCAATGCAGCCCAGGCAAGGTGGATCGTGTACACTACCAGCCCGTCTGGCCAAAGGTCGGGAGTAGCGCTGCTCAAGCCAAAGCCAGCAACTGCAATAGGGATATACAGGGTATACGCCAGGGCGGCACTGGCGATTACCGGTCGCTGAGTATCGCGCAGCATTGCTGCCGAGGTAAAGATAGCCCCCAGTGCCAGAACCAGAAAATTTGCCCAGGAAAGCTGGGCATGCGAGTAAGCCTGAAGCAGGGAGGCCGGAGACCAGGCGCGAGCCAGGTAACCGGCAATAAAGCCAGCCAGGAAAACCAGGGCGCTGCCTATCAAAAAACCAACCAGGCTGCGCAAGAAAAAACGGACCGAGCCAACCACGGTTGCCAAGGATAACCCGACTACCGGCGCCATCAAGGGAGCTAACAGCGCGCCTAGCAGCAGGATGGCGGGTTGGTCTAGCACCAGTCCGGCACTGATCACGATCCCAGCCAGCAAGGAGAATAAGAAGAAATCAAAGGTTGGCGAGGCGCGGTGGGCGATTTCGTCCACGAGCGCCGCCCGCTCGTCTGCATCCAGCGGGGCAAGCAATCGGCGGGCCCGCCGCCTGCGGGCGGGGGGCAGGCGATCGGGGTCATCGGGGAATTGCTCAGTTTGTGGTAGGTTCATTTTCGTAGTGTGGCAACGATTCGTAAGGGTTTCTCGAGCAGCTCCAGAGCGGCATGAATATCTGGGACGAGGATGTCTGCAGAGAGAACGGACTGGGAGGCGCTGCCTTCTCTGGAAAGTATACAGATGCCCAGGGCTGCAGCTTGAAGCATGGCGGCATCGTTGGCTCCCTGACCGATGGCAACAACTTGCTCAGCACCCAGGCGGTGGACATATTCCGCTTTTTGACCGGCTTCATTGCCGGGCTGGATGCGCACTGCCTGCAATCCAAGCTGCTGATCGATGAGTGCCTGCTTCCCATGCGTATCTGCGGTGAGCAGGTGGATTTGCAGGCGATCGCGTAATGCCCGGATGGACCGCGGCAGGCCTTCAGCCAGCTGCCCGTCAACTGCCAGGGTGCCATTCACGTCACAAACCAGATGCTCCAGGCGCAAGATTCCAAAACCGGGGATGTTTAATTCTATCATCAGGGTTATTATAAACGAGTCGTAGTAAAATTACATTCCAAACCTTTATGGGTGAGTGTATTTTGATTTATTTCCACCGTTATCAATGCTGGTTGCTGATCTTGATACTGTTATTGGCAGGTACTGCGTTGTCCGCATGTGGCAGCCAGCAGCCTGCTCCGGCTCCAACAGCTATCCAGGAAAATAATCCTACCCCCCGGCCAACGCTTACGGCTTCCCCGACTCTCACACCAACCCCACAGCAGCCCGTGGTGATCTTGTTGGCCGCCCCAGATGCCGATGCCAACCTGGTGGGTGCCCTGCAAACCCGGTTAACCGAGCTGGCAGAGAAGGAGGGTCTGGCGTTTGAGCTGAGGCAACAGCTCTCGCCGTCCGATCTGGGGGATGCGGTACGCCTGGTGGTGGTGCCGGCACCCGATCCTGGTCTGGCAGCGCTTGTCGCAGCTGCACCGGGGGTGCAGTTCCTGGCGGTGGATATACCGGGTATTAAGCCGGCTGCCAACCTGAGCAGTGTATCTGCCGGAAGTATAACACCAGACCAGCTGGCTTTCGCTGCAGGGTATATGGCAGCTGCTATCACGGATGATTGGCGGGTGGGAGTGATCAGTGAAGCGGACACCCCGGCAGGTAAGGCAGCCGAGCTGGGCTTTACGAATGGGGTGTTTTTCTTGTGCGGGCTTTGCCGGCCGGTGAATCCTCCGTTTCCGATTCCAGGCTACCCCCTGGTGGCGCAATTATCCCCTGGAGCAACAGCAGCGGAATGGCAATCGGCAATCAGCTACTTCCTGGAGTGGCAGGTGGAGACTGTGTATGTAGCGCCTGAGGTAGCTGACCCGGGCTTGCTGCGAGCATTGGCGGAGGCAGATATCCACATCATAGGGACGCAATCCCCGCCTGCGGATATTCAGGCGAATTGGGTAGCTTCGCTGGGCTATGGCGATCTATTGCCAGCCTTGGATGCGCTGTTGCCGTCATTGCTGGACGGGCAAGATGGCCAGCAGATCCAGCTGCCTGTCACCTTGAACGATGTCAACGAAGCTTTGCTCAGCCCTGGCAGGCAGCGCCTGGTAGAGGAGATGTTGGCTGACTTAATGGCAGGTTTTATCGATACAGGAGTTAACCCTGAAAGTGGTGAGAGCAGCTTGAGTGGTGGGGGGTAAGGATTCGACGAAACCTGTACCGCAAAAGAGGAGCAATAACACATTGCATTCAACGGATGTTCATGCTAAACTTGTATGTAATCCACAAAAAGCTCAATATAATGGATAGGGTCGGCTTAGTGAGGTGAGTTGAAACAGGTCCGGCCAAATTCATAGCCAACCACCGACCTGAAATTAACAAGGAGGTGTGCTCAGAAAAAACCCCCGATAAAGTTGTATCCCATTTGGTAAGGACCAGAACAAAGCAAGACAACCATTTCATTTATCTCTCTATGGAGGAGAAAAATATGTCTAAGAAAATTTATACCCTTCTCGGCTTGTTTGTGGTCGTGGCAATGCTCCTGACTGCCTGTGGCGGAGCAGCAACCGAAGCTCCGGCGCCAACAGAGGCAATGGTAGAACCGACCCAGGCGCCAGAACCGACCGAAGCACCCGCAGAACCTCCAGCAGAAACTGCGTTCAAAGCCTGCCAGGTAACGGATGTAGGCGGTATCGATGACAAGAGCTTCAATGCGACTGCATGGAAGGGCGTGCAGGATGCGATGGCAGAGTTTGGCATCGAGGGCAAGTACCTGGAGAGCCAGCAGCAGACGGATTACGAGAAGAACATCAAGGCATTTGTAGATGAGGGCTGCAATATCATCGTTACAGTAGGGTTCCTGCTGGGAGATGGGACGGCGGCAGCTGCGGCAGCATATCCTGAGGTACCGTTCTCGATCGTAGACTATGCATACGACCCGACGATCCCGAATGTGTTGGGGCAGGTATTCAACACGGACGAGGCATCATTCATGGCTGGGTACTTAGCGGCCGGGATGTCGAAGACGGGGAAAGTAGCGACGTTTGGAGGGTTGCAGATCCCGACAGTGACGATCTTCATGGACGGCTTCTGGGCAGGAGTACAGTACTACAATGCGCAGAAGGGGACGAGCGTAGAGGTGTTAGGCTGGGATCCGGCGGCACAGACGGGCTCGTTCACGGGCAACTTTGAGAGCAAGGATGATGGGCGCACGCTGGGTCTGGCGTTCATGGACGAAGGTGCGGACATCATCATGCCGGTAGCTGGACCCGTAGGCGAGGGCACGGCGGCGGCAGCGAAAGAGCGCGGCAACGCCTGGATCATTGGCGTGGATGCCGACTGGTTCAACACGGTGCCGGATTTTGCGGACATCATGCTGACCTCGGTGCTGAAGAACATGGACATCACCACCAAGGGCGCCATCAAGTCAGTGATCGATGGCACCTTCGAAGGTGGGGTGATCGTGGGTACACTGGAGAATGGTGGTGTCGGATTGGCGCCGTTCCATGATCTGGACGCCGATGTCCCGGCAGAGCTGAAAGCCGAGTTGGATCAGGTCAAAGCCGATATCCTCTCCGGTGCGGTTTCTGTCAAGCCAGCGCAATAACGAATGAGGAGATCAGGGCTGCCCCTGCATGGGGCAGCCCTCTTTCTTAATAGGAAAATCCACAAACTGAACTTATAGTGCATTGTTAATCAAATCAATCGATCTGCCGGAGGTCCATAGATCATTATGACACCTGTGCTTGAACTCAAAGGGATCACCAAGCGTTTTCCGGGCGTACTGGCGAATGATCACATCGATCTGACTCTGGAACAAGGCGAGATTCTTGCCCTGCTGGGAGAGAATGGAGCCGGCAAGACGACCTTGATGAACATCTTATATGGCCTTTACCAGCAAGATGAAGGTGAGATTTTTGTCAAGGGCAAGCCGATCACCGTCCATTCTCCAACTGATGCAATCCGAGAAGGAGTCGGCATGGTGCACCAGCACTTTATGCTGGTGCCTGTGTTCACCGTGACTGAGAACGTGATGCTGGGTGAAGAGGACACGCGTGGCGCAGGGATCCTTGACCGTAAGGTTGCAGCAGAAAAAGTGCGCCAGATCTCCGAACAGTACAACCTGCAAGTTGATCCTGACGCATATGTTGAGAACTTACCAGTAGGCGTCCAGCAGCGAGTTGAAATCATTAAACTGTTATACCGAGACGCGGATATTTTGATCCTAGATGAACCAAGCGCGGTGCTCACTCCGCAGGAAGTGACAGAACTGTTTAATATTATGCACTCCCTGGTAGAACAAGGCAAGTCGATCATCTTCATTACCCACAAGCTGAAGGAAGTTCTGGAAATTGCCGACAAGATTACGGTGATCCGGCGAGGAAAGGTGATTGGCACCACAACGCCTGCGGATGCCGACCAAAATGTATTGGCTCAGATGATGGTAGGGCGTGAAGTGCAGTTAGAAGTTGAGAAGGAACTACCTGAGATCGGTGAAGTTGTCCTGGAAGTGAAAGATTTGTTGGTGGAAGGACACCACCACTATGTTGCCGTTGATGGAGTTTCGTTTAGCGTTCATGCTGGCGAAGTGCTAGGCATTGCCGGTGTGCAGGGCAACGGTCAAACCGAGCTGGTGGAGGCACTCACCGGACTGCGGCATATTGAATCTGGGCAAATCCTGATTGATGGGAAAGACATAGCAAATGAAACCCCCCGCCATATCACGGAGCAGAAAGTGGCTCACGTGCCAGAAGATCGCCAGCGAGATGGACTGGTGCTGGCTTTCTCCATAGCAGATAACCTGATGTTGAACACATATTATCTGCCGCCATTTTCAAAAGGGGCTGTCCTGCAAGAGAATGTAATCCTGGAAAGCGCTAACCGGCTGGTGAAGGAGTTCGATATTCGCACCCCCAGCGCGAGGACACCAGCAAGCTCGCTATCGGGGGGCAACCAGCAAAAAGTGATTGTGGCGCGCGAGTTCTCACGACCGATTCAGCTATTGATCGCCTCCCAGCCAACGCGCGGGCTGGATGTTGGCTCGATCGAATATATTCACGGCAGGTTGATTCAAAAACGAGACGAGGGCTGCGCTATCCTGCTGGTTTCAACCGAGCTGGACGAGATTATGGGGCTCTCGGACCGGATTGCGGTGATGTACCGGGGCGAGATTGTGGAGACCCTCTCAACCGCTGATGCCACCAAAGAAGGCCTGGGGTTGCTGATGGCTGGGGTTAAGGGTGGTGTAGAAGCGGCGCAACCTTCTTGAAGCTGAACCATCATTTTCGGAGGCGCTGACAATGAGTGATGAAAAACCCAAAGCGCAAGAAAGCCCACCCAAAAAAGACGCGGGTCAGATTTTTATTGAGGAAGTGACGGAAGGACCGGGGCGTCAATCGGCTGGCTGGCGGCGTATCTTGAATGTGATCGCTGTACCGGTGTTGGCAATTTTCACTGGATTGGTGCTGGGCGCGGTTGTCATCATATTTACAAATCTTGCTCTCTACGAAGCCTTGCGGGTCTCCATCCCAGAAGGATTGAGAGTTGCCTGGGAATCGGTTGTGGTTGCGTACGGCGCACTGTTCACAGGAGCTTTTGGTAGCCCCCAAGAGATCGTTGCGGCGATCTCGAGTGGTGATTCAGCAGCTGTTCGCCAGGCGTTCTACCCGTTTTTTGAAAGCCTGGTGGCAGCAACGCCATATATCTTTGGCGGTCTATCTGTAGCGCTCGGTTTCCGGGTGGGGCTGTTCAATATCGGGGCTGAGGGTCAGCTATTCATGGGGGCGATCTTTGCTACCTATGTCGGATATTCAATCACCGGCTTGCCGCTTTTTATCCACATGCCCCTGGCTTTTCTGGCTGGGGCGGTGGGTGGGGCGTTATGGGGCTTCATCCCTGGCTTTCTCAAGGCGAAGACCGGCGCCCACGAAGTGATCAACACGATCATGATGAACTATATCGCCTTTCGGCTAAGCGACTGGTTGCTGAATGGACCGATGAAGCGTCCCGAGTCGTTTAACCCGGTTAGCCCTATGATCGAGGCCACTGCCAGGCTGCCGCGGTTTTTTGGCGAGCCGATCCGTTTCCATTTCGGTTTTATCATCGCCTTATTTGTCACCTGGCTGGTGTACTGGTTCTTGTGGAAGACCAAGTGGGGCTTTTCGCTGCGCATGGTTGGCTCGAACCCGCGCGCTGCGCGCTATGCAGGTGCAAGCGTATTCATAGGAATCATCATGGGAATGACCCTGGCGGGCGCCCTGGCGGGCATGGCGGGTGGAAACGAAGTTTTGGGGGTGAACTATAATCTGGCGATGGCTTTCTCGTCTGGTTACGGCTTTGATAGTATCGCCATTGCTTTATTGGGTAAAAGCCATCCTTTGGGTGTGTTGCTTTCCGCTTTGCTTTTCGGCGCGCTGCGTAACGGGGCGACCAATATGCAGCTTAAAGCTGGCATTCCAATTGATATCATCTCGATCATACAAGCGTTGATCCTGGTATTTATTGCTGCGCCAGCCATCATCCGCACCATCTATCGCCTGCGAGCTCCGGCCGAGGGTGATGAGGGTGCTTTGCTAACCAGTTGGGGAGGTGGTTGATCCATGGCAACTGTAGCAATCAAACGTATCGAACATGTATCTCCCACTCGCCAGTGGGTAATCGGCATTTTGTTCATTTTACTGGGGGTGGCAATCTGGTTCTTGTTCAGCCAAAGCATGGAGCCTGGTATCCTGACCAAATTTGGCCTGACCATCGGCGGTTCGACAGCTAAGATACCAGATATTATCATCCCCACATTGACTGCCTTGAACATCCTGGCAGTCATCTGCATCCTGCTGGGTATTGTCCAGATTGCCAAACCGGGTGGTTTCGGTAGATATACGAACTGGGTACTCGCATTGGTCGCCGGGCTATTCATCCTGGCGTTCCTGGCCTGGGCGGCAGCGGGCAAGTCGATCAACCTGGCTGGCTTGCTCAACACGACTTTACTCAAGGCGGTGCCGCTTACCCTGGGCGCTATGTCGGGTATCTTGTGCGAGCGCTCTGGCGTGGTGAATATCGCCATCGAGGGCATGATGTTGATGGGCGCCATGATGGGAGCCCTGGTCGGCAGTGTGACCGGGAATCTGTGGATGGGCATGCTGGCAGGAGTGCTCTCCGCGGCGTTGCTCGGTCTGGTACATGGTGTGTTATCGATCCGGTACGCAACCGACCAAATCATCTCAGGTACGGCGATCAATATCTTTTCGATCGGCATGACCTCCTATATCTCGGCCAAATTCATGCAGCCTTTCCAGAGACAGCTGAACAATCCGGGTGTGTTCCCGCCGATTGAGATACCTATCTTGTCAGAAATACCCGTCATTGGACCGATCCTTTTCAAGCAAAATATATTCTTTTATGGAATGTTCATCCTGCTGGTCGTTATCCATTTTGGGCTATACTACACTCGCTGGGGATTGCGGGTACGCAGCGTGGGCGAGCACCCGCGGGCAGCCGATACCCTGGGGATCAATGTCTTTCGCACTCGCTATATAGCGGTTCTGCTGGGATCAATGGTGGCAGGCTTCGGGGGCGCCTATTTCACGATCGGATCGGTGGGCGGTTTTGATGAAGTGATGACCGCCGGGCGCGGCTTCATCTCCCTGGCGGCGATGATCTTCGGCAACTGGAACCCCTTTGGCGCTTTGGGGGCGGGCCTGCTGTTCGGGTTTGCCGACTCGCTGGCCTCACGGATGGCAATCCTGGGGGTGAAGATCCCGTCTGAATTCTTGCTGATGGCGCCGTACATCGCAACGATGGTTGTGCTGGCAGGTGTGGTTGGGCGCAGCCGCGTGCCTGCGGCGGATGGTGTCCCGTATAAGAAAGAGGGCTGATCGGTTTTGAGTTATACAGGCATACCGCCGGTGCGATACACTGGCGGTATGTTTTATTAACTATATCAGAATAAGCTTTATGGTGAAGTTGGGGGTATTGGGGCAGGTGCAACCCGCCCCAATACCCCCAACACTGGCTACCGGTGTAAGCCATATCTGACGAGAATGATCTTGATTGCAGGTATATTATAATTCGCCCATGGCAGAAATCGATACGATTGAAGTCCCAATTGAGGGTATGGATTGCGCCGAATGCACCCTGCACGTGCAACGGGCAATTGCTGGGCTGCCCGGGATCCAGGGAGTGGATGTTTTTCTCGCCTCGGAGAAAGCCGTGGTGCGGCTGGACCCATCTCAGGTGAGCATGCCTTCCATCCAGCACGCGGTTGAAAAAGCAGGATATTCTGTCCGGGCAGCACCGGATGGGAATGCTGACCAGCTGGCGGCACAGAAGGATTTTACCCGCCCGGTGTTGGCACTGCTGGGGGTTGTCTTTGGGGCGGTGTTATTTGTGGTCGTGGTAGGCGAGTGGCTGGGTCTGTTTGAAGCGATCACGACTCGAGTACCGTGGCCGGTAGGTGTGGTAGTAGTTCTGGTTGCTGGCTATCCGGTCTTTATCAAGGTAGGCCGGGCGGCGTTAAACCGGCAGATCCTCTCGCATACATTGATGACCCTGGGAGTGATTGCCGCCCTGGCAGTGGGGGAATGGGCGAGCGCGGCAGTAATTGTGTTTTTTATGCGTATAGGCGATTATGTCGAGCGGTTCACGGCTGAGCGCGCCCGGCGAGCAGTGAAAGACCTGGTCTCTCTGGCGCCGCGCACAGCACGGATTGAGCGCCAGGATGAGGAGGTTGAGCTCCTTATCCAGCAGGTGCAACCTGGCGATATTGTAATTGTGCGTCCCGGTGAGATGATCCCGGTGGATGGCATGGTGATCGCCGGGCAGGCCACGGTGAACCAGGCTGCCATCACCGGCGAAGCGATGCCTGTGGATGCCGGACCGGGGGCGCACGTTTTTGCGGCAACCCTGGCTACGCTGGGCAGCTTGCGAGTGCAGGCGACTCATATCGGCCCCGACTCGACCTATGGGCGGGTGATCAAGCTGGTGGAGGAAGCTGAGGCCCACCGGGCGGATGTCCAGCGGGTTGCCGACAAGTTTTCAGCTTACTATCTGCCCGTTGTGGCAGGGATTGCTGCCTTGACCTACCTGGTGCGCCGCGATCCGCTGGCTACGGCCGCGGTTTTGGTGGTTGCCTGCTCGTGTTCATTTGCGCTGGCTACCCCAATTGCCATGCTGGCTTCGATAGGGGCTGGGGCGAAGCGAGGCCTGATGATTAAGGGCGGTAAATATCTGGAGGTCCTCAGCCAGGCCGACCTGCTTTTGATTGACAAGACAGGAACGCTCACCTTGGGTAAGCCCAGAATTACCGATATTATTATGGTTGATACTGAGCGAGATGATGATCTACAGGCAGCTATTTTACGACTGGCAGCCTCAGCCGAGCGTTATTCGGAACATCCCCTGGCGGAGGCAGTCCGCCTGGCAGCGCTGGAGCGAGGTTTGCAGCTTTACCAACCGGAGGAATTCGAAGCGGTCCCGGGGCTGGGTGTGCGCGCAAGGGTGAATGGCAATTGGATTGAGGTGGGTAACCGCCGTCTGGTGGAAAGAGAAGATAGCTGGGGTAATTCGATGTTGGAGAGCCGGCTGGTAGATTTGCAGGCTGAGGGAAAAACGCTGTTGTGGGTGAGGCTGGATGGCATTTTGGCCGGAGCGCTGGCGGCTGCCGATACATTGCGCCCTGAAGTGCCGCAAGCAATCCAGCAGGTGCGCTCGCTGGGCATCCGGCGGGTGGAGCTGCTTACTGGCGATAACCAGCAGGCAGCCCAAGACCTGGCAGGCAAGCTAGGGATTGATTACCGCGCCGAGCTTCTGCCGGAGGATAAAATCGCGATTGTCAAAGAATACCAATCCCAGGGACATACGGTGATTATGGTAGGTGATGGGGTGAACGATGCCCCTGCCCTGGCGCAAGCCGATGTTGGGATTGCCATGGGGGCAGCCGGTTCGGATATTGCCATTGAAGCCGCGCATATTGCCCTGATGCGCGACGACTGGTTGTTGGTTCCTCAGGTTCTCCGGATTGCTGCTCGCACGATGCGGGTGGTCAAGATGAATATTGCCTTCACCGCGGTTTACAACCTGCTGGGCCTGACCTTGGCTGCATTGGGATACCTGCCACCGATTCTTGCCGCGGTAGCGCAATCTCTACCCGACCTGGGAATCCTGGCAAACTCATCCCGCCTGTTACGCCAAAAAGAATAAAACAGGTTGTACGCCGGGGTACTGCGCACAACCTGTAATTAGATCACGAAAGAGCCGCAGCGGTTCAACCGCCAAACTCTTTGAATATGATTGGCATAAACAGGTGGGTTCTCAAGCGCGTGATGACCGCTTCGCCGAACAGCGGGTCTGGGGTTTCGTCACTGCGCACATGATAATCCTTGTTTTCGACCATGACATAAGCGCCAGGTAGCACCTCCACGGTCAGGTGGGTCGTCCAAGATTCTCCGGGGGCAAGCAGCGGTACAGTCCAGGTGACAACGCCGGTGGTGGTGGAGTATGTGCCGTCGCTGGCGACATAAGCGGTGTGATCCGGCAGGGTATCTTCCAGAACCAGGTTGTGGATATCACTGGAGGGATGCTGGTTGGTGACCGTCAGGGTGTAGGTGATCAGGTCACTCACCTCCAGCAGGCCTGGAGGTCCAGACTTTGCCAGATCCAGGCTGTGCACCTGGGTGGTGACCGGCTCACCGAGTACGAATGGGATCGTATCGCTTTTCACGCCGTAATCATCATTGACGATCGTGCCGGTATAATCTAGCGGGGCTTGCACCACCAGCTTGACTCTCCAGGTCTGGCCCGGGCTTAAGGAAGCCTTTTCCCAGGTGACCATCTCCCCATCGAAAGTTACCGGCAGGGTAGCAGTGATGAAATCGGCGTTGGCAGGCAGGGTATCGGTCAGGACGAGGTGATTTGCCATGCTGGCCGAGGTGTTGTTTTGGACGGTCAGGGTATAGGTGAACACGCTTCCATCCTGGACAACTTCTGGGGCAGTCTTAATCACCGAAAAGTAGTCTGAGAAGAGAATGGTCTGAACCGGTGTGCCATACACCCGGTTGGTTTCATCGGCGATGGCAGCGTAGCTATTATTGACGACGTTTCCACTGTCGGGGGTTTGGATAGCCAGGTGGACCGATTGTCCCTGCGCGGCTCCCAGGCTCGCAAAGTCCCAACTCACCGTGCCGCTCGAAATTGTGTAAGGCTGAGTGGCAGTAATGAAGGTAGTGTTAGCCGGGAGAGTATCCGTAAGGATGATATTGTGAATATCTACATTAGAGTACGGATTGGTAACCGTCAAGGTATACGTTAGGATTGCACCCGGGGCGACGGTAGCCGGGGCGGTCTTGGAGAGCATCTGGTTGAGGACAACGATATTGACCGGCACCGGCTCGCCCAATATCGTGGGCACGTCCGCGCTTTTCACCCCATAATCGTCGTTGATGATATCGTCCCGCATGTCGGGCAGCGCCCGGACAACCAGGTCCACGCTCAGCGACTCGTTCGCTTCCATGCTGGCAAAATCCCAACGCACGGTGGAACCGTTAATGGTGTACGGACCGCTAGCAGCGACAAAGCCGGTCCCAACCGGCAGGGTATCAGTGAGGACCACGTTGGTAGTTGGTTCAGATGGGTTGACGTGGGTGATGGCAAGGGTATAGGTGATCGTTCCGCCGGGGAAGATATCAGCTGATGATGCGGATTTGGCCAGCTCGAAGGTGTGAGAAAATCCTTCGTAGGCAGCCCAGGCGTCGATGCGACCATAGCCAAAGGTGTTGTTGGGGATCTGGGTATGGGGGATCCCTTCGCAGGTTTGGGGGGTGACAGAAGGAGAGATATCCAGCGAAGATCCCTC
>JBFYSV010000322.1:0-3474 GCA_041301185.1 Anaerolineae bacterium
CGAGAAGCAGCTCTACGGGCAGACTTTACGCCTGGGCGATAAAGTGATGCAGATCCAGAATAATTACGACAAGGACGTCTTCAACGGCGATATCGGCTTCATCCGCGGCTTCAACCCGGTCGACCACACCCTCACCGTCGATTTCGATGGGCGCGGCGTGGATTACGACTGGAGCGAGGCCGACCAGCTCGTGCTGGCGTATGCCGTCTCGGTGCACAAAGCCCAGGGGTCGGAGTTCCCGGCGGTGGTCATCCCCATGCTCACCGCCCACTACATGATGCTGCAGCGCAATTTGCTCTACACCGCCGTGACGCGCGCCAAAAGCCTGTGCGTGCTGGTGGGCAGCCGCCGCGCTATCGGCATCGCCGTTAAAAACGACAAGATCGCCCGCCGCTACACCGCCCTGGATTGGAGATTAGCGCGTGAATCGTAGGGGCGCACGGCCTAGTCCTGGCTGTACTAGGCCAGGGCCGTGCGCCCCTACAAGATGCCTATCGACGCCTACTTCTTGCCCCTCCTCACCAGCGTGTAGATCAGCAACGCCAGCACAATGGCATTCGCCACCAGCGAGGCCACTGCCACGGTCCCGTTGCTAAGCTGCTTGACCGTGATGCCCAGCAATGCCCACACGATCACCAGGGCGTAGGCGATATCGCCGCGCCGCAGCAGCATCAGGGCGGTGATGATCACCGCCGCCGCCAGCATGATCACCGTCCATACCTCGGGTGCCAACCCCCAGCCGTTCCAGCCAATATAGTATAGCAAGTCGGTAATATTGGCGATGGTCGCCACCGTGATCCAGCCCAGGTAAACGCTGAAGGGGATGTTCACCGTCCACTTCTCGGCGGTCGAGACGGGCTTGATGCCGATCTCCAGGCGCAGGTAGATGGCGATCAGTAGCCCCAGCAGTGCCAGCATGGCAACCACGCTCAGGGCGAACTGGTTGTAGTGCCAGCAGAACAGCCAGGCGATATTGGCGATGCAGCTCAGCACGAACAGGTAGCCCACCCGCCTCAGGCGCGGGTTCTCCCGCTGGGAGGGGAGCGCCTGGTAGACGCCGAAGGCGATGAAGCCAATGTAGATCAACCCCCAGATGGCGAAAACATAGCCCGCCGGGACGAAAAGCACCTGGAAGCGGTCCGAGATATCCCCGGTGTTCTGCCCGTTGAGTGGCAGGGCGTTTGCCAGGATGTTCATCACGATAGTGGCAATCACTGCCAGGACGTTGGCGATCTGTCTCACGATGTCTTTGTTCATATTTCATCCTTTTCTGATCTGTCTGGTTTATCCATCGGTTTGCGCGGCCTCCACGGGATGAAGGCGCTGGTTGTCTGCATGTACTCCCGGTAGCCGGGCTTGCTCTGCGCCAGGCTCCTCTCCAGCATTATCACGCCTGAGACGCGCAGCAGCAGCCAGGTCATCAGCAGCGGGCTGTAGATCGTCCACCAGCCGCCAGCAGCAGCTGCCAGCAGGTAATATCCCCACCATACAGCTGCGTCGCCGAAGTAGTTGGGGTGGCGGCTGTAGCGCCACACCCCCCGCTTCAGCACTTTGCCCCGGTTAGCGGGGTCGGCTTTGAAGCGCTGCAATTGCCAGTCGCCGGCGGCTTCGAACAAGAAGCCAATGCCCCACACCGCCAGCGCGGCGATATCCAGCCATCCCAGCCTCGCCGGGGTGGGGCTGGCTTGCGCCATCAGCAGAGGGATGGAGATCACCCACAGCAGGACGCCCTGCAGCACGAACACCTTGAACAGGGATACCCACCACCAGCGCTCCCCGGCTTGCCCTCGCCATGCCCGGTAGCGGTAGTCCTCGCCTTTGCCCCAGTTGCGCCGCAGGATGTGCAGCGCCAGGCGCAGCCCCCAGATTGTCACCAGGGCGCAGGTCAACCATTTGCGCCCGGCGAACCCCTGCGGCGTCAGGTCGAAGTAAATCCAGGCACAGGCGACGAAGCCCGCGCCCCAGAAGATATCCACGATGCTGGCATCGTGCCATGCCAGGCTGGCAGCCCATAATCCCAGCATCAGGATCAAGATCACCAACCCCACCAGGCTGTATATCTCCATCAGGTTCATTTGTCGGGTTACGATTCGGCAGGGACGGGTCTTTGCCCGACCCCGAAAATTTCTGTTTCAGGATGGCACGCCTGTGGTCAACAGCCGGCTATCCACTCAAACCCGCCCTATGGCTGGATGAACACCAGCCGCCAGGTGCCGTAATAGCGGCTGCCGTCGGAGCTTTCGCATTCGGTGGCGCTCAGGTTGGATACCGGCTGCCCGCCGCTCCTCAGTCGCAGCGAATACACCACCCCGGGTGTCATGCTGAAATCGGCGTAACCCGCCCCCAGCTCGGGCTTCAAACCGGTGAAGAAGGAGTTTTCCCCGCCGTCCCAGTTGACCACCAGCTCCACCCCAGACACCTCCTGGCGGGCGGCGTCCAGCATCAAGACCTGGATGAGCGGCTCCTTTATGTTTGGATCGCAGACCAGCTCCTGCTCCTCCACAATGAAGGGCGCCCCCTGGGTGGGCGTGGCAGTGCGCGTCGGTAATTGTGTGGACGTCGGCGCCAGGGTGGAGGCCGGGCGGGTGGGGGTCAGCGTAGCGACCACCGTTGAGATAGTGGTGGTCACGGTGACGCCGGAGAAAATAGTGGCAGAGATCTGCGGCGAGGCGGTGATGTCAGGCGCGGCGGGGCTGCCTTGCGGCGCCACAGAAGGCAGGTTGGCGGTTGCCGCGGGCTGCCCCAGGGCGATCGCCAGCATGCCCAGGGCGCGCGCGTCTTGCGGGAAGGTGCCTTCCGCCAGGGTACGCTGGGCCTGTTCTGCCAGGGTGCGGTACGGATCCTCATCTTCCAGCAGCTTGAGGCGGTCTTTTGCCCGCACCAGGTCGCCGCTTGCCAGGTACGCTGCGGCGATCATCGCCCGGTATTGGTCTTTGAAATCTGCCCGCAGGGAGGCGGGATTGGTGTTGGTGTAATTGACCGGCTGCACCACCCACGCCACCAGCACGCCGATGGCGATCCCCACCACCAGGCCGGTGATCAGGTACCACGGGCCGCGGTTGTCGTTTCTCATGGCGGCGGCGTCTCCACGATCGGGTTCCAGGCCTTCAGGGCATTCTCCAGCAGGCGCATCGTCTCCAGGTCGGTGTCTGGATAAGCCATTTTATCGCTGAAGTTCTGCGGATCCTCGGCAAACAAGATCGCCGCGCGCACGATCTCCAGCGGGGTATTATTCCCCAGCACGGATAACCGGCGCGCCGCCATGGCGGCGTCCTGCTCGGCGCGGTAAGCTTCTGCCACCATCAGCACATAATCACTTTGGTAATCAACCCGCAGGGTGCCCGGCGTGACGTCGACAAACTCTACGGGGTTGATCACCCACCCGTAAATTAAGCCCAGCGCTACGCCCAGGCCGATAGCGATGAAGAAGCGGAACCAGCGCGACATGTCCTTTGAATTGTGCCACACTCCCTG
>JBFYSV010000325.1:0-11559 GCA_041301185.1 Anaerolineae bacterium
TGGCAATCTTAATCCGGGTGGGCGTGGAGGGCGAGAATGCCGTCCAGGTAGCGCAGCGCTTGCTCCAGACGTTTGGCGGATTCACCGGGTTACACCGGGCTACGTTTGAAGAAGTCGTCAGCCAGCACGGTCTTGGTCCGGCAAAAGCTGCCCAGATCAAAGCTGCCCTGGAGCTGGGAAACCGGATGCGCCTTGAGACACCTGACGAGCGCCAGTCCATTCACAGCCCGGCAGATGCAGCAGCACTGGTTCAATTTGAGATGAGCGTCCTGGAACAGGAAGAGCTGCATGTCATCTTGCTGGATAATCGCAACCGCGTCCTAAAGATTGAAAGAGTGTACCGTGGATCGGTGAACACTTCCCAGGTGCGGGTGGGCGAGCTTTTCAAGGCAGCAGTACGGAGCAACGCCCCAGCACTGATTGTTGTCCATAACCATCCCAGCGGCGATCCAACCCCCAGCCCGGATGATGTAGCAGTAACCCGCGCCATTGTCAGCGCGGGCAAGTTATTAGATATCGATGTCCTGGATCACCTGGTGATCGGTCGGGGGAGTTATGTGTCATTGAAAGAGCGTGGTCTGGGTTTTGGGGGATGAGTCTGATGATCAGGAAGGCTAGACCGTCGCAACCCAAATTCTCCCAATAAAGAATACTAACAATTATTTCTGCGTAGCATCCAACCCTTCGCCAGCCGCCAATTGGCAGTAAATTTGCCCTTGGCGATCGGCTATTTTCCGTTCCGTTTATTCTTCATTATTACGTGCTCCGATTGATTAGGGCTATATCTGATACGCTCAGCGCTTATTGTGCAAGATTCTTTACAATAATGATAGATATCGCGCCGATTCCGTGCAAATATTGGGTAATACGATTATATTTCATTGAATATAGCTTTTGATGATACCCGAGATATCTTATCTCTCGTTGTCTATACGGGTGCTGTCTTAGGATTGATTGTTTGTGGAGGGTTATGAAACCGAAAACCATTTCTTGTTTATGTCTGGTGATCATTATGGGCTTGATATTTCCCGTCATAGCGGAACCTCTTCCCGCCCATGCAGCACCTGCCAGAGAACCGCTTTACTACCTCTCAATCCCAGAAGATGATGCGCTTCAGATGTTCCGAGATGACGGTGGGGCATCGGCAACCAGTCCGGTGCGCAGCGTGACATCTATAGCAATCGGGACTAATGGAACATTAGTTTATTACGACCACTGGGAGAACGGCTTTGTAGCCGATATCATCAACGAAGCGGAGCTAGTTTGGGGAGATAGCAATTTAGCCAATGGTTGCCCACCCAAGCTCAACAACACACCCAATCCTTGCCTAGTATCCACAGATGACAGCTTGCAGGTTGGTGATGTCATTGTCCTGGACAACTACGTGGTTGTGGACGGGAGCTCAGGCAGTTATTACCGCGATGCGTCTAAGGTATTTTTTGATGGGCGTGATAAGCTGGTGACGACTTACCCGACGACGGTTTCGCGTGCCATGTGGCCTTCTGGTCCGGGTTCTTTGCAGGCAGGTGGGATTGAGGTATTCCCGACTGTTTTTTGGGGAACCCAATATGTATCGCCAATGCAAGAGGATGCCTCAGCTCCGGGTGTTTCCACCGGTTTGTTCGAAGATGTGGGTTGGTTTATCCTGGCGGGGGCAGGTGGTGCAACGATCGATGTCGATGCGAATGGTGATGGCGATTTGCTCGATGCAAACGACCTGGATGACTACGCCATGGCAGAGGGTGATAAAAGGGTTGTAAATAACATCCAGTGGGGAGCTACCCTGAGTGTTGTTAGCGGTAATCCGGTGCAGGTGAATGTACTGTATGCTGACACTGCGGATACGTACGAGATGCGTTGGAGTGCCTTGATCCCTCGAAATAACTGGAGTAATGACTATTATTCTGCCGTTGGCACAAATCCTACTGCTGGCACTGGCTGTACGGTGGTTTGGCTTTACAATCCTGGCACCAGCCCTATCAATGTCAATTATGCATATGGTAATGGTGCAAACGGATCGATCAGTGTAGGCGCGAACGCCAACGTGACCTCTCCTCCCATACCGCTTGACTCAGGCGCTCATTTTTTCACCGCAGACCCGTCTGAGGTATTCTTGCCGTTTTCGGTCACCGATTGTTCTGGTGGCGGGCAGATCATGGATTGGGACACCCCGCTCTTTGCTACCAACCAGCTTACCCCCGATTTACTGATCGGCTGGGCGCCAGGTTGCACAGATGAGAGCCACCTGGGTGTCTGCCGGGATGCAGATGGCAGCCCCAATCTGGCTAACTCTCGTAGTCGTAGTGTAATCTGGGTGACATCTCTTGCAAATACCACAGTTTACGTCGATACGGACGGATCTGGTATCGCTTGCCCTGCTGGGGTTGGCGCAGAGCAGGCGATCAATACCATAGCTTCGATGTCTTACCGGATTGATGACGACCCGACCTCCCAAAACAATGTCCGACACGAATTCGCTACTTCCAATTATGCTGCCAATGGTCCAAACAACTCCCAAAACTGGAGCACAGCATGGATTGAAAGCGGTGACGATGGCTCAGCTAGCAATGGGTCTATCCGTATTAGTGGCGGGTATCTACAGCTACGAAATTCAGGCACGGAAGCTGGGGATACGATTCAACGCTCACGTGATCTAACCGGTCAAACCTTTGCGCGGTTTAGCTTCCAAATCCTATCGACAACCCCAGCCTTGGGAGAGGACCGCATCGTGACCGAGGTCTCCCCCGATGGAGGCGCAAACTGGTACCTGCTGGAAGTTTTCGACGGACCAACTGCGTTGGTCACCAAAGTATATAACATTTCGCCGTATATCTCGAATAACACCGCGATCCGCTTCCGGTTTTTGGATAACCTGGAGACCGGAGACCTATGGCAAATTGATAATGTCAATATCCAATATGCACCGGATGGCGACTTTGATATGACTGGCTCGTACCTCCAAACCTGTGATGGCACGAAACTGGCAGTTACCTACGGTCAATTGCCGAGTCGATCTGAGAGCGGTGATAATGAAGCCCTGGACCTGGGCACAGTGATTGTTCCCTACCTCATCCCGATCGATGCCTCATTGGATAAGCAGGTTTCAGACGATACTCCCGATGTTGGCGGAACGGTGACTTTCTCGTTATTGGTTAACAATGCCAGTGGAGTGAACACTGCCACCAACCTGGAAATAACCGATGTTCTGTCAGCAGGTTACTCGTATCTACCCGGCAGCATCGGTGGTGGCGATGTGCAGGATGACTCAGACCCAGGCGGCACCGGGTTGAATTGGTTGATCTCCTCCCTTTTGCCAGGGAACACAATTACTCTGACCTATCAAGCTGTGATTTTAGGAAATGCCAGCTCCTATGATAATTATGCTGAGATCACCGATGCAGACCAACCGGACCTGGATTCTGATCCTGGGGATGGCTCGACAGATGAAGATGACGATGATGTGGTTATCGTCACTCCCAACGCGGTCATCGGTGATTTGGTGTGGCTGGACTTGAATGGTGACGGCATCCAGAATGTAGGAGAAACAGGTTTACACAATGTGGTTGTCAGGTTATTCCGCAACGAGGGCAGCTTATTTGATACAGCACTTACCAATGCTTCAGGCAATTACAGCTTCTCGAGCGTTCCGGCTGGCAGCTATTATCTGGTGTTTGATCTTCCAGTTGGCTATTTTTTCAGTCCTGGGAACCAGGGATCAGATGACGGGATGGATAGTGATCCAGACCCAATCACCGGTCAGACCTCCATACTTACAGTCGGCTCAGGTGTGGTTGACCAGACCTGGGACGCAGGTTTGATACCTGCATCTAGCGTCGTAGGCGATACGATCTGGCTGGATGAGAATGGCGATGGAGTACAGGATGCTGGTGAAAGCGGTATCACGAATGTGTTGGTCAATCTTATAGGGACGGATATCTACGGGAATCCTGTGGCTTTGGCAACCTATAGCGATGCTGACGGGCATTATGTGTTCAATGTACCGGCAGGAACCTACACAGTTCACGTTGATCCTGCAACACTACCTGCTGGTCTGGCAGCCAATCCGACTTTTGACTTTGATGGCATCGGCACTCCCAACACCGCCGCGGTGGCAGTCCTGATCAACCAAGAGATGATGCTGGTTGACTTTGGCTATAATTGGGTTTCTCCCGGGGATAGTTTTAATCCACCGCAGAATGCAACCGGAGCAATTGGCGACCACCTGTGGATCGATGCAAACGGCAATGGCTTCAAGGATACCGAAGAAGCCGGGATGGCTGGCGTGCTCGTTGAGTTATATACCGATCTGGATGGAGATGGTATATATGATAGCCTGGCGGGTTCGACGCTTACCGATAACGCCGGAAGCTACATTTTTGAAGATTTGCCAAGTGGTGCCTATGTAGTGCTTGTCAATGGTGGAACCGCACCGGCTGGTTTCACCCATAGCGGTGATCCTGACCAGCCTGGTGGCTTATGCACAACCTGTGATAACCGCACAACCAGCGCGATCATCCTGGGACCGGGCGATGTCTATCTAAATGCCGACTTTGGCTACTTGCCCAGTAGCGGGCACACGATTGGGGACACGATTTATCTGGACTTAAATGGCTCTGGAGGATATGACGCCGGTGAACCTGGCATCCCAGGTGTATCGGTTGCGTTGATTCGAGATACAAATGGCGATGGTATTTGGGATGCGAACGGGGTTGATAATCTCCCGGGCACTTCCGATGACGAATCGATCATTGCAACGGATGTCAGCGATCTCAGCGGGTTATATAGCTTTCCAGGATTGCCGGATGGCAATTATCTTGTCTGGGTCAACGACATAGCCAACGTACTTGGTGATCTAAATCAGAGCGGCGATCCGGATAGTATCTTAGATAACCGCAGTGTGGTGACAATTTCTGGAGCCGATCGGCTGGATCAGGATTTTGGCTACACCTCTCCCAACCACGGGGCTGGAGACGGGTTGATTGGCGATACGATCTTCCTGGATCGGAATGGGAACGACAGCTATGACCCTGGCGAAGGGCTGGAGGGGGTGCAAGTCCGGCTGTTCGTTGATACCGATGGCAATGGGGTTTATGACAGCGGAGAACCCCAAATTGCAGCTACCTTTACCGATGAAAACGGGAATTACTACTTTGGCAACTTGCCAGCTAACCAGTATATTGTACAGGTAGATGTCAGCAGCCTGCCCGCGGGGGTAAGCAATTCGGTCGATCCCGATGGTGGTTCAGCCAACGAGTCAGCAGTCACGCTCAGCAATGGTCAGATCAATCTCAATCAGGATTTTGGCTACCAGCCCAGCGGCACTCCCAATAGCATCTCTGGTACGGTTTGGGAGGACAGCAACGCAAATGGCTTGCTGGAGGGAAATGAGCCGGATCGTTTTGGTGGCGTTCCCATTGTTTTGTACGATAGCAACGGAAACATCGTCGCATCGACAACCACCGACGGTATGGGGAATTATTATTTCGACGGTCTGCCAGATGGTTCTTATTGGGTGGATGTGTTGAATAAGGTGGATGTCCTGGAAGGTTACTGGCACTCAGTGGGGCCAAACGCTGGTAATGGCGTTTCTGATGACAACAGCCAGATCGACCCCTACCCGGTAACACTCAGTGGCGGCGTGAACCATAACCTGGGAGATTTTGGTTACTACCACCAACCAAGCCAGGTGGGAAACCTGGTGTGGCTTGACCGGGATAATGATGGTCAACAGGATGGCGATGAGCCGGGTATACCAGGAGTGCGGGTTATTTTGACCATCACCTACCCGAACGGTGACACAACCACCGCTGTGACCATGTCAGGTTCGGGTGGTGTATACCATTTTGGTAATCTGCTCCTGGATGAAAACTATAATGGTGAAGGGACTAATGAGCCGGTCTATACCGTTGGCATAAATCCTCCACCAGGGGTGGCGCTCTCGCCGGAGAATGCTTCCGGAAATAATGATGAGATAGATGGCGACTCGGACGGAATCGATGAGATTATCACAGTTATCCAGGGCGAATCCGATCCATCCTACGATTTCGGGTTTTATACGTCACTGTTAGATCTTGGTGATCTTCCCGAAAACCTGGGTGGCTTACCTGACTATCCTACGTTGTTTTCCCCTGGTGCTGCCGCAATAGTATTCTCAGACGGCGCTGACCCGGACACAAACCCAGATACCACTGATGGCGTGCCGGCAGTCTGGCTGGGCGCGACAGTAGATACCGAGCCAGATGGACAACCAAGCGCAAATGCACAGGGTGACGGCGATGATGAAGACGGGCTTGCGTATGCGCAGCATGGCTGGCTTGCCGGACAGACCGCAGTCGTTACTACTACGTTGAACAGCAGTGAATCAGGCGCAACGGTCTATTTTGGGCTATGGATCGACTGGAATGCCAACGGCAGCTTGGATGATACAGGTGATGGCTTTTATAGTGGCTCCGGTCTTACAGGCAGCCCAGTAAACCTGCCAGTGAATATCAGTGTTCCGATGGATTACCTGCCGAACAGTGATGTGTATATCCGTTTGAGAGCCTCTGATATGCCGCTCACTCGGTTCGATTTGGATGGCTTGCGGGTTAATGGCGAGGTGGAAGATTACCTGGTACGTTTCTCACCGACTGCAATTGGATTGACCTCGCTGCAGGCTAAATCATCGCCTACTGGCTATTCTCTGTACGCCAGATTGGGGACGCTGCTATTATTCCTGACAGTAGGGATTGTGTTTGTTCGCATCTGGCCTCGAAAAACATAGCTCAATCTCCAACCCGGTAGTGGAATTCAGGTCGTAATCAACAGAAGCTGCAAGTAGCCAACAGGCTATTTGCAGCTCTTTATTATACGATTTTGATTTGATGGGCATTCAGGGAAAAGCGCCTATACTGTTGGTTTCACACTGAAGTGTGGGTACTCTCCACTGGCTTCGTGCCAGTCAACGCGGACATGGGCAACAAAGCCCGAGCGAGGACCTCGCTGCAAGGCAGACAATAATTTGTCCAGTGCCTGTCGATCCCCCTCTGCCAGGCATTCCACATCACCGTTCCAACGGTTGCGCACCCAGCCGGTAAGCCCTAAACGACTGGCGTTATCCAGGACGAAATTGCGGAATCCCACCCCTTGTACTCGTCCTTCTACAATGGCATGCAAACGAGCCTGGTTAGAATCAACCATCGGTTAATTACGCCTGCGGATATTTCCGATTACAATGATGATCGGCACAGCCAATACGGCTGCCAGTAACAGCAACCAGGGCGCCAGGTTTGTGAACGTTGAATACCAGGGATCTTCACCAAAAGTATCACGCCGCCATTGCAGCTCAAGCTGGTTCAGATCGCTGCCATACGCCACCTGGATGCCGCGCTCACAATCCAGCCCGTCCGCGTAGGCCTCAATCAATGCCTCCAGCCCGCTGGAGCCAAATTCCTGGTGAAGAAATCGGGTAAAAGATTCCGCCTGGGCATAGGCCAAATACGCCCCAGCGGCATCCCGCGGGAAGGTAACACAGAGATTAGAGATCGGCAAGAGACGTTCTTTTTCGTAGTTGGTTTTTAACAATACCAGATAATCTGAATTGGGATAGATCTCTGCCAGTGAGGCCAGTCCTTCGTTGAGCCAGGCAGGCAGGTTGGCATACGATGGGCCAATTTTTTGATAGAGCAGGATGTGCATCAGCTCGTGCGGGATTTGCCTTTCCATCTCCAGGCGCTGCTCCGGTCCGGGTGGTAGAGAAACTACCATCACTCCCAGATCTGGATCGGTATGCGCGCCAACCCAATTGCGCTCTGCCAGCTGCAGGGTGGCGCCCATATCTACCGCGTTGGCATAGGCATAGATTTTTACAGATTCAGGATCAGGGACGGACAGCAGATTGCGGATTTGCTCTAAACCTTGTTGAGCAGTATCCAGAATGGATTGTCCGAACTCCGTCTCACCCTCGTGCCAGAAAGCCTGGAAAGGCGATTTGCTCCGTGCCTGCCAGGTGAACCGGTTGTCGTCATAATAATGGGTTTGTTTGGGGGTGGCAAGTACAGACCCGTTTTCGAGGGTCGTCTCGAACCAGTATTCAAGGGTGGAGAAGGTGCGGATTTTCTCCTGGATGGGGTCGATCTGGTAGCGGACAATGCCTGCTTCGGGAACCAGTGCCGGACTGGAAATGGTATCCACCTGACCCTCAGGTTGGATGAACAAATAGATGGACTGGATCGGCTCCCGGGTGTTGACCTCCGCTTGAAACCGGATAAACTCGCCGAATTGGTGTTCGGCCTGGATGCCCTCCAGTTCGACTTGCGCAGTTACCACTCCAACTGTGCACAAAACAATCAGGCTGAATATTCCTGCAAAAATCCAATGACGCATCTCAAGCTCCAAGCAAAGCCAGCAATGGGGTGATCGTGAGCGGGCTGAGCAGCGTGGTGAGCGCTACTGCCATCGTCACGAAGGCGGGCTGTGCATTGTATTCGGTGGCGACCATAGTCATCATGACTGCGGTTGGCATTGCAGACTCGGCGATCGCAGCCTGGAAGGAGGCCCCCTGCAAGCCGAACGCCAGCGCAATCGGTAGTACGATAACCGGGGCAGCCACCAGGCGCATGAAAGTGGCTCCCAGTAAGGTGAAGATATGCCTGTCCCCCTGGACATGATACAACTGGATACCCATTAATACAATCATCAATGGGATTGAGCCATCTGCCAGGATCGAAACCGTGCGCTGAAGTGGCCCGGGTAGCTGCCAGCCAGCCACATTGAAGACGATTGCCAGAACCAGCGCATAAACGGCAGGTGTCTTTAGCAGGTCAACCAGGGCTTTCTTAAGGTTCGCATTCCCCAGGCTGGCAATCACCAGGCCGACCGTATTGATCAGGATAATCGAGATGGCAAAATACACGCTGGCGTAAGCCAGAGCCTGCTCGCCGAAGGCGAACAGGTTGAGCGATAGTCCATAATTGCCTGCGTTTCCAAACATAACCACCAGCAGAAGGGCGGAAATCATTTTATTATCGTAGTGCAAGATACGAGCCAAAACCCAGGTCACACCACCTAATGCCAGCACACTCACGACCGCAAAGCCGCCCATGCGGAAGATATCCTGGTTGGCCAGCTGGCTGGTTGTCAGCAGCTCAAAAAGCAGGCAAGGTATAAATATTTTGAAAGCGATTTGGGAAATCGAACGCGGCTCAATGCCTGCGTATTTCGAGACCAGATAACCGGCTCCTGCCGCAAGCATGATGGGTAAGACATTATTCGCGAACAGGGAGAGCAGGTGGGTCAAGCGAAAGCACCTTGTTTTAACCCCAGATTTTATTCCTCTTCTTCGTCCAGATCGTCCTCGAAATCATCCTCGAAATCATCCCCCTCGTCATCGTATTCGTCGCCTTCAGGGGGTAGCTCGAGCAGTGAAAATGCCTCTAAATCCTCGGTGAACATGAGGTTTTCGAGCGCCAGATCGATGAAATCGGTTTCATCCTCGTCTTCGGTTTCATCGTAAAGCTGCTCCAGGGCATCCTGGACACCTTCCCCGCCGATCTGGGAGAGTGACCAGACAGCTGCCATCCGGGTATCGCTATCGCTATCATCCAGCAAGTTCATCAGGGGTGTTAAAGCAGGTTTTAGCTCCAGCTCCCCGGCAGCTCGGGCAGCTTCGTAGCGCAGTTCCGAATCGTCGCTTTCCAGCAATTCGAGGATAGTCTTTCCCCAGCGTTGATTTGCTGTGCGCCCCATGGCAAAAACGGCACTCAACATCCAATCGCGCTTGCCGGTGCCAAAGGCAGATTCGATCAGGGCTAGGATTTCGCTGCGGCTCGAATAGCCCAGTGCTTCGAGCGCCCTGCGCCGTACCAGGCTGGTATCTGTGCTGCGGTAGATTACCAACAGGCGATCGACGATTTCGTTCAAGGTATTTTCAGGAAGCTCTTCGATCTCGCCCAGGTACACGTACATACCAAGGGCATGGGCGGAGGCTGCTCGCACCGCCGGATCTTCATCGTTTGCCAGCAGGTTCAGGTAAAGCGGTACCAGCTGAAGGCTTTCGTATTCCGCCAGGGCGCGGACCGATAGCTCGCGCACTCGGGGGTCGCTATCGCTAGCAGTTACGCGGCAAATCTCCTCAAATGAAAGGGTGTAGTTCGTTTCTCCAAGCTCATCGATATCTTCCAGGATCGCCTGGCGCCGGCGTGTGGATACTTGAGGCCAGGCTTGCTGAAAATCGATCAGGTCTTGGTCTTCCAGGTCTGAGAAACGATACAGGTTGCGCGGGTGAAACGGCTTGCCGTCATCGAGCAATTCTTCCAGCACTTGCGAGAAGGAGAGTACGGTTGTTTGACCAGGCGTAGGACCGGATGATTTGACTGATGGCTTTGATTTCCGCTGGTGGCTCATCATCTACTTGGGTAATTGGATGGGATTGATAAAATCTTGGATATTGATATAGATCAGCAGGATGAGCAACATCGCAAAACCAACAAAATGGATCATGTTCTCGTACTGCGGGGGGATACGGCGGTGGATCAAGATCTCCGGTAGGGTTAGCAAGATACGCCCACCATCCAGGGCTGGGATCGGCAGAAGGTTGAAGATGCCCAGTGACATGGTGATGATCATAAAGAAGTACAAGGGGTTACGCAGCTCCTGGTAGATATCAAACATGCCCTTATATCCCACCGGGCGACCCTCTTCTGGGCTGACCTCACCCTGGGCAATCCGGAAGGGTAAGGATAGCACCATCACCGTATATTCGTAAGCTGCATTGCTGCCGCGCGGGATCGCTTTCAGCCAGGTTGTCGGCTTGACGACGGTTTCCATTGAAATCCCGATCGCACCATCGGATGGGGGAGGGTTGCGCGGCACCAGGGAGGTCTCCCCGATTTGCTCGCCACGCTGGTAAGAAATGGCTGTGAGCAGTCCAAGATTGTTGTAAATCTGGTTATACAGCTCATTGGAGCTGTGAACTTCCTGTCCATTGACCGCTACGATGATATCTCCCACCAGCAAACCAGCCTGAGCAGCGGGTGAATTCGCGGAGATCTCTGCAATTTTGACTTTATCTGGCTCGCCCAGGTTGTAAACGATGATAATAGAGAGGATTATGCCCAACATGATATTCATCAGGGGACCGGCGAAGAGCACCCCCAGTCTCACCCACGGGCTGGCAGCTGCCAACCCTCCCGGCACGCTGGGGTCATTCTCCCCTTTGGGCCGCACGAACCCGCCCAACGGAATCCAGTTCAGGGTGAACTTTGTCCCCCAGGCCTCGAATAATTTCACCGCCCGGGGGGGGAATCCAAAACCAAACTCCTCCACCTCTACTTTGAGCAATCTTGCAGCAATGAAGTGCCCTAACTCGTGGATGAAGATCAAGATGGCGATGCCACCGATAAATTGTATTAATTGAATGACTACCTGACTCATGATTTTGACAGATTCCTGACCTCTATCGTTCGAATAATATCCGGATTTAATTTACCTGGATTATATCTCTTCATGGGTGAACTATCCAGTGATACCCGGCCTCTGGGAGTTGATTTCTAACACAATTCTAAACCAGGCGGGCTGCTC
>JBFYSV010000327.1:0-7965 GCA_041301185.1 Anaerolineae bacterium
TAGCCGGGTCCATATCATCCCGGAAACCGGCAGTGATCCACGCATCCACTCCAACATCCAGCGCACCAGGCGCGGGAGAGACATAGCTTCGCTGGGGCGGGTTGTCAAAGGTGTACGGACCGCCGCTGACCGTGGCGGTGCGCAACCCATCCGTAGCCATGATGCGCACCCAGGCATTGCCGGTATTGGGGAAAGCAGCCGTATCCAATACATAGGACGTTTCCGTCAGGTGGATTGCCAGAGCTTCCCAGGTTGCGCCGCCATCGGTGGACACATCCACGGAATAGTAGCGCGGCCCGGCCCCGGAGGTCTGCCAGGTGAGGCTGTGCTCGCCCTGCCAGGTATTGCTGGCGGGCGGGTCCAGGGCCAGCCCGGGCGGGGTTGCCGAGGGAATGATCTCCTTGAGCAGGGCGTTGCCCGCCACGCGGCGAATCTGGATGCGGGCCGTGTTGGGCGGATAGGGAATCTTGAACGTGAACAAGCCAGGCTCGGCGGGATCTTCAGTGCCGGTGGTGGTGAAGGAGCGCGTGTAGCCCGACAGCTCTTGCCCGGCAGAGTCCAGGAACATGATCTTGTACGGGCCGCTGACCGGCTCCGGATAATCGCCGGGATCCAGCAGGTACCAGGGCAACGCCTGCACCTCGCCCGATGGCTCAGTGATGCCCCCGCTAGCCAGGAGCAAGGCGTCATCGCTCACCCCGTCTGGTTGGGGGTTGAAGGACAACACACCAGCTCCGGGCAATATTTGCCCACGCAGGGCGGAGTAATGCTCATCTGAGATCCACAACGCTTCCGGCGGGGGGGATTCGACCGGGTCAATGGTCATGAAGTTTTGGATGATATTGCGAGTTTTCTGGGTGGTTGGCTCCAGCAGGGCAACGCTGTTGCGCCGGTCTTTGTCTTTTGCTGCGCCCTGCACCCAAAACCCTTCGCCTCCCGGTATGGTGCTGTGCTCGTCAAAACCTTCAAGGTGACCGACCTCGTGGGCGACCACAAACTGGTTGTACCCGAAGGTATCCATCTGTACCAAAACACCTTTGGGAGCGCTCTCGCGCAGGCTGATGCCCAGGTCGGTCAACCAACTCTGCGCGACATACCCCACCATGGCGTCGCACCCGCTGGTCTTTAAGCACAAGGCGCTCATCTCCTGCATCAGGTATTTCTTGGGAAAGACCCAGGCAGGTTCTGTCGCCCAATTGAACACCCACAGAGAGGTAGTGGGTTTGTACCAGGGGATTGCGCTGGCGTTCGCCGGGCGGGTCACGCTGGGAACAGGGTAGATGGCTTTCAGGGCGCTGAAGGCTTCGTCGATGGAGACGCTCAGGTCGGTCGTGCCGGTTTTGCCATAGTTGCTGCCCACCGCCGCCGCTTTTACGTGCACGTTATACCTGCGGGAGAGCTCGGCGACCAAAGCTTTCTTGAAGGTGAAGCTCATCGGCCGATTCTGGTGATCGAGCAGGATGACCTCGACATCGAACTCGTAGGTACCCGATTCCAAAGGCATAAAGCCGAAATAATTGACGCTGTCTTTCGCAGCCATCTTCTCAAACTTGTTGTACGAGTTGGTGTACAGGTCAAATTCCCGGTATTCGCGCTTGCGCAGGGTGCTTGCCGCGGTCCGGGCCGGCTGCCAGTACCCGCCGCTTTTCCAGCTTACCGAACCCGATTGGCTGCCGCTTAGCGCCGTCCAGCCTACGACGATATCATCCACCCGTACCTTATCCAGTTGATAAACAGGGGAAACCTCGTCTTTCTTCTCCCAACGCAAGAATACCTTGAGGGCGGTCGGCTTATTGACAATCAGACCCACCTGATCCAGCACCTGCACGGGCACCACATCCACCTGCAGATCCGGCGCCGTCCAAAAAGACCACACGGTAGAGGCCTCTAAGAATTCGCCGGTCTCAGATTTCACCCACTCGCTGCGGTCATCCGCCTGCGCATCCTTTTTGCCCCACACTTCTACCTCGTACATGACGCCATCCAGCAAAGGCTCATCGGGAACAAAGGCATATTCCAGGGGCGAAATTTCTATGATGGTTCCATCCACCAGAACTTTGTCTGCAGTTTCGTTAAAATAGCGCAGCTCCACGGTATCGGCAGTCAGCGAATCAGGATCGGGCGGGCGGGTGAACTTCACCCGGATATCATAATCTTCGCTCTGGTCGAAGGGCACGTTCCACGCCATTTTCTTGGGAGAGAAGCTTTCCACCTTAAAGCGCGGCGCGGCGCGCAGGCTGATCCCGGTCAGCTCCACGCAGGTGCAGGCGCACGTCTGGCAGCCCGGGCTGGGGCAAACCTCGTGCTGCTCCAGCCACACGTTATTCTCGCCGTCTTGCAGCAGCTTGCTGGTGATGGTGATGGTCTGGGTGTTTAAGATCTGCGCATCGGGGGTGCTGATGGTACCTTTGATATTGCCCACCCGCCGCCAATCGCCCGGCGGTTTGCCGTTCCAGGCTACCGACCAGGACGAGTCTTTTGCGCTCGGTGAGATCAAGTAATCGCGCTGCAGGTAATTCAGCGTGAGGACCGCATCACTGAGCTCGGTGGGATCCTGGGTGCCCAGGTCCAGGGGGTAGCGCAGGGTAGAGACCGGGACGCACCACACAATGTCGCTGTAATCCACGCTCCAGGTGATGTAGCCATCATCGTCAACAGATACCGTGGTAGGGGGCATATCAGCCGGTGCAGCCAGCATCTCGCCGCTCGAGACCTCGGCAGCCTGCATGATGGGTGACGGCTGCCCGGCAGAGCCGGTGAGCGCCAGCCCGGGCGGCGTCAGCAAGAATACCAACATCCCAATCCCGACCAAAACCAGGCCTACCTTAAGGATATTTCGTAGATGCATGGGTGTCTCCTTTTCAGCAGTATGCTGATCGCAAGCGGGAAAATATTATATTTAGAGGGGTGCTCAACGTCGGACAACAAAGGGCAAGAACAGGTGCAATGGCTGGGCTTCACCCCCGATCTGGAGCGACTGCTGGGCAACGACCATGCCGCCACCCAGGGTGGCGATCACAGTGACATTTTTGGTGCCAGGGCTGGTCCAGGTGAATTGCGCAGTATCGTCGGCATCCATATCGGTATGGATCTGCTGCGGCAAGTCTGTGACCTGCCAGGTATAGGTGACGGGCAGCCCGGTAGTGGGAGTAAGGGCAGTCGAAAACGTGTAGGCTTCGCCCGTAACCCCCTGGGCCGGCCCGCCCAGGCTGATATCCACCACAACCGGTGAATGGGTGGTGCTGGAAGGCTGGAACGGTCCGCTGGCGGTCACTGAAATCGGGCTGAAGCCGGTCGAGGCGGAGCTCCAGCTCAATGTATCCGTAACACCTCGGCTGCTGTGCACCTCGATCGTTCCGCCAGGCAGGCTCCAGGTGTAGGTGATGGGCTGCCCGGCGTAAGCCGGCCAGTTGAGATCGGCAGAAAATTCTGCAGCTTGATCGATGCCCAACGCCAGAGGCCCCGATATGCGCGGGCCTGGCGAGCCGCCTGCCTTCCCCCAGCCCAGGTCGTGCATCAGAGCCGCGGTCAGCGGTCCCAGCCCGCCGGCTCCATAGGGGGTCATCAGCCCGTCGGCGGTATTGGCGTAGTCCACATCCAGGTGGCAAATGCTGGAGCCCATGTCAAAGGTTGGCGGTGCGTACAGGGGGATGGAAGCGCCCCCATTTTGAGACAGCGTGTTTGGACCGCCGAAATTGGCATCGCTTTTCAGCTTTGTGCCCAAGACGCGCGGGTCAGGTGTCTTAAATGAAAGAAGGGGTGTGCTGGCGCTATCGACCACGAAGCGGTCGTACACGGTGGGGCAGGGATAGAGCGCCCCGTACAGGCCGTCGCCGCAATAACCCACGTTATAGCTCTCGTACATGCCCGTATAGAAACCCAGCCCGTGCCCCAGCTCGTGCATGGCAACCGTCATAAAATTCCCCACCGGGTCGATGCTGAAATCCCAGCTGTGGGCGGAATCGAAGTGGATATAGATCTCAGCCGAATCGCCGTTCAAATCCTGCCCGGACAGGGCATTCGCCAGGGCGACCGGGTAAGCGGTATCCACCTGCGGGGCCTGGCTGAAATTAGACAGGAATCCCTCCGGGCTCCCGCAAGCCAATCCGGTGCAAGGCGGAGGCGAAATCCAGCATGCCTGTACCGAGATAACCAGCGGAGAAGAGATGCGTTCTTCCCAGGCCGCCGCAGCAGCCAGAAGCGCATCCCGGGCTGCCTGAGGCGGCACTTCACAGCCGGGGTTCCAATCGATCTGGAAAAAGACAAGTTGGTTTGCGGCGCCGGGTGCGGGTTGATCTCCGGCAGGCGCATAGCTGTAGGCTTTATTGAATGGCAGACTAAGGAGCCAGACAAATACCCAAACCCCCGCCCATCTCAATGTTTTCATCCCACCCTCTCTTGCTAGAGCTCGTTGTTTTATGCTGCGCGGACCTCATTTCGATTATATTCCAAGCCAAACAACAGATAGCATAAAATTGCCCCGCCTCGGTTTTCAATTCTGCAAGCCTGGCTGTGGATGCGGTCCCCGGGGTTGGAATCTCTGCCCGGCTGGGAATAAAGATTGAACCGCGAAGAACACGAAGGCGCGAAGGAGCGCGAAGAAACCCTTTCTATTTCTTCGTGCTCCTTCGTGTTTCTTTGTGACCTTTGTGGTTCTGTTTTTTCTGTTTTGCGATAAAAGCCAGACCTTTCAAATTACTTAAGTCGCATTTGTGATGCGCTTCTCAAGCGTATAATGAACTCAGATGCAGTCCGAACATCGTCGCAACAACCTTGCCTTCTGGTGGGGAAAAACCAACTATGAAAGGAAAACATTAATGAAACACAAGCCCGTTCTGTATCTGATCGCGCCGCTATTGGCTGCCGGCATGCTCCTGGCGCTGTTGATGGTTTTTGCCTGCGTGGATATCTCGCAGGCAGCGGTGAGCCGACCAGTCCAGCCCGAGAGTGCACTGGCAATCCCTGTCACCACCATCACCGTGACCAGCGGCACCGACCCTGATACCAGCAACAGCACCACCTGCCTTCCGGCCACGCCCTGCACCCTGCGCCGGGCGGTGATCCAGGCCCGTAACCTGCCCGCCAACCAGCGGCCTGTGCTGATCGCTTTCGACATCCCGCAAGATGCCAATGAGGGTTACGATGCTGCCCTGCAGATCTGGAAGATCCAGTTCAGCGGCATCAGCACCGACCAGGCAGCGCTGCGCTACTTAAATGGAAGCATCATCATCGATGGCAGCACCCAGCCGGGCGGGCGCAGCAGCGGGCCCAAGATCTTCCTGGTTGGCCCGGGGACCGGACAGTACGATGGCCTGAAGCTGGGCTCGACCCAGACCGAGAACACCAACGAGATCCGCGGGCTGGGCTTCCAGAAGTTCAAAACCCATATCTATATCAACTCGAGCAACAACATCATCGATGGCAACTGGTTTGGGTTGAGCGATGATGGCACCGGGATTGTGCTGCGCGGCGGCGGAGAAGACGACGGCAGCGGCAATACCGGCGTTTCGGTGGCTGAAAACATCACCGGCAATACCATCCAAAATAACGTCTTTACCGGGATCGCCGGGGTGGCTGCCGCGATCAACGGCGATGACGGCCTGTTTGCCAATAACTACGTCGGCACCATCTTCGACGGCACAGTTCCTGATAAGCAGACCGACCCCAGCCTGGTCTGCTCGCCGGTGGATTGGCTTGGCGGCAGCGGCTTGAGTGTCAGCGGCGACGGCAACACGATCGAAGACAATATCATTGCCGGCATCCGGATTGCCGTAGAGCCGCCCACCATCCAGGCCGATGCGATCCGGGTTAGCGGCGACAATCATGTCATCCAAAACAACAAGATCGGCGTGGATGCCGGTAACACCGAGGTCGGGGTGTGCGGGCGCGGCATCTACATGCAAGGCGGCACAGAGTTCAACCAGCTCACCGCCAACACGATCGTCTCGCCGGGCTACTCGGGCATCTCGCTCAACGACACGCCGGTGGTCTCCACTTCGGACGCCAACACCCTGCGCGGCAACGTGATCAAAAAGTACACCCCCTGGGGTGAGATCGAGGGCAACAACAGCCCAGAGGACGCCATCCAGATCACCAAAAGCCTGCCGGATGCGTTCCGTAACTTCAAGCCGGCCGCGATCACTTTGATCGATGGGGTGGTGGTTACCGGCACCAATGGAGCTGACAGCCTGTGCCCCAATTGCGTGATCGAGATCTTCATTGACGACACCGATACGATCACCGAGGCGCTAACATCCGCCGCAGTGGTCACTGCCGATGCCAATGGTGATTGGACTGCCACCCTATCGGCGCCCCTCACCGCGGGTACGGGCCTGCGCACCACCAGCACCACCGCCCAATACAACACCATCGCCGGCATGAGCGCCGGGACGACAACCGGGCTTTCGCTGATTGCGCTGCCTGTCATCGACCCGGTGGATGATAACAAGTATCTCTACCTGCCGCTGATCGAGCGCTAGGGGGGCAATCCGCAGCAGGATAAAAGATTAAACCACCAAGAACACCAAGGCGCGAAGGAGTACGAAGAAACCATTTCCATTTCTTTGTGCTTCTTCGTGTTTCTTTGTGATCTTCGTGGTTCCGCTTTTCCAGCGCGCAGGAGCCTTGCGAACGCCGTTAGTGGGCGTGGCTGGCGGTGCCGAAGGCGTGCTCGTAAGCCAGCATCAGGTAATAGCGCCAGTCAAAGCCGGCGTGGTAGGCGCTCTGCCGGGCGGGCGCCTGGGAGGCGGCCTCGCCCTTGAGATTCCGGTCGAGAAACTCGACCATCTGCGCCCAGGCCTGCGCCTGCACGCCGCCGGCCCGGATCGATTCGATATCGGTCACAAAGGCGTGCGGCTGGTCCTCGTAGACGGTAATCTCGTTGGGGATGCCGGCCTGGTTCAAGGCTGCCTCAAAAGCCAGCACATCGGCGACCGGTATGGAGGCATCTGCCCCGCCAAAGATGCCCAGCACCGGCCCGGGCAGCGCCCGCAGCGCCTGGGGATCGGTCTCCGGTGAGCCGTAGAAGATCACCGTGGCAGCCAGGCCGGGGTTGTGCAGGCTGTAGTTCAGGGAAGCCCGACCGCCATAGCAGAACCCGGCAACCGCAATGCCATCCGCATCCGCCTCCGGCAGGCTCTCGATCCAGGCATAGACGCTATCCAGGTCCTGGTTCACCTGCTCGGGCCCGTTGGTGATCACCTGGTAGATGGCGCGCGGGATCCAGGAAGTGGTCGAGCCGCGGAAAGTATCCGGGGCGACCACCAGGTAGCCTTCCTCAGCCAGCCCGTCCGCCTTGCCGACGATGCTTTGGTTCAGCCCGAAAAACTCGTGGATCATGATGACCACCGGGAAAGGCCCCTCGCCCTGCGGCCTGGCGACGTAGGCACGCACATCCGGCGCCTCGTTGCGCCCGGGGATGGCCGTGTTGGTAACAGCCTCGATCCGCCCGCCGCCAATGGCGTAGTCGACGGCGACCGAGCCCGCCAGGAAGAGCGCCAGCACCAGCGCCAGGCTTAGCGTACCGATCAGAATCCATTTGATAATTTTCATACAGCCTCCAAAAATCAATAAAATACCTGCAAATTCCTCTTGATTATACTATACAATATGTTATAATTATATAGACAATATATGTACTATCGGAATATATCAAGCGGGCAGCCGGTTGATCAGGCTGCTAGAAAATCAAGGAAGAAATGACCCTTTTACCTCCATTGAAAGGCGTGAGATGAAACGACGTATCGGGCGCATCCTGCTGATCGTTTTGATAAGCGTTTTGGCGATTGTGCTGGTTGGACCATTCCTCGTGCCGGTGCCGCCGCTGGAAGGCACTCTCCCGTCACAGTCACTGGCTGACCCGGACAGCCAATTCATCGAAATCAACGGTCTCGATCTCCACGTCAAGAAGATGGGGGAGGGGGAGCCGGTGTTCCTGCTGCTGCACGGATTTGGCGCCAGCCTGTA
>JBFYSV010000328.1:0-4511 GCA_041301185.1 Anaerolineae bacterium
CAAACGGTCTGCTTGGATATCTTTGACCGGGATACCCGTCAAGACAGACATCTCGCCAGGATGGGGTGTCAAAACGCTTGGCGCAGGTAACCGCTTATGCCAATCTGGTATGCCTGCCAGCAGTTTAAGTCCATCTGCATCGAAAACAAAACCTGGCAATATAGTCAGATCGTCGTTAGTTGCTAGAACAGATTGTTGAACATCTGGTTGATGCCGATTTAACCCACTTATCAGGCTGGATACAAATTTACCAGTTGTCTCTGCCAGGCCTAAACCCGGACCAATCAAGATTGCAGTCGTTTTTTCCAGGTTTCTTAGGATGGTCGAGCTGGATGCCTCTGATATTGATCCATCTTCATGGGTTAATGGCAACCAGGTGGCTTCAATAAAATTCCCCACCAATGCAGGATAGATCACTTCAGGAACCGCTAAAGTCACCAAGCCCGCGCCTATCCGGTAAGCTGCCTGACCAGCTAATAATGCCGCTCCTGGATAATTCTTGGATCCGGCAATTACCATGGCTGTTCCAAAGGTACCTTTATGGGCATCCAATCTTCTGGCGGGGAGAGACTTCAAAACAAATTCATCCCCAACGACCTGTCTCCGGATATTTTTCCAGGCTAGTACACTCTCCTCAAGTCCAATACCAACCAGCTGCAAGTCTCCCAGATAACTATATGCCGGAAATCTTAGCAACCCTTGCTTGACGGCTGCCATCGTAACAGTCATGTTCGCGGGGAAACATTCTTCTGCTGCTTCACCTGTATCACAATCGATACCAGAAGGACAATCCACAGCAACAACTACAGGAGGATCTTCCATGTTCCGAAGCTGATCACGGGTGTATCTCAGAACCTCTGCAATTCTCCCCCTCAAGGGTAATTTAATCCCCGTTCCTAAAACCCCATCGAGCATAAGGCTACAATTTTTTTCCAATTCCGCCAATATTTCAAAACTTTGATCTTTATCTCCATCAACCAATAATCCCCCTGCATCAATCAGGCGCTTCACCAATTGATCATCGCCAGGACGCGGTCGGGCGATATATGCCAGTGTCTGCCATCCCCACCGGGAAAGGTAATCCAGGGCTACCAAGGTGTCGCCACCGTTATTGCCGGAACCCACCAATCCTAAGACGGGACCCGGAATATGATCTTGGTATTGCTCGTGAATGATCTTCGCCAGACCAGATCCAGCGTTCTCCATCATCGTCGCATAGCTCAGACCACTTTTATTCGCCTCTTTCTCGATTTCAATCATCTCAGACACACTAACAAATTTCATCATCTCTTACTCCAGGTTAAGTTTAGTCCTTCCACAAATCTCTCGCCACCCAATCCAGACCAAGCTCAAACAGCTTTCCCCGGGTTGGGTATCCTGTCTCTGGATCCCACCGGCGCGCTGCGTAATAAGCTGCAAGCATTTCGATGAATCTTGGTACAAATCCTAAGTTGCTCTGGGCATCTGGGTAAGGCTTATGGAATTGTTCTGGCAAGCTGTCATTCTGGGCAGTTAAACCCAAACGATTATTGATGGCTCGTTTTAGATTCCATCCCCGTTCCCCAGCCATCATCATCTGGTGAGTATCCCAATCCAAACCACAGGCAGCATTGATAAGCTTTACTATGGTCTCTGGCGATAAATTAGCAAATATACACAAAACTAAAGAATTACAGACCGTTCTCCAATCCTGATGCAATGCGACGTTTTTTGCTTTCTCTGCCCCGTCGTGGCGCGAGTAATAATCCAGGCCTAGTTCGGGATCTGCTTGGCCAACATCGACTAAAAAATAGTCGGATTGGTTGTGGCAAGCGCCTCGTGGCGATGTAGCATACACCAAAGCCATACCTGATGCGCCCCGCGGATCGTGGTAGGGGACCTCCAAACCATTGACCTGAACAGCTGCCTGTTCTGCCCCAAAATGCTTACCCAGCTCCCTGGCCCCTTGGGCAATTATCCCTCCCAGGCCTTCTCGGGTAACTGTCTGGTGGACCAACCTCTCTACAACCTGCTTATCTCCCCATAGAAGGCTGAGACCACCCGTATCTTCCAAGGATATTTGTCCAGTCTCAAACATTGCAAATGCCAACCCGATCGCGTTGCTCAATGAGATGCTATCCATCCCGTAACGATCACACAATTCGCCCATTTGGGTTGCAAAAACCGGATCACTAATCAATAGATTGGGTCCAAATCCAACCAACGTCTCGTACTCAGGTCCTTTCCTCTTCTTGCCATCATCCAGCTTTACCACTCTCCCGCATGCAATCACACAAGCATGGCATGCACTCACTCCTGTCAAGATGGTTTCCGTAATGCTGGCACCTGAGATATTTGCTGCTTCTGAGAACACCTCAGCCTGAAAATATTTCTTGGGCATCTCTCCCAGGTAATCGAAGTAATCAGCAATGCTGGCAGTTCCGAGCTGCCTCAGGACCTGGGCCAATGCATCATTGCGCAGAATTCGATTGGCTTCAGATCGCAGAGGCATATATACGTCAGGATCGATCACCGGGACCTGATCATGTCCTTGAACTGCAATCGCCTTCAGTTTTTTTGCGCCCATAATTGCGCCCATACCCGTCCGCCCGGCAACCCGTCCATGATCAGTCAAGATGAGGGAATAAGGGATTCGCGTTTCACCCGCCGGACCAATCACGGCAACCCGTACTTTGCCTGCACATAGCTCATTTTCAATGATAGATTGTGTGGTATAGGTGTCCTGACCCCAAAGATGTCCTGCATCCTTAATGCTTACTTTCTCGTCCTGGATGAATAAATACACCGGTAGATCGCTTTGACCCGTAATCCACAACCCATCATAACCTGCCATGCGTAGCTCGGGACCCCAAAAGCCACCACAATTGGCTTCACCCCATAACCCCGTAGCTGGTGACCGGCTGCAGACCACGAACCGTCCAACAGCTGGACCTGCGGTTCCAGTTAGCGGACCGTTCAGGAATAGAAGTGGGGCTTCAGGACGATAAGGATCTAACTCAGGCACCAGATAATCGTACAAGATCCGTGCGGCAAGCGAAGCCCCTCCAAGGTATTCACTGACCCATTCGGCGGGGACTATTATTTTCTCAAATCTCCGGGAGGTCAGGTCAACTTTAAGTATCGGTTGCATAATGCGCTCCAGAGAACCTTGGGCAAGGATGAACAAAATCCTGTTGGTAAACCAAGTCTACCAGAATTCGCCCGGCTTGGAAATGCGCTTGTTCTACTTATCACAACATCCCCTTGACGATCCAATTTAACCCAAGTATTATTCAATACCGTCAATTCAACGAAGAATTTTCTACACTAGGAAGGGGAACTTCATGGCGATTCGAATCCACCCCACTGCAGATGTTTCCAGTGGTGCAATTATTGGCGATGCTACCAGCGTGTGGCATCATGCCCAGATCCGTGAAGAAGCGATGATCGGCCAAGAATGTATTATCGGTAAAGGTGTTTATATCGATGCGGGTGTAAAACTTGGTAACCGGGTTAAAATTCAAAATTATGTTTCAGTTTATCATGGTGTAACAATAGAGGACGGGGTGTTTGTTGGACCTCACGTGTGTTTTACAAATGACCTCTATCCACGGGCAGTGAACCCGGACGGATCACTGAAAGCAGCCGACGATTGGGTACTCTCACAGACGCTAGTTCGACAGGGAGCAGCCCTGGGAGCGAATTCAACGATTGTATGCGGCACAGTTATCGGAGCCTGGGCAATGGTTGGATCCGGAAGCGTGGTGACCCGGGATGTTCCCGATTACGGTTTGGTCGCTGGAAACCCAGCCCGGTTACGCGGTTTTGTCTGCCCTTGTGGTGCCCGGCTGGTTCATAAAGACAGTCGTGGAAACGAAGAGCTCCTCTCTTGTCCCCAGTGCAAACGTGAAATATTAATTTCCACAAGTGATTGGAGAAAATTCAATGATTAATATTGCCAAACCCTTGATTGGGGATGAGGAAAAGCAGGCTGTGCTGGAAGTCCTCGACTCAGGCATTCTTGCGCAAGGTCCCAGGGTGAAGGCCTTTGAAGAAGCTTTTGCCTCGATGTGCGGCGTAAAGCACGCGATAGCGACCACATCTGGTACCACCGCCCTGCACACAGCTCTACTGGCTCACGGGATCGGAGCAGGTGATGAGGTAATAACCTCTCCTTTCACTTTCATCGCATCATCCAATAGCGTCTTGTATGTTGGCGCCCGCCCGATTTTCATAGACATTGACCCAGAAACCTTTAATATAAATCCACAATTTATAGAAGCAGCCATCAAACCAAATACAAAGGCTATCATGCCAGTTCACTTGTTTGGTTTGAGCTGCGATATGCAACCCATTCTTGAGATTGCAGAAAAACATAATCTGGTGATTATTGAAGACGCCTGCCAGAGTCATGGAGCAGTCTACAATCGACGTAAAGTTGGCTCTTTTGGAACAGGCACCTTTTCCCTTTATCCCACCAAGAATATGACCTCAGCCGAAGGCGGTATGATCACCACAAACGACGACAAGCT
>JBFYSV010000331.1:0-9379 GCA_041301185.1 Anaerolineae bacterium
GGCACCAGTTCGAGGCCGGGGATGTGCTGCATTGGTGGCATTCGCCTTCTGGGCGTGGTGTGCGCACCCGGATCAGCGATGATATGCTCTGGCTGCCTTATGTGACTGCCGAATATGTCAGTTTCACCGGTGACGATACGGTTTTGACCGAGAAAGTCCCTTTCCGGCGTGCGCCCCTCCTGGAGCCGGAGCAACACGAGCGCTACGGACAATACCCGGAAACCAATAAAACCTATACGTTATTTGAGCATTGCCGTCGTGCGCTGGAAAAGGGGATGACTTCCGGGAAGCACAACCTGCCCTTGATCGGCGGTGGGGATTGGAATGACGGGCTGAACCGGGTTGGGATTGAAGGTCGTGGCGAGAGCATCTGGTTGGGCTGGTTTCTGTATGACACCTTCAACCGCTTTGCCGACTTGTGTGAGCGGCGAGGACAGGAAGAGCCAGCTGCCGGTTATCGCCAGCGTGCCTCCGACCTGGCCGAAGCTATCGAACACAGTGCCTGGGACGGTGAATGGTATCTGCGCGCTTTTTACGATGACGGCTCTACACTAGGATCTTCAGAAAACCAGGAATGCCAGATCGATTCCATCGCCCAATCCTGGGGGGTACTTTCCGGCGGCGCAGACCTACAGCGCGCCACTCGGGCAATGCAGTCCGTCTCTGAGCGCCTGGTACAAAGCAGCCAGCGCCTGATCCTGCTGTTTACACCTCCCTTCGAGCAGACGATACATGACCCTGGTTACATCAAGGGCTATCCTCCCGGTGTGCGCGAGAATGGCGGGCAGTATACCCATGCTGCCCTGTGGTCTGCCTGGGCGTATCTCGGCCTGGGACGGATCGAGGAGGGTTTTGAATTATTCAAGCTTCTGAACCCGATCCTGCACGCCGACACATCTGAAAAAGCGGTCCATTATCGGGTAGAACCATATGTGGTTGCGGCGGACGTATACGGTGCCCCGCCGCTCACCGGGCAAGGCGGTTGGACATGGTACACCGGATCTAGCAGTTGGATGTACCGCCTGGGTCTCGACGGGTTTCTGGGTTTGAAAAAAAGAGGGGATTGGCTTGAGGTAAACCCTCGCATTCCCCGGGACTGGCCGGGTTTTCGCATCACATACCGGTTTGGACCGACAACTTACGAGATTCAGGTGGAGAATCCAGACCATGTCAACCAGGGAGTACAGCAGGTGTCCTTGAATGGCCGGGTGCTCCCGGACAAGGTGATCCCTCTCGCGCAGGATGGCGGTAAACATGCGGTACTTATTGTCTTGGGGTAAACATCTCTTGCGGTTCTACCCTTGCATCGGAACCACTGGTCTTTCCTCAGCCCTCATTAGAGTAGGTTCGATTTCCGGTACTCCGTGAGGTGGGTATAAGCTTGCTCTATCAGTCAATGCCCACCTGAACGTGGATGGCATATAACCAGCACATCACCAATCGCAAACCCTAGGTCATCTAGAACCATATCATCAAGAGATTGAGGCCGTAGATAATGTGCAGTTCTCTCTGCTACGAGGATCCTGCGACCTGTGGAGAGGGTGGATTCCAACCTATGGTGAGCAGGTATATACTGAAATTTAGGTTAGGTATTACCAGCGAGCGCAAAAATGAGCATTGACCACTTGCATAAAAATAAGAGGTAGATGTGTAAGCTGTGGATAAGCTGTAAAATCGAACAAAAAGTACCCCCATACCTGGCGGTATGGGGGTACCTGATTGGCACACCGCCAGATATAGGCGCCCGCGGCGCGACTCGAACACGCGACCCCTTGCTCCGCAAGCTAAGGTTCATGTCCTCCACTCTGTCGAAAATGTCATTTTGGGCGATTTGGTGCGTTTTCCTTCGTGTAAGAGACTGTTTTCAAGCCGATTTTTGCCTCTTACGACCAGCTCCTCCGATAATTCCAGCCCGCAAGGTATACATAAGGTATCCGGGTAATTTCCGGATTTTTGGGCTAATTTTCATAAGGTCTACTCAAGGTATACCGAAATTCCCGAAGAAGTCATCCATCTTGCGGGCTGCATCCCGCTTGGTAACTGGCATCAGGTGCCTGTAAATATCGACTTTTGTTGAAAAAGAAGCGTGGCCTACGATTTCCCGGATATATCGTCGAGGCGTGTTTTGAGAGAGAAGATAGCTGGCGAAGGCGGGGCACAGATCGTGGATTTGGTAAGTCTCCGGTAGCCCGGCTTTTCTCTTAACAGTTTTGAAGTGCCGGAGATCCTTTCACGGTGAGAACAATGTCCAATTTTCCGTACAAAATACAAACGCTGATTTTACACTGCGATAATCAAGATGCTCTTGTATATTTGCGGCGCAAGAATAGACTCCAGCTAGATTTTTCAAGTCTTTACACAAAGCACAATGATCACCCTACTCCTGAATTTTATATCCTATGAGGCTGTCCGGTACACCGCAGGGGAGAGTATGCTAAACCCACTGTCCTAGGGCGGTCACAAGCCACTTGGCACCATTTTATTGATGAGGATTATTTCGTAAGGTCAGCTAATCGTCCAGGCTCACACACAGAACCGATCTTTGAGCAATCCCCCTTGCAGGAACTGGAAGGAAAAACTGCGATATTTTTTCTACGAATGCCATGAGGAATTGTTGCGCAACCCAATTTTCTTGCCCCAAAATGTTGCAGGCTTTGCAGAGCTAGTACGCCGCAGAAATCTGAACGAAGCAGAAAAACATCACCAATAGTAATCGGGCGAAGCTTGTGAACAGCCACGTCTTCAAACCAGAGATCTACAAACTCCACTTCAAAGAAATTGATCTGTAAATCTGCCAATTACACCAGGTGTCTTTTGAACAATCTATGCTGAGGAGCGGACAAGATCTGATAGAGACGCGTTAAGATTCCTCCTGCGTTATTATCGATACTTAAGAATGCAGGAAGTAAGTTACACTGTGTTTCCCCATACTCGAGCAATAATTTGCTTGGCTACCGATGTTGTATCTATGCTCTCTTCCAAGGATATCTCTGTCGCTTGAGGCCAGCGCTTATGAAGCTGCACCAAGTATTCGGGACGGATAACGATCACTGCCAAGCGATAATCCTGGCGATCGATCAACTCAAAGCCAATTGACCACCCTCTTTGTTGGTCAAACTCCAGCGGTCCTAATTCATCAATAACCAGCACATCGCAGGGGGTTGCGCTTTTTAACACCTCACTTCCCCAATCCATCACATGATCATCGAATGTCCATGGACCCAGTTGTGAACCGTGCAGTTCATTTTCCAGGCAACTGGCTAATAATCGGCGTTGACCCGTGCGGAGGTCCTCTACTTCGATGCCCGTCTTAACCAACGGTTTACCGGCTTCTGAACTTGCGGCGAAACGTGCTGGGGAGAGTAACCCGGCGATATCCAGACGCTGTGCCCGCCCCATCTCAACGAGTTTACGACACAAGGTCGTCTTTCCAACCTCGCGCCATCCGCTGACGACAACCACAGAAGCATTAGTAGACTGTATTGTTCCCAATCCTAATTCCACAAGACCACCCTGTGGCTTCCAACTTCCACCACTTCAACCGGCGTCTGATAGCATTCTGACAGGTATTGGCCGTTGAAAACATTCGCTAATTCGCCTGCGGTTAAGATCTGACCATTACGCATTAGCACAATTCGATCAGCCACGGCAGCAGCAATATCCGGTTCGTGGGTAGTGAAGATGATCGTTACCCCATCCCCAGATAACTGGCGCAGCAATGAGGTCAGGCGGCCTTTATTCCCGAGATCGAGGTGAGAGGTTGGCTCATCGAGCAGTAACAGGCGCGGTAGTTGAGCCAGGGCACGGGCAATAAGCACCATTTGCCTTTCACCGCCACTCAATTTGGCGACAGAGCGGTAAGCCAGATGTTCCAACTCCATGCGAGCCAATGCCTGGTGAGCAATGTGCAAGTCTTCTTCGCCCGGCATCTCCAGCGGTTTCAGATATGGGGTCCGCCCGAACAACACATAGTTCAAAACAGAATAGTCGAATGGGATGTGCTCACTCTGCGGCACCAAGCCTATCCATTGGCCGATTTCGCGACGAGTGTATGCTTCCATAGGCTGGTCTGCAAGCAGCACTTGCCCATTACGAGGCTTAAGCCAGCCTAACACCAGGTGTAATAAGGTGGTTTTTCCTGCTCCATTTGGCCCCAGGATAGCTACGATGCTACCCTGAGGAATTTCCAATGTCAGGTTGCGTAATGCATCCTGCTCTTGTGATGGATATGAAAAGTTTATCCCTTTGAAGACCAATATCGTTTTATTCACCGTTCTACCCTCAGGCGATTGGTGGACATAAGCAGGATGAAGATTGCTGCGCCGATCAACGAAGTGAAGATGCCCAGAGGGATTTCTCCGGCCAGTAAGGTGCGCGCCAGGTCGTCACACAGCACGGTGAAACAGCCGCCAATCAAAATAGCCCCTGGTAATGCCAGGCGAGCGTCAGCGCCAAATGTGCGTCGTGCCAGGTGTGGCACGATCAGGCCAACCCAGCCCACCATCCCACAAACGGAGATCACCGCGGCAGTCACTGCGGTAGCAGAAACCAGAAGGATAGCCCTCTCTCGAGCCGGGCTTGTACCTAATGAAAAAGCCGTCTCATCGGTTAATGAGAGCAGATTCAAGCGCCAGCGCATTCGGTAAATCACATAAAGGCCAACTATGCTGGCTGGCAGGATCGAAAGTAAGCTGTTCCAGGTCAGACTCCACAGCCCACCAAGTAGCCAGAAGGTGATTTCTGGAAGCTGTGTCAAAGGATCAGCCAGGTATTTCAAGACCCCCAGGCCGGAAGAAAACAGTGCAGAAATCGCGATTCCCGATAATACCAGTCGAAGCACCCAGCCGCCAAATTGAACCCGTCGAGCCAGGGTATAAGAGAAAATCAATCCCAAAAAAGCGAATAGTGTGGCTCCCCCCTGGATCATCCAGGCAGCGTTACCCAGGAAAATGATACTGAATGCAGCTCCAAATGCTGCTCCCTGAGAAACCCCAAGGAATCCGGGCTCTACCAGTGGGTTGCCAAAGATCATCTGAAACACAGTCCCTGCTGCTGAGAGAGACATCCCCAGCAATACAGCGGTCAACAGGCGCGGCAGGCGAAGGTTCAACACCAGCCGTTGAGCCAAAATATCGCTGCTCAATCGCTCTGGTGATAGCAACGTCAAGCCAGGATAGCGCCCGATTAGCACCGATATAGCCAGGATGACTACTAGCAATATCGCCAACCAATATAAGGCATGGTTGTTGGGGGAAAATATCCGGGCTTCTTTTTGGGCTCTTGCCTGTTCACTTATAAGGGTTTTTGAGGTCAGGGCAGGTCTCCGCTCAACCTGGGCTGGATGGATTGCTGGAATTCTGTTTCATCCAGACCATATAGTTGCTGGTAAAAAGTTTTTGTTTCACTTAATATATCCAGCTCTGGAAATCGATCGGGGTGCAGTTTGCCTGCCAGCCAGGTAAGCCCCAAAATCCAACGCGTATCAGCCTGGTCCCAACTCAACAGGTCACCTGCGAAACCGTACAGCTTTCCTTCTTTTGTGGCACGCAAAGCCTGCCACTGGGGATCAGTTTTGAGTCCCTGGACGACTTCGTCCACCGGTTTAAAGTAAGAGATAATGAAAACTTGATCTGGATCCCACGCGGCGATTTGCTCCAGACTCACTTTCGTCCAGCCCTGGCCCAGGTTGGCATCTTTCCAAAGCGGTATCCCACCAGCCATATTTACCATAATCGTTTGCATCCAACTCATCGGCGGGACATTGAAGGCCACCTCTCCATCTTTATCGTTATAGTAGAGCAGCAAAACCTTTGGTTTTTCCTCATCGGGCAGACCGCTTACAGACTGGCTGACCCGGTCCACGCGTGACTGGTAAAACTGAGCAACCTCTTGGGCTCGCTCATCATCCTGAAAGAGCTGGCCGAGGGTTTTCAAGTCGCGATAATATTGTTCGGGTGTTTCGAAATCCAGATATATCACCGGGATGCCTATAGATTCCAGCGGCTTGCCCAATGTGTCGGCCAGATAGCTCTTGAGCACAACAGCATCCGGTTTTTCCGCTGCTACTTGCTCTGGACCGACATCGTTTTCTAGCTTTGGCTTGGCATCAAATTTCGGATCAACAATGGCCAGGAAGTTGCCTGTCCCTTGGGTCCCTTTGCCCAGCACCCCAATTTGTTCGACCGCCTGAGGAAACAAGTAAAGAGCATCGGCAATCAGCAAATTTGCTTTACCAGCCAAGGCGATGCGCTGGGGTGGGTCTTGAAAGGTCACAGCGCGCCCAAGGGCGTCGTTGACTGTGAACTCCGTTATGTCTGTTTGGGAGGATTGCACGGTTTGCATAGCTGTTTGACAGGCGTTTAGTGATAGTATGACCACCAGGCAGAGGCTGATCCAGATTGATCGGTTCATTTTGTCTCCTGTGTTAACAAAACATGCTGGCGACGAGGGTTGTGTATAGATTGGCGCATTAATATTTTTGTTGTTGTAACCAGGCGAAGGTAGCCTGGATTTGACCAAGCCGGTATTGGCAAACGATGTGCTTGAAGGAATCTACGGGCGTGGTTGCGAGTTGCTCGATGTAAAGATCTAGCCAACTCTGGCATACTGAAAGCTGGTTGGCAACCAGAACACTGACGGTTTCTTCTTTCTCCAGCTGTGCGAAGTATAGTTTTATGAGGAATTCCTGGCGTATCTGGCGCGGGTTATTAACGGGGCTGATCAGCCATTTGTTGTAGGCTGCTTGTCCTTCTGCGGTTAATTGATAGACACGACGGGTTGGGCGAGTTTCTTGAGCTTGTAAGGAACTCTGGACAAAACCAGCTTCTTCTAATTTGCCCAGCAGGGCATATAGCTGAGCCTGTTTCAGTCGCCATACGAATCCTGGACCGTTTTGCTCCAGCAGCCTTTGATGGATCTGGTATCCATGCAGAGGGCCAGGCCGTAAAAAACCCAACAACGCTAATTCGATCGTCAAGGGGCGAGAGGTCATAGGGGACATAGCGTTACCTGATTGTACTCAATGAATGAGTATACATCAAATAAGTAAGGAAAGGTATCACTTTCTGAAGTGATTATTGTAATATGGGTGCATCTCTGAAAAATAGAATTGGTTCTTGACAAAAATGTAGCCTGGCGTAAAAGTAGATGGTCTACTAAAACCGCTACTCAAAACGGAGGCTACCATGGAATTCTGCCACACAGACCTGTCAACGACAACTAGATTTTCCCCGTTGTCGTTGACAGATTGGCACCACTGCCACACGCTTGCTAATCCGGGTGCGGGCAAACCTCCAACCGGAAACTCTGGGTAGGCTCCTTTCCTGGTTGGTGCTCGAGCCCATCCACTTCTTGATGGAAAGAAAGATGCTACAGGGCATCCGGGCTCGGGCTGAATATCAGGCAAATGCCAGCAATCCTGGCAGGGCAAGGTGAAAACAGAAGCCAGCCAGCGCAAGATAAAACATTCCTGGAGCAGCTTTATGCGGGTGGCTTCATCCCGCTGATTGACGATGCAGTGCGATGGGAAGTGGTCTTCGGCTTGATCGGGCAATTCTGGAAATTAAATGGCGGAGAAGAAGTGGGGATTGCCGACCCGGAGGCTTATCAAGCCTTTCAGGAGACGGATTATGCCAAGGTAGCAGCCAATCTGATCGTTCAAGATTTGGGGAACACATCCCTGCTCTCAACCGAAACCCGCATCTGGGCGCCAGACGCTGAGACTCGGCGCAAGTTAGCGGTGTATTGGAAGCTCATTTCTCTGGGGAGCGGTTGGATACGGATCTTGTGGCTGAAAGCCATTCGGAATAAGGCAGAGATAGAAAGCAGGCGCCGGTCACACCACATTGCCGATTTGTAAGCAACGATCCAGGATGAGGAGCGTAGAATATCAGAGACTTCTCGCTTTCAGCGTGTTAGGTATTTTTCCGGGTCTGATCGCGTTTGGGTGCCATTGGGCAGTGCGCAAAGTAGGCATCATTTCGACATACCCGAAGGGATGCAAACAAAAAACATGTGCCCGAGTGCTCTAACGTGACAGATTGGAGAGAAAATGTTGGGTGTAGAACTCCTGGTTGTTCTGGGTATCCTGCTGCTCTTCGGGCTGCTCGTTGTCTATATCATTTACTCTGAGCGGAAAGGTCGCGCAGCCAAAATTGAGCTCAGCCGATCTTTGGGATTTTCTCCAATCGATCCTGAACCTGAGCTCATCCAAAAAATTGTCGGGCTCTACCAAGGCCTGCGGAAAAACGGACATCCTCCTGCCGACGACCAATTTCAGCTCCAGAATGTTGCCTGTAAAAGGCTGCCAGACTACGATCTATTCATCTTTGACCTGTTGAACAGGTCTGGGGATGAAGACAGCTACACCGAAGACGGAGCCCTGGCGGTAGTTTCCCCTCACCTGATACTGCCAACCTTCATGGTCTTTCCTAAGGCAGATATCGAAGGAACACTTTCATTCATGGGGAATAAACTCCTCACCTGGATTTTTACTAAGGTTGGAAATCCAATCGGGTTTCCGGAGTGCCCAGAGTTCGAGCGGCGCTACCTTGTCAGTTCTCCTGATCCGGCGGGTACCCGTCAGTTTCTAAACGAGAGCCGGCTGCACCAGATGGCTAAAACTCGCATGATGAGTATTCAAGCGGGAGGGGATTTGTTTACTATCTCGCGGGTAGATCAATTCACTAAACCTGTCAATGACAAGGAAACGATGAGTACAAAAATCCAGCTTGCAAGGGATGTGTTTTTAATATTCGTTGGCTAAGTCTGACCCAAAGTGTCGCATAAAGCTTGCAATCCCAGGGCATATGCTAACCGTTATAGAAAGTGAAAACAGCTTCGAAATTCAATCCACGCTGCCAAACGGGCAAAGGGTCATTTTCCTTCTGTTGGCTTTATTTCCCTTGATCGCTCCTTACGAGCTCATCATCGAACCCGACTGGGAGTATTATTTCAATGTATTTTTCCTGATCGCCTTGATCATCTCAGTGGGAGCGATGGCATTGTCGGCCTTCTTGGTTTGGGCGGCAATTGCAGGGCTTAACTCTCAACTCCGGTTCGACAAGAGACAAGGAACCTTCTCTTGTGTAGAAGGAGCGCCTGTAGTGAGGTGGCAGACGAAGCAATACCCGCTTGAGGATGTCGCCAGCTTACGCATCGAGAAGCAGGATTGGAGTGATGGATCGCCGAGCTACTCCCTCCTTGTGGTCACCGAAGACGGGAAGGAATTTAAGGCTGGATCTTCGTGGTCGTTGAAAGAGATGGAAGCCATCCGGCAAAGAGCCTCCTCTTTTCTTTTTTACAAGGTAGAACAAAGTCATCAATGAAGAGGAGCATATATAATGATGGATAAGCAATTAAAAAGTGAGATCGCCCAGCG
>JBFYSV010000332.1:0-3659 GCA_041301185.1 Anaerolineae bacterium
GAGATTGGCTCCTAGGATCGCGCCCAGGGAGATGAGTAAAAAGGTTTTCATGGATTGGATCTGTGCCTCCGTGCGTACTTTTGAACCAGGATATACCATCCTGCCTGGTGTACTTTAAACATTGGTTGCTCCTCAAGATTGGACACTTCAGTGAAAATCAAAGCATGATGTAAATTCAAGCTTTGTCCCAGCAAAGCCCGGTATTCTGTTCTACTTGATCATTCTGCAGCGTCAGCCTCAAAAACCTTTCTGTACAGGTCTTTTCCATAGCTGGTCTGTAGCGGTTCGCCTTCGGTCAGTTTGTACGTTCGCCCGCCCCCGGTCTTCCTTTCCGCTCGCAGGAAGATGGCATTGTCCATCCCTTGCTCATAGTAACTGTGTGCGAACTTGTATTGGTGGGTTACAAAAAACACCTTGACCTGCCTCTCCAGCAGAGCCTGGGTGATCTGGCGGGCGAGCTCGTAGATGGTTTGAATGCTCTTGCGATATCGTGCAAACAGAACCTGAGATATAAAACTACGCTCTGAAAGTAGAGCGTAGAAGATAAGAATGTATTCTATGGAATATATAGATTATACTCCCTATTTGGCCGAGAAATCAGAGCGGAACAGATCATGCAGACCTAATCCGCTGACAGCGGCAAGCGAAGCAAGAATTCGCAGCCCAAACCCTTCCCGGCGCTGGAGGCTTCTACGCGTCCCCCATGTGCTTCAACAATCGCTTTCACGATGGCCAACCCCAAGCCAGTGCCGCCAGTTTCCCGGCTGCGGGATTTGTCGGCGCGATAGAAGCGGTCAAAGACCGCAGCCAGTTGATCGGGCTCCAATCCTTCGCCAGTATCCTGAATAGAAAGAACAATTTCCTTTTCGCTAGCTTTCCCGCGGATCGTGATCCTGCCCCCAACGGGTGTGTGGCGCAGGCCATTGGATAAAAGGTTGAACAGCACCTGCCGAATGCGAATGGGGTCAACAGTAATCTCTGGCAGAACGGATATTTCAGTGGAAAGAGTGGCACTTTTTTCAGCGGCAAGCGGTTCGAGCGCTTGTAACGTCTCGGCTACCAGGACTCTTAGATCAACGGGGACTTTTTCCATTGGCAATTGACCGGATTCCGCCAGCGAGAGTTCACGCAGATCGTTCACGAGACGGATTAGGTGGCGGGTCTGGCCGTAGAGATTGGCAATCTCCGCTTCATTGATGGGCACAACCTTGTCCAGTGCGGCACGCAGGTTCCCTTCAAGCACCGTCAGCGGGGTGCGCAATTCGTGCGAGACATCCGCCATCAGATTAGTGCGCAAGGTCTCAGCGTTCTGCAAATCCGCGGCCATTTTGTTAAAGGCGTTGGCAACATCGATCAATTCCCGGCTGCCGTGGGCGGGGACGCGGACCCCCAACTCGCCCTTTCCGATCCGCTTGGCAGCTCTGGACAGATTGCTGATCGGGGCACTGACGACCCGTCCAATGACCACACCACCAGTTGTCCCCACCACCAAAGAGAAGAACATGAATTCGAGTAGGCGTCCCTGGATTTCGGCTGGCGGCGCGTCGGTGCGAGACGAGGCACTCAAATCCGAGGCAGGCGTTGAGTTGTCAAAGCTGATTGCCAGGTATTGCATGAAGAACATAAAAAACAGTACCCCGCTGATCATCAGGCTGAGGCGTACCCATAAGCGGTTCATATGCTTTCTCCTACCAGACGATATCCCACACCATAGATGGTCTGAATGTACGTTGGGTTGTCGGGGTCGGCCTCGATCTTCCGGCGCAGGTTGCGGATGTGCGTATCAAGGGCACGCCCCATGCCCTCGTATGCGTAGCCCAGGGCCTTTTCAAGCAGATCATCGCGGGTGAGCGTGTAGCCCGGGTTGGACAAAAACGATTCGAGTAGTTTGAACTCGGTCCGGGTAAGTTCGACGGGAACAGAATCGACAGTCAGGGTATGCTGGTCAAGATCAAGTTTCAATTTGCCATTAACGAGCACATGCGGCACAGCACCGGGTGACTGGTCGAGCCGCACGCGACGCAGCATGGACTTAACCCTTGCCACCACTTCGCGGGCATTGAAAGGCTTGGTGATGTAATCATCTGCACCAAGTTCCAGGCCAACGATCTTATCGGTATCTTCGACGCGGGCGGTAAGCATGATGACCGGCGTGGCAGCGAGTGTTTTATCGGCACGAATGATCTGGGTCACCTCCCAGCCATCGCGGTTGGGCATCATCAAATCCAGGATAACCAGGTCAGGGCGCTCGCGGCGCAACATGTGTAAAGCCATCTCTCCATCGTAAGCAGGCAGAACCTGATAACCGGACTGCTCCAGATAAGCACTGATCACTTTGACAATGGATTTGTCATCATCGACAACCAGAATACGTTGAGACATAATAAACCTCGTGTGGATATTTGATTACATAATAGCACACCATTCTGAAGAGAATCTCAAGGAGAACCGGAAAACCTGTAGAAAACGCACAGGCTATCTTCAGAATTCCTTCAGAAGCGTTTGGGATAATCGCCGCAATGAAATCACACAATCTAAAAAGGAGATTTGAAATGTTCAACCATGCTGTTTCCAAACCCATTACCCGTATTGCTATTATGATGTTGGCGCTATTGGTGGCATTGAGTGCCACTGGATGCGGGACGACCACCAATACTGCCATACCATCAACATCCCAAACCGCTACGGAGGCCACGCAGTCTACCAATGTTATGCCACAACGCGGAGCTGGTGGACCGACAGGATCAAGCACATTTGCTTCGGTCGCGCCAACATACACAGACCTGGCATATGCCACCGTTTCTTCCGCACAGAAACTTGACCTGTACATACCCACAACGGGCAGTGGACCGTTCCCGGTAGTGATCATGGTACATGGCGGCGGTTTCATGATGGGCGACAAAAGCGACGGCGCAGGTCTGTCTGGTGTGGACCAGTTGCTTGCTGCAGGCTATGCCGTTGCCAGCATCAATTATCGTTTGAGTAGCGAAGCCAAATACCCGGCACAGATCAACGATACCAAGGCAGCCGTGCGCTTCCTGCGCGCGAACGCAGCCACATACAATCTGAACCCGGAGAAATTCGGTGCCTGGGGTGCTTCGGCGGGTGGCAGCCTGGTGGCCCTGCTTGGCACAACTTGCGGTGTAGCTGGGTTGGAAGGCGCAGAATTGGGAAATGCGGATCAATCCAGTTGCGTACAGGCAGTTGTGGACTGGTTTGGCCCGATCGATTTCCTGGCAATGGATGAACAGTTCGCAGGTACATCCTGCCCGCAAACCCATAATGATTCCAGTTCCCCTGAATCACAACTGGTGGGAGCCGCTATCCAGACCGTGCCCGACCTGGTCGCGACCACCAATCCAATGAAGTACATCACCGCAGATGATGCTCCCTTCTTTATCCAGAATGGCTCTGCGGACTGCAACATTCCACCCATTCAAGGACAGAACCTAGCCGACGCGTTGAGCGCGGTAATCGGTGCAGAGAAAGTGACTTACACGCTGATCGACGGCGCCGGTCACGGCGGGGCACAATTCTCAACCGATGCAAATCTGGGACTGGTCATTGCTTTCCTGGACAGGTATATGAAATAAAAGCTGAATGACCATCTGCGTACCTGTGTTTTGTGCGAGCACAAAATCAAAATGCTCAAGCTTTTG
>JBFYSV010000333.1:0-16860 GCA_041301185.1 Anaerolineae bacterium
TGCTGCGCCAAGCCGTTGATCGTTTCCATGTTATAGTTCATGCGGAGCCTCCGGTAGTTTGGTTTGTGGAAACCCAATCCTACCCCAGGCTCCTACTCTCTGACAACATTTGCGTGCACACGCTGCTCAGACGCTGCTTGACAAGCCTCTTACATGTGAGTAAAATAGTGGCACTTTAAAAACAGACGCGTTTTGGCCGAGATAGCTCAGTTGGTAGAGCACGCGACTGAAAATCGCGGTGTCGCCAGTTCGATTCTGGCTCTCGGCACTCTCGGCCGAACGACAGGCCGACATCGTAACCTGTCAAGGTTACCCATGCGGGCATAGTTCAGTTGGTAGAACACCTCCTTGCCAAGGAGAAGGTCACGGGTTCGAGTCCCGTTGCCCGCTCAGAATACCTCTGGTAAAAGACTGCTGATCGCCACGTACCTGTCAGCAGTCTTTCAATCAAGAAGAATTGGCGACGTGGCCAAGTGGTAAGGCAAGGGTCTGCAAAACCCTGACCACGGGTTCAAATCCCGTCGTCGCCTCTGGTATGCTAAAGACAGCCTGACTAGGGCTGTCTTTTTTCTATTCCGGACTGGGGAAGTTCAATATGTTGAACCCCAGTAATTCTATAGAGAATAAAAGATATAATATATCCGATTTGCTTGTGTGTTTCCATAGGATGGGTGATTGGAGCGAAAAATGTCAGACCAATACAATACGGTAGTTATCGGGGGCGGACAATCGGGCTTATCTGTCAGCTATTATTTGAAACAACGTAGCCGGGATCACCTGGTTTTTGAAAAAGCTACTAAACCTGGCAATGCCTGGCGCAACGACCGCTGGGATTCTTTTACTCTGAATACACCCAACTGGACTTTTCGCCTGCCTGGGGCTGAATATGATGGACCTGACCCGAACGGGTTTATGCCGAGGGATGAGATCGTGACTTGCTTTGAGCAGTATATTGATCGTTTTGCTTTGCCGGTTCATTTTGGTATGAACGTGCTCGGCGTGGAGCACGCTCATCAGGGTTACCTGGTTTCTACCGATCACGGCAGCTACCTGGCAGAGCACGTGGTCATTGCGACCGGCTTGTTCCAGCAGCCGAAAATTCCCGCTTATAGCGCCGATCTGCATGGCTCCATCTTACAGATCCATAGTGGTCAGTATCGCAATCCCGCTGGGCTCCCCCCGGGGGCAGTCCTGGTGGTTGGCTCCGGGCAATCGGGTTGTCAGATCGCCGAGGAGCTATACCAGGCTGGGAGAAAAGTCTATCTGAGTGTGGGTAGCGCGGGTCGGGCGCCGCGCCGTTACCGGGGGCGGGATATATTTGAATGGCTTAACCTATCTGGCTTCTTGGATCGCTCCCCAGACAAGCTGCCCTCACCGCAGGCGCGCTTTGCCGGCAACCCGCAACTGTCAGGTAATAATGGAGGGCATGATCTTAATCTGCACCAGTTTTACCGGGATGGTGTAGTGCTGCTTGGTCGGTTGCAGGGAATTGAGAATGGGTTCCTCAGCCTGGCGCCTGATCTGAAGGAAAACCTGACCAAAGCCGACAAGCTGGAATCCGAGATCGTGAACCTGGTCGATGGTTACATTGCCGAGCATGGGATTGATGCGCCAGAAGATCACCTGCTGAGTATCCAGGACGGGTTTGCGGCTGAAGAAATCCAAACTTTGGGTATGGATGAGGCGAATATCACCACAATTATCTGGGCTGCCGGATATCGCTTCGACTTCAGCCTGGTCAAACTGCCAATATTCGATGAGGCTGGCTATCCCCAGACGGAACGAGGGATTGCCCACTACCCAGGTCTGTACTTTGTCGGTCTGCCCTGGCTTATCTCACAGAAAACTGGCCTGTTGTTGGGGGTTGGGGAACATGCGGCGTATATTGCGGCGCATATTGCGGAGCATGTTTGTAGCCAGATATCTCATTAGCTTCGATCTTCACACAAAATTTATGGAGGATTTCCCGCCTCCGGTATATCATCCAATCAGGGTTGAGCGCCAGCCAACCCGTTAAATTTTATATTTGGGGAAACCCCAGGATGATGTCCGATTCTTACCGAGATTTGGTCTACAAAGACGCACGCGAACAGGCTGAGATCATTGCCGAGCTACAGCAGTTGTTCCAACGCTCCCTGGAACAAATCCGTTACCAGGCGTCGCTGCTGAACAACGTGCAAGACGCAGTGGTTGTCTGGGATTTGCGCGGAGAGATCGCTTACGTCAATCCGGCTGCCCAGGCGCTGTTTGAGCGGAGCAAAGAGATTTGGTTGTCGACGCCGGCCGAGACCTATATGAATTTATTCATGCCAGTGGTGACCGTCCCAGGCGGAGAAGGCACGGGCGGCTTGAGGATCGAGCGTTTCTTCACATCTCAAGGGAATAAAATCGTTTGGGTGAGCTCGCATGTTTATGCACTGCGCGATCAAAGCGCCAGTGGCAAGTTGATTGGCTATATGGATGTGTGCCGGGATATCACCGAGCGCAAGAATATGGAAGCGCGGGTGCAGGAGGCTCAGCTCCAATTAATCCAGGCAACACGGCTAGCAGCAATTGGTGAGCTGGCATCCGGGATTGCGCACCACATTAATAACCCGCTGACAACGGTCATTGCCGAATCCCAGCTCCTGTTACAAAGTCTACCAGAACACCACCCCGGTAGAGATTCTGCTAAAGCAATTGAAGAGGCAGGCTGGCGAGTACAACGGGCGGTGCAGCAGCTGCTGGATTTCTCCCAGCCGCCCTCCAATACGCTCGAAACCCTGGATGTCAACGACACCATCCAATACGCTCTGGAGTTGGTTGGAGATCAGATCCGCGCCCAAGACGTAGAAATGGTCATCGATCTGGCCCATGATCTGCCCTACTTGCGGGGCAATCCGCGCCAGCTGGTCGATTTATGGGTCAATTTGCTGATGCTGGCCCACGGCGCGACCTCAGACGGACTACCCCATCATATCCATATCCGCTCCACAGCGCCATCCAGGCGTTCGATTCTGGTCGAGATCAGCGATGATGGTCAACTGATCCCGAGCGCTGAAATGGTAACCCTGTTTGAGCCAGGCTTTTTAAAGGATCTGGGGCGGCGGGGCACGGGTATTGAGCTGACTTTGTGCCAGGAAATTGTCCGCCAGCATCGCGGGCAGATAACCGCCGAGAGCAACTCGAAAGATGTTACAATCTTTCGAGTTTTATTGCCAGTGGAGACGTGATATGAGCATCTACGATATCCTGGTTATTGAAGATGATGAGATTGTCGCCCGTACCATCGAGCGAAGCTTGCGCAACCAGGAATTCAAAGTAACTACTGCCGGCAGCGGTATCGAAGGATTAAAGCTGGCGCGCAACCAACCACCCGATCTGGTGATTCTGGATATCATCATGCCTGGTATGGATGGCTACGCGGTGTGTCGCGAGATGCGCGCCGATATCAAGCTGATGGACGTGCCGGTTCTCTTCCTGACGGCCAAGATCAAGGACGAGGACAGGATCACTGGCTTCAAGGTTGGGGCTGACGATTACTTGAGCAAGCCGTTCAACATCGATGAGCTGATTTTACGGGTGCGGGCGATCTTACGCCGGGCGGGGAGAACGAGCTGGCAGGCAGCAGGGGGCGAGCAGGTCACCAGGGACTATGTTGAATTGACGCCTTACGCCCGGCAGGTTCTGGAGCAGATCAAGAGCGGTACCAAATCATTAGAACCTAATCGCTGTATGATAGTCGGTGATTATGTTCTGGATACCCGTACCTACGAGCTGTTTACCCCGGAACGAGGCAAGATACGACTGACGCCAGTGCAGTATGACTTGATTTACCACCTGATGAGCCATCCCGACCAGATTTTTACCCCCAGCCGTTTGCTCGATGAAGTATGGGATTATCCTACCGATGCGGGCAGCCCTGACCTGGTGCGCGTGCACATTAAGAATTTGAGGGAGAGGATCGAGGTCGATCCGAGTTCCCCTAATTTCATCCGCACCGTACCCGGGTATGGGTATACTGTGAAACAAGATTTAGACTAACTGCAACCCACGTTTCGCTCCCAATCAGGGGATGGCGGGCATCTTAGCCAGGCGTAGCCAGCACTGCCAGACAGGCTGCTACGCCTGGCAATGTTTTCGTCTCCGGTGATCTTTCAGCATTAGGGTAAAATAATTACGGGTCAAGTCAATTTGGGGATGGCACTTATCCTGCACCCTGAATGATAGCCAGGGCAGGTAACCGGGCATGATCACCTCGGGTGATGGCAAGGGAGCGATGCGTGGTCGGGAATAATAAAACAGACAGCGGGCAGACTGATCATCCCGCCGTAGAAACCGGCTTGTTCAGCCGTGTCTGGGCGGTATTAAGCAGCCTGTCAGCCATTAACCAACAAGACCTGTTGGCAGAAGATGTCCAGGAAAAGCTGGTCAGCACAATTTCCCGGATATTCCAGGTGCAGGTTAGCGGCTTGATGCTGGTGCAAGACCATAATGCCACGATTACGCTTTATTATGCCGAAACGAAGCAGTTTGCTCACTACGATAGGGTTGATCTGGCCTGGGAAGAGGGCATAATCGAGAAGGCAATCCTCACGAGAACCAGCCTGGCGATTTCGAATGATCCGGTCACTTCGAATAAGGGATTGCTTGGGTATTTTGCTGAGATGCCATTTGGCTACTGCGCCCCGCTATGGACCGAAGAGCGAGCACTTGGGGCAATCCTGGTGTTCAACCCGACCCCATTTCCCACATCCGGCGAAGACGAATCCATGCTGGAGTGGATCGCCAACCAGACTGCCGAGAATATCCACCACCAATTGACAGTTCGCGTTTTGAAGGCTGCGGCTGGCAGCCTCAGGATCAGCCGTGACCAGCTATTGCACTCTCGCAATGTATTACGAGCCTTGTTTGATAGCTTTCCGGATGGGCTGTATATCATTGATCACCAATATCAGCTTACCGCGGTGAACATGCAGCGGGCCCGGCGTGCTGGGCGCCATCCTAACCTGCTGGTGGGCGGGCGCTGCTATCAGACCTTGTTCAACCAGCAGGCACCCTGCCCGGAGTGCCGTGTTCTGGATACGCTGAACAATGGAGATACCAGCACTCGCACGTACCGGGATAAGGACATGGGGGGCGAGATCCTGGAGTGGGAGATTTATACTTATCCCATCCTGGATTCCGAAAGCCAGGTGGTGCAGGCAATCGTGCTGGAGCAGGATATCACCGAGAAACGCCGCCTGGAGCTAACCCTGGCTCAATCGGAGAAGCTGGCTGCGATGGGTCAGTGGGCTGCCAGCCTGGCTCACGAGATTAACAACCCATTGACGGCAATTATTGCCAATGCCCAATTATTAAAAAGGGAAATCCCCCCAGAGGATGACAAGCACGAGCTGGTTGATCTGATTGCCAGGGCTGGAGAACGAGCAAATCATGTTGTGCGCAATATGCTTGACCTGGCACGCAAAGAAGAATACATGTTTGGTCCCACCGATATCAACCAGACCATCCGGCGCTCGCTGGAGTTTTTACAGCACGAGCTGGCGGCGCGTTCGATCCACCTGTTTCTCGAATCTGGGGAGGATTTACCCCTGGTCAACGCCAGCCCAGACCACCTGCAGGGGGTATGGTTGAACTTGCTGACCAATGCGATGGATTCAATTGACCGGGTGTCGGGTGAAATATCGTTGAACACCTTTGCCCGCGAGAACGAGGTCTATGTGGTGGTTGAAGATAACGGGCAGGGTATCCCGCCGGAGAGACTGGCTCATATCTTCGAGCCATTCTATACTACCAAAGCCCCTGGTCAGGGCACCGGACTGGGCTTGCCAGTCTGCCAGCGGATTATCAAGCAGCACGGTGGGCGCATCCTGGTTGAAAGCCAGCCGGGTAAAGGTACGAAATTTACCGTGATACTCCCACGGGCTTAAGTCCCCCAATCTCGAAGGTAAAGGAAATCATATCCGATCGTGCGGTTGCTGAGCTTGGCGATGGGCGGAAGCACCCGTTTATAGTGGTAGCGACGCACCCGCTCCACAACAGTACGCACAAAACTCTCTGAAAAACCGGCCTGGATGCAGTCTTCGGCGGTGTAGCGCTTGTCCACCAGCAGGTAGAGCAGCTGGTCAACTTCTGCGTAGGTGAAGCCAAGCTCGCCTTCGTCCGTTTGATCCTGCCACAGATCGGCAGAGGGCGGTTTGTTGATGATTTCTGCCGGCACGCCCAATGCCCGCGCCAACTGGCGCACCTGGGTCTTGTAGAGGTCGCCGATTGGGTTGAGAGCGCATGCCGAATCGCCGAACAAGGTGGTATAGCCCAGCAGGATCTCCGTCTTGTTGCCGGTGCCCACCACCAGGCCTCGAAACGCTTCCGATTGGTCGTATAGCACAATCATGCGGGCGCGAGCCATGATATTGCCACGTCGCACCAGGCTGGTTTCTGGAAAGCGGGCGAATAGCGGTTCGACCATATCGGTGATGGGTATGGTAAGCGATTGCACTCCCAGTGCGTCGATGACAATCTGAGCGTGTTCGAGTGAATCGGCAGACGAGGTTTTGTACGGCATGCGCACTGCCAGGACATTCTGCGGTCCGAGAGCCTGGGCGGTCAGGTAGCAAGAGACGGTTGAGTCTAAACCGCCGGAGACGCCCACTACCGCCCGTGTGAACCCCACACGGGTGATCTCGCTGCGGATGAAGCCAGTCAGAATATTTTGCGCAAGGTCTGTGTTAATACTTAAATCGATCATCATCTCACCCTGAAATATACCAGAACTCCGCCTGTTATGGATAGCCCACCTGGCGGCTGGAATCTGCCACCCTGCTTGACCTGTACAACCAAATCAAGCCTTCAGCGGCGCTTCCAAAACCAAATCCGCTTTGTTGTCCTGGAAGCGCTCCAGGTCGGCGACCTCGGCTTCGATCAGCGGCAGCAGCTCGTCCGCCAATTTCTCAAACGGAGAAATCACAATGACCTGGTGATCGCCGCTGCGTCTGGCTTTCCAGGTGCCAAGCGCACGCCCGTCCACCAACATGACCGGGTAAATCAACCCTCCGCCAGGGTGGATGTGTCTGGCGTAGACCCCATCAACAACCAAATCCCTGTTGGTGTAGCCCAACAAATAAGTATCAAAGCTAGATAGCAGCCTGACAATTGTGGCACATCCAGTGGGACTGGATACATTATCTTCTGGAAGATCATCCAGCCAGGCGAAGTGCTCCTTCAGCATCCAGGCTGGTCTGCCGGCAGCCTCCACCTCAACCAGCCGCTTTTCAATTAGCTGCCAGGCTTCACGTGCCTTGGTGAGCTTTAGCCCGGTCCATGAGGCCATGTCTTCCGGGCAGGCCGGCCCATAGGCTCCAAGATAACGCGATGCAAGCTCAGCCAGGGCATCCTGTGGCGCAAGCGGCTGCAACCCGCCAATCCAGTCCTCATACAACACGTAAGTTGGCTTACCCTGCCTGTTCGCGCCCATGCACAGGATCCCTTCCAGCGCTGCCCTGCTGATCAGGTGGATGGTCGCCTGACCCTGGTGAGGTAGACCGTTCTCATGCAGCAGGCTGGCAATCTCCGGTCGGGTCATTTCACCTTGTTCAGCCAATGCTTTCTTTAGCAGACGAAGCCCGGTGCTGGCTTGCATTTCGTCCCAACCCAGCTGCCGGAAGCGCCGTCCATTGGCTGCTATGAACACTGGTCCAAGAAAGGGTATCAACCAGCGGGCATCCTGGGCATTGATGAGATGCATGGTGCTCCGCATACACCAGGTCCAGGCAATCGTATGGTCTTTCTGCAAGGCTTGCACCACCTGAACTGCGGTCAATCCGGCACTGCGCGCCCGGATGGAAAGAAGCGCCGCCGGAAAATCTTGTGCCTGGACAGCAAATACATCTCTTAAAACCAGATCTGGCGCAGTTAGAGAGGCAGCCTGGGCAGGCTCCAAGCGCTGAGCTTTCACGCGCAGCATGCGAGTCTGGTGAGCAGACAACGATATGGTCATTGCTTAACTCAGCCCATCTCGTCACCTAAGATCCGGCCCATTTCTCGCATCACCAGCCCGGTGCGCTCGTCTCGCAACAAGGGCAGCATGGCACGGGTGCGATGTAGCTGGTTGAGATCGATCTCCACCGGGGTCAGGGCTTCCTGATGATAGGGAGCTTTGACCAGCAACTCGCCGCTCGGATCGAACACCGTCGAACCGCCCCAGAAGTTCAGCCCGTCTTCGTAGCCCACCCGGTTGACGTGAATGACGAAATCGGTGAACAGGCTGGCGTATGCGCGGTTGATATGCTCTACCCAGCGGGCTGATTCTAGCTGCGACTCCGTGTTCAGGCCGCGACCGGGTGAGGCGGAGGTGAAGACCATCACATCGGCGCCGTCCAGCCAGAGCAGGTAAGCAGGCGAGGCATGCCAGAAGTCTTCGCAGATCAAAATCCCCAGGCGCCCAAAGCGGGTGTTGAAAGCGCGCACTGCATCGCCCCAGGCAAAGAAGCGCCCCTCATCGAATAGCCCATAGGTAGGCAAATAGACTTTGTGATGGACGTGGATCACCTGGCCTTGTGACAGGTACGCCGAGGCGATGTAGAAGCGGTGGCGGTGGTCTTCATCCACGAAACCGGCAATGATATCCAGATCCTGGCTGGCTTCTAATAAAGGCTTGAAGATCGGGTCGTCGTTGGTGGGGTGGTGGGCTACGCTGGAAGTCAGATCCTGGAGCACGTATCCGGTCAGGGAAAGCTCGGGGAAGATGAGCAAGTCGGCCCCCCGTGCCTCACGAGCGATGGCAAGGTGTTTCTCCAGGTTAGCGGCGACATCCCCCAGGCGGGTATTGATTTGAGCCAGAGCAATGTTAACTTTCATGACGGATCCCTGTATGGTTGAAGTTGTGATCAATTAAGTTTAGCCGGTATATCTCCAACCTTGTTCTTCGGGGGGACGGAATTACCCCTCCCTGGAGCGGTGAGGCCGGGCACGGAAGAAACGAATGAGCAAAGCCAGCAAGGCTATCCCTGCCAGCCCGAACGCCGCCCAGCTATCCAGGTGCACCCCCTGCCAGGCAGGCACGGGGTCGGCGCGTAAGAAAGATAACACTAGCAGTTGTAGTAAGAGGGCAACCAGGAAGAGCAGGGCAGCCAGGCCTGGAGCAGGTAAACGTTTCTGCTGCCGCTCGACCAGCCAGAAAGTCCCTAGCGAGAGCAAGGCTCCCAGGAGCTGCACCGGCACCCGGCGCGCCATTCCCCCCCATTCGTTTCGGGCTGGCAGCGCCCACCAGCTATCCTGGATTTGCCCGTAAAAGCAGCCATCCAGCCAGCAGGCGAGCCATGCGCTAAGCGCCAGCATGCCTGCCAGCGGGATGAGCGCATCCAGCAGGCGACCTGCCGGCTGGTGGGTAAATCTGGCGTAGACGATCGCCGCCAGCACTCCCCCTGCCAGCGCGCCGGGCCATGCCAGGCCGCCCAGGTAGATCTGGGGTATTTTGTCCCAATTTGCCTGGTAATAAGACCAGTGGGCGGCAATAAATGCGACCCTTCCCAGAAACAGGCCACCCACCAGGGCGATCAGCCCGCTGTTCACCGCCTGTAAAGCAACCTTATCCGGGCTTTGCCAGCTGACCCATAGCAACCCCAGGGTCGCTCCCATCCCCAGAAAGATGGAAGATGCGTAGACCGGCACTCCGCCTGGCAGGTAAAAGGCGATCACGTTCTCAATGATACCACGCAGACGAGACGAGGACGTACCCAGCCCCCCTGCGAGTAGTGTATAATCAATTTTGAGCAAATGACCCGGGCATCCCCTTCCGATGGTTCTCAGCCCGAGCACAGGATAGCGGTATGGAAGACCTCCTCATCAATCCGAACATTACTTATCTCTTGCTGGTGGTCGGCTTTGTGCTGGCTGGCATGGCAATCATCAACCCTGGCACAGGTTTGTTGGAGATTGGGGCAATTTTCATCTTGTTGCTGGCAGCCTGGGAGGTTTATATCCTGGGGGTAAATGTTTGGGCGCTGGTGGTCATGCTGTTGGGGATCGTGCCGTTCGTCCTGGCGGTGCGCCGGGACGGCAACCGCTACCTGCTGGCAATTTCGTTTTTAGCTTTGCTGGTTGGCTCTTGGTTTCTCTTCCCGGCGGAAAGCTGGTGGCAGACGGCACTCAACCCGCTGCTATTTGTTGTGGTCTCGGTGCTTACGATTGGCTTCTTGTGGTTGGTAACCGTCAAGGTAGTGGAAGCCGAATCGATCCGCCCTACGCATGATCTGGATGCGCTGATTGGCCAGATCGGTGAAGCCCGCACCAATATCCGCAACGAGGGCTCGGTACAGGTTGCCGGCGAGCTGTGGACTGCCCGCAGCCAGGAGCCCATCCCGCAGAACAGCCCGGTTCGGGTGATCGGGCGGGATGGCTTTGTCCTTCTGGTGGAAGCGGTAAGTGAAGCCGCGAACTAAGCGGGCGACTTTTGTCGTGTCTCTTATTGGGTTGGCGAGCATATCAGGACCGGATAAGCTCAGATCGATCTGTTTGTAAGCATACATAAGGAAAGGAGTAGGACAATGGGTTTGAGTGGTGCAGAACTGACTGTTATTTGCCTGATTGGGGCGGTGATCCTGCTGGCACTGGTTTTGATCTCTAGCTCCATCAAGATCGTCCCAGAGTACCAGCGCCTGGTTGTGTTCCGCCTGGGTCGCTGTGTTGGCTCCAAGGGTCCGGGGATCATCTTCCTGATCCCGGTGGTTGACCGGGGAGTTATCGTGGACTTGCGCGAGCAGGTGCGCGAGATCCCGCACCAGACCTCGATCACCAAAGACAACGCTGCCATCTCGGTGGATTTTATCTGGTACTACCGGGTGCTCGATCCGACGGAAAGTGTGCTCCAGGTTGGTAACTTCGAATCAGCCGCCCAGGGTATGGCAACTACCACCTTGCGGGCGGTGATCGGCGGGATACCATTGGACGATGTGCTCTCTGAGCGTGAGCAAATCAACAACTTGCTGCGCACCCGCCTGGACGAGGTAACCGAGCGCTGGGGTGTGAAAGTGACCAACGTGGAGATCCGCGAGATCATTCCGCCCAGGGAGATCACCGACGCGATGAACCGGCAGATGACCGCTGAGCGCAACCGCCGCGCCATTGTTACCGAATCTACGGGGCAGCGCGAGGCAGCGGTGAACGTGGCAGACGGAGATAAGCAGGCTGCCATCCTGCGGGCGGAGGGTGATAAACAATCGAGTATCTTGCGCGCCCAGGGTCAGCGCGAAGCCCAGCTGCTGCTGGCAGAGGGCTTTTCCAATGCGCTGGAGCGGATCAACCAGGTCGCAGAGACGGCTGACACGCGGACGATGACCCTGCAGTACTTCGAAGCCCTGAAGGCGATTGGCGCCAGCCCGTCCACCAAGTACATCTTCCCGCTGGAATTCACGGGCATGCTGGGTGATTTCGTGAAATCTCTAAAGAAGGAATAAAGCCAAAGCCGGGATAACAGCCTCATGGAAAATAGCATTGCTGCCATCCCTACCAACGGCTCAATCATCCGGACCGCCAGTTGGCGCGACCTGAACGAGGTGCGCCAGCTGGAGAGCGTCTGTTTTCCAAAGGATGCCTGGCCTCTGTGGGATATGGTGGGGGTGCTGACTTTGCCCTCCGTGGTGCGGCTGAAAGCCATCCTGGACGAACAGCTGGTGGGTTTTGTGGCTGCGGATATCCGACGCAGCGAGAGTGTGGCGTGGATCGCGACCATCGGGGTGCTGCCCGAGTATCGCCGCAGGGGGATTGGCAGGTCGCTTCTGGAAGACTGCGAGAGGCGCCTGGATACGTCCATCCTGCGCTTGTGTGTGCGGCGGACGAACGATGCAGCGATTGCGCTTTATGAGAGAATGGGCTATTACCAGGTGAACACCTGGCTTGGCTATTACCAGGACCGGGAAGACGCCCTGGTGCTAGAGAAGAAGTTGCAGCCGCGCCGGCCAAAGCTGCGGGCAAACCTCTGGCGGTTGTGGGATGGGCACGGTGACCAGGGCTGATGGTTTGAGAATGAGTATAGCTGACCTGCCCGCCCCCATTTTGATTACCCGCGCTGAGGCGCTACACCGCCTGGCTAATGCGCTGTTGCACGAACCCATCCTGGCGGTGGACACCGAGTCGAACAGCCTGCACGCCTACCAGGAGCAGGTATGTCTGATCCAGTTCTCGACGCAGGGGCATGATTTCCTGGTAGACCCGTTGAGCCTGGACGATCTTTCGCCATTGGGGGAGGTATTCGCTCATCCAAAGATTGAGAAGGTGTTCCATGCAGCGGAGTATGACCTGATCTGCTTGAAGCGAGATTTTGATTTCGAGTTCGCCAACTTGTTCGACACGATGGCGGCGGGGCGCATCCTGGGGCGGGAGGCGATCGGGCTGGGGTCGATGTTGGAAGGTGAGTTCGGGGTGAAGGTGGATAAGCGCTACCAGCGAGCCAACTGGGGGGCGCGCCCGTTGCCGCAGCACTTGCTGAGCTACGCCCAGCTGGATACGCATTATCTGATCGCGCTGCGCGAGCGTTTGCACGCCGAGCTGGTGGAGCGCGGCTTATGGTCCCTGGCAGTGGAGGATTTTATCCGCATGCCGCGGGTGAATGGGCACCTGGGGGAGATGCGGGGCGAGGAATGCTGGCGGATCAGCGGGGCAAACGATCTCACACCGCAGCATGCGGCAGTGCTCAAAGAGCTCTGCCGTTACCGCGACCAGGCAGCGCGCTCGATGAACCGCCCGCTATTCAAAGTAATTGGCGACAAAACCCTGCTGCAAATTGCAGAAACCTGTCCGGCAGATGCCAGCAGCCTGGCGCGCATCCCTGGGATGACGCAAGGGCAGGTAGACCGCCATGGGAAGGCGATCCTGGCGGCGGTGGAACGGGGCAAAAGAGGGGCACCGGTCTTCCAGCCGCGCAACCGGCGGCCTGGGGATGAGTTCCTGGCGCGGTTGGATGCGTTACGCACCTGGCGGAAGGCCGCCGCGCTAAAAATGGGGGTTTCCTCTGACGTCGTGATGCCGCGTGACCTGCTCTACACGGTTGCAGAGAGCAATCCCAGCAACCCTGAGGAGCTGGCTAAAGTGATGAAGGACGTGCCTTGGCGGTTGGAGCATTTCGGCGAGCAGATCCTGGATGTAGTCCGCGACCCACAGAGCCAGGTTGCCTGATGGGGCGTGGTGTCATTGGGAATCTTTGATGACCGGTGGTGAAGATCCGCCCTGCCCCGGCGAGCCTTATTCAACAGTATGGAGCTGAAAAATGAAGATCATTTTCCATGGAGCTGCGCAGACGGTCACTGGCTCTCAGCATATTTTGCAGGTGAATGGTCATACTTTGCTGCTGGATTGCGGCTTTTACCAGGGACGGAGGCAGGAGTCGTACCAGCGTAACCGCAACTTCCCGTACAGCCCGCAGCGGATTGATGCCGCTATCCTTTCTCACGCCCATATCGATCATAGCGGCAACCTGCCTAATCTGGTGAAGAGTGGTTTCCGCCGCCAGATCTACACCACACCCGCGACCGCCCATCTGGCAAATATCATGTTGCTAGATTCGGGGCATATCCAGGAGATGGATGCAGCGTATGTGAATAAGAAGCGCGCCCGGCGCGACGAGCCTCCGATTGAGCCGATCTACACCCTGGAGGACGGGGCAATGGTAGCGCAGTACTTCGCACCGGTGGAATACGATGTGCCGTTTGAGCCGGTGCCCGGGGTGACGGCGCGCCTGGTGGAGGCAGGGCATATCTTGGGCTCGGCGGCGGTGGTGCTGGATATCGAGGAGAAGGGGCGCAAGTTCCGGCTGTGGTTCTCGGGGGATATCGGGCGGCGTAATTTGCCGCTGCTGCGCGACCCGGTGCTGCCCAGCGGGGCAGATTATATGATCATGGAATGTACTTACGGCGATAAGCCGCACCGCGACCCGCAGGCTGCCTATGAGGAGCTGCAGGCGGTGATCGGGCGGACAGTCCAGCGCGGGGGCAAGGTGATCATCCCGGCGTTTGCAGTGGGGCGCACCCAGGAGCTGGTGTATTTTTTGCACAGGATGATCGATTCCGGCGACCTGCCGCGCATCCCGGTATATGTGGATAGCCCGCTGGCGGTAAACGCCACAGATATTTACCGGGCTCACCCGGAGTGCATGGACGAGGAGACGGCCGAGTTTGTGCGGGAGGGCAGGCATAAATCTGCCCTGGGGTTCGACTTGCTGACCTACACCCGTTCGGTGGAAGAATCCAAGGCGCTCAACGACCGCAATGATCCGATGGTGATTATCTCAGCCTCGGGGATGGCGGAGACGGGGCGCATCTTGCATCACCTGCGCAACAATATCGAGAATCCGCGCAATACGGTGCTGATTGTATCCTGGATGGCGCCTTATACCCTGGGCCGGCGGTTGGCTGACCGCGAGCGGGAGGTACGGATTTTTGGCGAGACCTATGAGCGCCGGGCGGAGGTGGCGACGATCGGCGGGCTCTCAGCCCATGCCGGGCAGACCTTCTTGGTGGAGTATGCCGAGGCGGTGAAAGACAGCGTGCGCCAGATCTTCCTGGTGCACGGCGAGCCAAAGGCAGCCCAGGCGCTGCAGGAGAAGCTGGCGGAGCGGGGAATGGATGAAATCTATTACCCAGAGATGCATGAGGGGGTGGAGATTTAACCCCTTGTGAGAGTGTGTTCCGGTGTCAGTTCGTGGGCAAAAAGTGCGACGTGCGGAGTGCGGGGGTTATTGGTCGTCCGGTTCGGTTTCGTCCCAATGCTCGATGCCGTCGGGATCGTAATCGCCCCATTTACCGCTGAAGGATGAGGCAAACAGGATGGCGTTGGTGCGTTGCACCTGCTCCAGGGCTTTGCGGGCGGCTCGCTCGCGTTGCTGGGTGAGATCATCTACGGGCAGAGTTTCAGCGGGGGCGACGCTGAGGATGCGCACCTGGAGGATATCTGCCTGGCAATAGGGGACGGTGGCGCCAGCGGGTTTGTTGAGGATAGCCTTTGCGAGGGGGGTGCCTGCGCCCAGGTAGCCGCGTGAGAAGTCGGCAGCCTGGTCGGGGACGAGGTCGAACTCAAGTTGCTCACTCTCGCCGTGAGCATCCAACAACTCAACGACCACGTGCGTGCCGGGCTGGACGGTGGGTTTCTGCTCCATGGGTTAATTGTAGCAAAGAATGGGAGCAACGGGGAGCAGTCAAAAAGTGTAGAAAAAGGGAGCCTTTGGTATAAAGAGTTTCACCATAAAACCTAAATACCGAAAGGGCTCCCCATGAAGTTTAGCACACAAACCATAAGGGCAATTCAGAAATTGCTGGTCGAGGATTTGAAAGGGCAACTGGATCAGGAAGCAGTTCCGGTGGATGAGATTGAGCAAGTTCTACGGGATGGGCTGCAGGAAATCGGACAAAACAGTTACGGAGAGATGTTGAGCTTGCTAGACGAACATCAGTATCAGGTCGAAGAGCGCTGTGAATGTCAGCAAATGGGGAAGCGAGTTTCCCGCCGCACAGCGCAGCTGCTGACGGTCTTCGGGCGAGCGCAATACAAACGCTCGTATTATCACTGTGCCAGTTGTGGGAGACGCTGGATTCCTTTAGACCAGAGCCAACAGCTGCGCCCTGGGCGAGCGACGCGACTGATGAGCAGCCTGTTGGGGATTGCTGGGGTGAGTGTAGCGTTTGAAGAAGCCCGAGAGCAAATCCAGCGCTATCTGCAAGTCGAGGTCAGTGCCAATACTATTCGTCAGGAGACCCAGTGGCTTGGAGAAAGGCAGGCTGAGCGAGAGCGGATTTGGCAGGAACACAGCCAGGATCTGGCCTACCTACAGCAGCGGGAGCAAGCGTCAGAGCGTCCACTGCGACTATATGGCTCGATGGATGGAGCTTTCGTACCGGTCGAACAGGAGTGGAAAGAAGCCAAACTGATCAGTTGGTATCAGGTGGGCAAGCGCTATGGACAGAGCGAGTTGCACGCCCAGGCAATCCACCACTATGGCAGTCTCGAAGAAGCGGCCCAGTTTGGCGAACTGGTTTGGGCAACCGGCGTGGAGCATCAGGCAGATCGCGCTCAAGAACTGGTCTTTGTTTGCGATGGAGCTGCCTGGATCTGGAAGCTGGTCGATCAGTATTTTCCTCAGGCAATCCAGATTGTGGATTGGTACCATGCCTGCCAGTATCTCTATCCCGTGGCGGAAGCACTCTTTGATACCCCTGAGCAACAAGGCGAGTGGGTGACGGAGATGAAGACTTTCCTGTGGGAAGGAGAAGTGGAAGAAGTGATCCAGGCCTGTAAGGGCTTGCCGATAAAAGCAGGCCCACCGGCCCAGCGGCTGATGACGTACTACAGTAATAATCAAGACCGTATGCGCTATGCTGCTTTCCGCCAGGCCAACTATTTGATCGGCAGCGGCACCGTCGAAAGTGGCTGCAAACAAGTCGTGAGCCTGCGTTTGAAGCGCTCCGGCGCTACCTGGTCTTTGGCTGGCGCTTCTGCCACGGCGAAGGCTCGAGCGGCTTGGCTCTCTGGTTCCTGGGATTCACTTTGGGATTTGCCTCTAGCTGCTTGATTCTACACATTATGACTGCTCCCGAGCAACGAGCAACGGGGGAACTTCCGGTTTGAGGCGAATTACGCTATAATCGGGCGAGTGTTGCGGAGTTAAGTGTTGCGGTGTCACGTGTTCCGGTACCACGTGACACATGACACCGCAACTCGTGACACGGATATAGGAGAGGTGCCAGAGTGGTTGAATGGGGCGGTCTCGAAAACCGTTGTGGGACTTGTGCCCACCGTGGGTTCGAATCCCACCCTCTCCGCAGAGCGTATAACTTTCAGAGCATCTTCGCCGGCAGCAACGCTTGGTGAACGAATGTCAAAGTGCTAAAGGTA
>JBFYSV010000334.1:0-18324 GCA_041301185.1 Anaerolineae bacterium
TGCTGCGCCAAGCCGTTGATCGTTTCCATGTTATAGTTCATGCGGAGCCTCCGGTAGTTTGGTTTGTGGAAACCCAATCCTACCCCAGGCTCCTACTCTCTGACAACATTTGCGTGCACACCAGGGTGGTTCAGGGCTGGTTCAGGCTCTCCGCAGCCTCACGAGCTGCCACAGCAGGCTCAGCTTGTTGTTTCAGCACGTTGATGGTCGCATTGAGTAAAAGCGGGCTGATGCTGTTGAGAACATCACCGGAAGGGATCAGTTGAGCGGACGAGACAATCTCGCTCGCCAGGTTGCGTTGGGTAGAACTGCCCCAGTTGGCCATCGCGCTGGGCCTGGTAGGCAGGTAGCCCAAGGCGGTTGTCCAGCGAGACAGGAAATCACCTTCGCTTAAAAACTCAGCCAGGTCTGCGCTCAATTTTTGCTTCTCAGGATCAGGGCTGGCTAAAGCCCACACCCAGCCTGTTGCCAGGGTAAAAGGCTGCCCGGTGAGGGTGGGCAAACGCGCTCCGGCAGAGTCGGTGACCATATTCTTCAAATATTGGGAAGCCCAGGAAACGATCATATTTGTGCTGCCATCGTTAAACGCCTCCCAGACCTGTTCCTGGTTCTGGTATTGGGTTACCCAAAATGGGATGATCTCGCTGGTGGCAGCGCGCTGGTAGTAATCTAGCACATCGATGAGAGGGATAGGATCTAGAGTCGGGCGTCCTTGTTCATCCAGTGTTGCTCCCCCGTTGGCCTGGTATTGCGTCAGGGTGAAAAGCGCCTGTGGGTCGGCGGCAGCGAAGACCAGCGGCTCGGTGGTTGCCAGCGTATCCGACAACGTGCTGGGTGGCTCAGGAATGCTTGTCATGCGGTGAACCAGGATCTGGGCATCCCCTGCAAATGGCAAACCAAACGTGCTGTCTTGCAAACGCGCCATCTGGCGAGCATACTCGTACCAGTCAGCATCCTCAACCGGCTCGATCAGATCATCAAACGGGCGCAGCAAGCCTTTCAGAGCAGCCGCTTCCAACGTAGAGCGCGGCAGCGCCACCAGATCGGGCATCGCCAGAGGGGCAGCCGCGTTGGCTGCAGTTAACGAGTCCAGGATGCCGCCCGGCCCGTCCAGAGCTTTCAGTCGCACTTCCACTCGGGTATTCGGGCGGCGAGAGGCAAATTCATCCAGTCGGGCTTTCAAGATCTCGGCTGCCGGGGTGCCTGCCTGGGGATCGAACTCTGGCGGAAGCCAGATATGCAAGGTTACCGGACCTTCCGTGGTGGGAGTAACAGCTCGAGTAGGCTGCAGGGTAGGAATTGCGGTAGGTGTACTCTCGACTGTAGCAGTCGGAGTGGCGACCGGCAGCGCATTGCAGGCGGATGCCAATACCAGCAATATCGCGCCAAGCCAGCGATAGAATTTCATCAAACGCTTCTCCAAAACCAGCCAGGAGGAAACTTACTTTAAGTCAACCGGCTGGCTGAGCAAGCCGACCAGCAAACGGACTGCATTCTCAACATCATCGAAATCAACCATCTCAGAAGGCGAGTGGACATACCGGCAAGGGATCGAGAGACAGCCAGCCGGCACACCCAGCCGGGTGAGCTGGATCGCCCGTGCGTCGGTGCCTCCCCGTTCCAGGATTTCCATCTGGTATGGGATCTTGCTCGCTTCTGCCGTTCTCACCATCCAATCCACCACCCGTGGGTCAGCCAGCATGCCTGCATCCCGCACTTTGATCGCCGGTCCTTTACCCAGCCCGACTTCCATTTTTATACCCTTGGGAGTGTCGCCGGTACCGGTGACGTCTACTGCAAGCCCCAGCTGGGGGTCGATCCCGTACGCTGCGGTTGTAGCACCCCGGACACCCACTTCTTCCTGGACGCTGAACACAAAATATATCTCGTGCGGAGAGTTGTCGATCTGGCGGAGGGTCTCGATCAGCACCGCGACGCCGATCCGGTCATCCATCGATTTCGCCACCAGGCGCTTTCCCAGGTCAAGGTACGGGCGCTCAAAGACAGCCACATCCCCCACCCGCACCGAGCAGTCCTTGCGCGCGCCGGCTCCCACATCGATAAACATCTGATCAATTAATGGCGGGCTGCTCTGACCTTCCAGATTCTCAATACCGATCACGCCGCGGGTGCCATTCAGAAAGCGGACCCTGCCTCCCGGGCAATTATAGGCGCGCACCCCACCGATGGTGGTGAAGCGCACAAAGCCGTTCTCATCAATATGGGTTGCGATCAAGCCGATCTCGTCCATGTGCGCAGCCAGCATAATCTTCATTCCATTGGATGATGGCGTGCCTTTGCGCGCGATCAGGTTTCCCAGCGCATCCACCGTTACCTGGTCAGCCAGCGGCTCGACTTCTGCGCGGATAACCTGGCGGATGATCGACTCGTATCCGGATGGACCGGGGGTTTCAACAAATTTTTGGATGAGTGATTTCATGCATCGCTCCAGTGAGTTTAGTGTTCAGTGATTTTTTATCGAAGAATGTGCCCAGGCTGCCAACCCTCAACGGTCAACCTTGAATAGGTCAGACGTTAGCTGCGAGAGCGCAGTATAGACCAGGGCTACCGTGTTTTTCCAGTCCGACAGGCGGGTAATCGATAGCGGCGTATGCAAGTAGCGCCCGGGTACAGAGATCGAAACGGTGGGGATACCAGCGCGTTGCTTGTGCATGGCGCCTGCGTCGGTTCCCCCGCCGCCCGGCTGGCGAATCTGGTAAGGGATCCCGGCGGCCAGTGCCGTCTCCACCAGAAAACGGATCAGGCGCGGGTCAGACAAGGTGGCAGCATCAGCCACGTAGATTGCCGGTCCTTCACCCAGGCGGGTGTTATAGCGTGTGTTCTCCGAGCCGTCCCAGGTAGGCAGGTCATTGGCTGGAGTGCTATCCAGGGCAATTGCCACGTCCGGTTCGAGGGCATAGGCAGCCACTTTTGCCCCGCGCAACCCGACTTCTTCCTGGACGGTAAAGGCTGCCAGCAGATCGATATTGGCGGGAGCATTTTTGACCAGCTCGATCAGAGTGGCTACCCCCAGACGATCATCCAGCGCCTTCGCCCGCAGGCTGGCGCCGGTCCGGCTGAAGCGGGTGGCAAAAGTCGCCCGGTCGCCAACCTTGACCTTGCTGCTATTGCCTGGACCCACATCGATGCGCAGGCTATCCACCGATAGCGGAGTCCTGAGCTCATCGTTGGTGGTCAGGTGCACCGGCTTGGCGCCGATCACGCCCGGGACATGTCCTTTGCCAATCAGCACCGGCTGTCCCGCCAGGTGGCTGGGACTGACCCCACCCACGACTCCAAAACGGAAGATGCCGCCTTCTTTATCCTCGTTTTGGGTCAGCATGAAGCCGATTTCGTCCATGTGAGCTGCCAGCATGACTCGCAAGCGGTCCTGGGTGCTGCCCGCCTTGCTCGCCAGAACGTTGCCCAGATGATCGACTTTTACCTCATCCACATGCGGGCGGATCTCATCAAGGACAATCTGGCGGACTTCGCCCTCATCTCCCGAGACAGCGCAGGCGTTAGTCAGCCGTTCCAGCAGTTTGAGCTGGGCTGCGCCAACGCGTGGCGCCTGTTTTTCTTGTGGGCTGGTCTGAGAGCTCATTGGCGCTCCTTGGGTAGGTATTTCTTATGCATTGTCAAATCCATCAATTCAATCATCCCAGCTCAATTTCTCCATGAATTTCTCGTCCAGGCTGGCGGCAAACTCTGCCAGCAACCGCCCGGCGCGAGTAATATCTTTCATTGCGACCATTTCCACTGCTGTGTGCATATAGCGCAGCGGTATGCTGACCACCATGGTAGGAATACCTTCAGCGACAACCTGCAAGGCATAGGCATCGGTTCCTGAATGCCGGGGTAAAATATCCACCGAGTAAGGAATCTCCAGGCGGTCGGCAAGCGCAACAAATGCTTTGTGCAAGCCCGGGTGCATGTTTGGACCTAAGGCAAGGGTTGGACCACTACCCAAAGCAAAGCTCTCGTGGCTGGGAGTTCCCGGGCTGGACCCAAAGGTTACATCGATAGCGATCGCCAGCGTTGGGCGGAGTTGGAAGGCAGAGGTATAAGCGCCAGCAAAGGTTTCCTCTTCCTGCGTGGTCGCGGTTGCCCACACGTCCCATAGTATGGGGCGGTTTTTTAGCTCTTCCAGGCAGTGGGTGATAGCTGCCACCGAAGCGCGGTTATCCAGAGAGTGACCTGCCAGCAGTTCCCCCGCCATCTCAACCGGAGGCTGGGCAAACGAGATCAGATCTCCCACGCGCACCAGCCGTTTGGTTTCACCAGCGCTCAACCCGGTATCTACCAGCAGGTTCTGCAGGGTTGCCGGTCCGCTGCGGTTGTCAGGCGGCAACAAGTGGGCTGGCGGCTGTACGATCACGCCGGGCAGGTTTTCTCGCCCGTGGATCGTGACAACTTGCCCGGGCAGCACCCGCGGGTCTAACCCGCCGATTTCAGTAACCCGCAGGAATTCGCCCACCACCCCGGTCACAATCAAGCCGATGGCATCCATGTGCGCTGCCAACATCAGGCTGGGACGCGGTTCGGCTCCACGGCCGACCTTGAGGGCGTGCAGGCTGCCCATCCGGCTGGTGCTGACTTCATCCGCCAGCGGCCGCCAGGCGGCTTCGATCAGGTCCCGCACCGGGCTTTCATAGCCGGAAAGGCCTGAAGTCGAGATCAGTTCTTTGAGGAAAGGCAATAGTTCAGTCATAGGTAAAGTTTTACTTCTCCAGAGCAGGTTCGCATATGATCATTGTACCGCTTTCACGGCGTAACGGTAGGCAGCGCTGGTATCGTAGCGCTGGGAGTCTCGGTCTGTGTCGGGGTCTCGGTTGGCAAGAGGGTTTCGGTCACCGTTGGCGAGCTGGTAGGGCTGGCGGGAATCTCCGTTTGGGTAGCGGTAGGGCTGGGTTCCATCGTCGCTGTGAAGGTGGGCGTGCTGGATGCTGTTACGGAAGGCAAGGTGGTTTCGGTCACTGTTGGCGAAGGGCTGGGCGTGGCGGATTGGGTGGGAGTGGCTGACAGCGTTGGCGTTAAGCTGGGCGTACCGGGGAGCAAAGTAGCCGAGGGTGATGGTGTGGAGGTAGGAGTTCCCGTTGATGTGGCAGTTAATGTTGACGTCAGGGTATAGGTTGCCGTCGGGGTAAAGGTCGGCAAGAGTCTTGCCTGGGGAGCTTGCGAGGCTGCAAACAATCCAACACAGTAGCATGGAATAGTCGCCAGGGTGATTGTGATCAAAGCGATGCGCAGACGTCTACGGGTGTAAGGATTGCTCAGCACAGACAATACCTCAATTGGGACATGGTTAGCCCAGGCAGGTTGGATGATAACACCAGCCTGCAACTGTGGCAAGTAAGCTGTGCGAGAGGCAACCCTATTGGGCTAATTTGTGGTTAAAATAGCGCCATGAGATGGATCTATCTGTCGCCCCACCCAGACGATGTAGCCCTTTCTTGCGGCGGTCTGGTGTGGAAACAGGCTCAACAGGGTGAGGCGGTTTCGATCTGGACGATCTGTGCTGGTGATCCACCTGGCGGGGCGCTCTCGCCGTTTGCCGGGCAGCTTCACGCTCGCTGGGGAGTAGGCCGGCGGGCGATGGCTGCACGTAGGAAAGAAGACAGGATTTCATGCGCCAGTCTGGGAGCTGTCCACAAACACTTCCCCGTACCTGACTGCATCTACCGCCGCTCCCTGGTCAGCGGAAAGCACCTGTACGACTCCGAATCTGCCATCTTTAGCACCGTTCACCCCGATGAAGCGCAATTACTGGCAGATTTGTGTGCTTTGATTGAAAAGCGCCTACCACCTCACGCTCAACTGGTATGCCCGATGGCACTGGGTGGGCATGTGGACCACCGCCTGACCCGGGCTGCCGCAGAAGCGCTGGGTTTTCCGCTGTGGTTTTATGCCGATTACCCCTACGTGCTGCGCAATGCCGGGGATATCCCCAGCTTTTTGCCACCTGGCTGGGAGAGGCAGGTTTTTGCACTTTCCGAAGCAGACCTGCAAGCCTGGGTGAGGTCGGTGGCAGCCCACCAATCCCAGATCAGCACTTTTTGGAGCGATTTAAGCACCATGGAAGCAGCTATCCGCGGCTATTACCACGACTCGGGCGGTGTCCGGTTGTGGAGACAGCCTAACCGGGGCGATTAAATCTTGCGCCCCGAAATAAACTATGCTAAAATGTGCCCGCGGCGATAAAGAAAGCACCAGCTTTCAGGGCGCCGCACATCGTTTAGAATGGGTCTAAGTACCCAGCTTTATCGCTAATCGCTCTGCATAGAGTGATTTATTATCTATAAAGACAGGATATTGACATGCCTCCTTCTTTTTTGACTCGTGAAGGCTATCAAAAATTGCAAGAGGAATTGGAATACCTGCGCACGGTAAAACGCCAGGAAGTTGCCAAGCGTTTGCACGAAGCCATGGAAGGCGGCGAGCTGATTGAAGACGCCGAGTACGAAGCCGCCAAAAACGAGCAGGCGTTTGTTGAAGGGCGCATCCAGGATCTGGAAATCTTGCTTGCCAACGCGCGTGTCATTGAAGATACCAGCAACAAAGAGGTAGTCCAGGTTGGCGCTAAGGTCACTATTCAGGAGGAGGGCAGCGATGCGGAAATGTATACCATCGTCGGGCCTGCTGAAGCCGACCCGCGCAATGGGCGCATCTCCAATGAATCCCCTCTCGGTCGCGCCTTGATGGATCACCGCGCCGGTGATACCGTCCGTGTGGACGCGCCCGGCGGGTCTTTTACCGTGCAAGTATTGAAGGTGGATTGATCTTGGGGCAGATTAACCAGCCCCGCGCAAGCATGTCCTGCGCGGGGCTTTTGCTTAATATGGAGAAGATGTTATCATGCCAGCACAGTACTCGAATTTGGAAAAAATCCGCCTGAGTAAAATCGAGCGCCTGCGAGCCGAGGCAATCGAGCCTTACCCGACCCGCGCCGAACGCACCCACACCAACCAAGAGGCAATCCGGCTGTTCGAACAAGCTGAGGCTGCGGGTAGCACGGATTCCCCGCCAGCCACTCTGGTAGGGCGGTTGCGCTCCGTACGCCTGATGGGCAAGATCACCTTTGCCCACATCGAAGATGATTCTGGGCGTGTCCAACTCTTTCTGCGCACCAACGACCTGGGGCAGGAGACCTTAGACAGGTTCAACCGCGAGTTCGACCTGGGCGATTTCGTCCAGGCGAGCGGGGAGATGTTTCGGACTCGCACCGGCGAAGTGACCTTGCGCGTGCAGAGCGTGCGCATGCTGGCAAAGGCGGTCACCCCCCTGCCCGCAGCCAAGGATGAGCAGGTGGATGGCGAGATCGTCCGCCACCAGACCTTCTCCGACCCGGAGACCCGCTACCGCCAGCGCTATGCAGACCTGCCTGTCAACCCTAAGGTGCGCCAGATCTTCCGCACACGGACCGCGATCGTGCGCGCCCTGCAGGAGTTCCTCGACTCGCATGGTTTCCTGGAAGTCGAAACGCCGATACTGCAACCGCTCTACGGCGGGGCCGCCGCCCAACCCTTCATCACCCACCACAACCAGCTGAAGCAAGACCTTTACCTGCGCATCTCTTTCGAGCTGTATCTCAAACGCCTCTTGGTGGGCGGTTTCGAGCGGGTCTACGAGATCGGGCGTGATTTCCGCAACGAAGGCGTTGATCGCACCCACAACCCGGAATTCACCCAGCTCGAATTCTACTGGGCGTATGCCGATTACGAGCAAGTGATGGCACTGACCGAGGAGATGGTGGTTCACGTTGCCGACCGGGTCCTGGGCAGCCGGCAGTTCACCTACCAGGGAATGCAGATCAACCTGCAACCACCCTGGCAGCGCATCGAGCTGAATGAAGCCATTCACGAGCTGGCGGGGATTGAAATCGATGCTCACCCGACTGCCGATAGCCTCTCAGCTGCTATGCGCGCCCGCGGCTTGCAGCCTGCCGCCAATGTGCCGCGTGGCAAGCTGATCGATTCCTTGCTGGGCGATTTTGTCGAGCCGCAGCTACACCAACCTACTTTCATTTACAATTACCCCCGAGATATCTCGCCGCTTGCCAAAAGCAAGCCCGCCAACCCGCAGATCGTGGAACGCTTTGAAGGCTTTGCGGCAGGCATGGAGCTGTGCAACGCCTTCACCGAGCTGAACGATCCCCTCGACCAGGAAGCCCGCTTCCTGGAGATGGGTCGGGACTATAACACAGGCGACGAAGAGCGCCACCCAATGGATGAGGACTACCTGCAAGCCATGCGCTATGGCATGCCGCCCAACGGCGGGTTTGGCATGGGCGTCGATCGCCTGACCATGCTCCTGACCGACAGCGCCAATATCCGCGAAGTGATCCTCTTCCCCCATTTGCGCAAGGAAGAGTGATTCCCTCAGGCTTGACACCCCGCGCAGATTGGGTATAATGGCGACTATTCAATCAAGCAACAACCTGCACGGAGATAAGTAGCCCCAAAACCGTAACCAGAGAGCTGCCGGGTGGTGCGAGGCAGCCGGGTACTGGAGCCAAATCCGCTCCGTCAGACCGCCAGGTCTGGTTGCCTCTGCAGGGGCGTTTGCCTGAAGAGTATCCCAGGCAGCGCCGTAAGGAGGATCGGGTTCGCCCGTTAGCGCGTATCAGAGGCTGTCTGCCGGGTGCACAACCTGGCGCACGGCAAATGCAGGTGGCACCACGAGCGCCCCCCTCGTCCTGCGCGGACGGAGGGGCGTTTATTATTCCAGCGCTCGGTGGGAACGCGCAAGACAGGCAACAACCCGTTCGGCGCCGGCAACACAATATGGAGGTGCTACCATGATCGACATCAACCTTATCCGCGAAAAACCCGATACCATCCGCCAGATGCTGCTTGCTCGCCAGATGGATGCTTCTCCAGTTGACCAGGTGCTGCAACTGGACGAACAGCGCCGGGCACTGATCCAGCAAACAGAAGTGCTCAAAGCCGAGCGCAATCAGGTCTCCAAGGAGATCTCGAAGATGAAAGACGCCGCCGCCCGCCAGATAAGTATCGGAGCCATGCGCTCAGTCGGCGACCGCATCGCCGCCCTGGATGAGGAGCTGCGCCGGGTGCAAAACCAGCTCGACGATCTGATGGCATTTATCCCCAACCTGCCCGATCCGCGCACGCCGCTCGGCAAAGACGAGCACGATAACGTGGTCATCAAGACCGTTGGCGAAATACCGCGTTTCGATTTCGAGCCCAAGCCGCATTGGGACCTGGGGCCGGCGCTGGGCATCATCGACTTCGAGCAGGGGGTAAAGATCACTGGGACGCGCTTTTACGTGCTGAGCGGGGCGGGGGCACGCTTGCAGCGTGCCTTGATCGCCTGGATGCTCGACCTGCACGCCCGCCAGGGCTACACCGAGAAATACACCCCCTTCATGGTCAAAGGCGATACCCTGATGGCTGCTGGGCAGCTCCCCAAGTTCTACGATAACCTTTACAAGGATCACGAAGAAGACTTGTGGATGGTCCCAACAGCTGAGGTGCCCCTGACCGGCTTGCACATCAACGATATCCTGGACGAAGCCAGCCTGCCACGCTACTATACCGCCTACACGCCCTGTTTCCGCCGTGAGAAGATGAGTGCCGGCAGGGATGTGCGCGGCATCAAGCGCGGCCACCAGTTCGACAAGGTGGAAATGTACATCTTCTGTAAGCCGGAAGATTCGCCGGCTGCCTTCGAGAAAATGGTCGCGGACGCCGAGCAGACCTGTGCCGGGCTGGGGCTGACCTACCGCGTCTTGCAGCTCTGCACCGGGGATATCGGCTTTGGCTCAAGCATCACCTACGATATCGAAGTCTGGGCGCCGGGCTGCGGCGAGTGGCTGGAGGTCTCGTCGGTATCGAACGTGACCGATTTCCAGGCGCGCCGAGCCAATGCCAAGTATCGCCCAGCGGATGGCGGGCGTGCCCGCCTGATGCACACCCTGAACGGCTCCGGGCTGGGCATGCCGCGCACCCTGATTGCCGTGTTGGAGAACTACCAGCAACCTGATGGCTCGGTCGTCGTGCCAGAAGTGCTGCGCCCCTGGATGGGCGGCATCGATGTTATCCGGCCTTAAGCCAGCGCGATGAAATCGAGAGCGGCGCCACCGCTCTCGATTTCATGATAAGATACCGCCATGCCTGCCTGGCTTAACATCTCTGTTTTCGCTCTCACCCAGATCGTGATGCTGGTTGGGCTGTTGGGCTCGCTGATCCCAATCTTCCCCGGACCATTCATCATGTGGCTGGCAGCTCTCGGTTATGGTGTGCTGTCTGGGTTTGATTCGGTGGGTGTGGTTATCTTTATCATGATCAGCGTTCTGATGATCGGCGGCGGCCTTGTGGATAACCTGTTCATGGGGGCGGGCGCCCGTAAGGGAGGCGCTGCCTGGGGCACGATCATCGTTGCTCTGATTGCCGGGGTTGTTGGCACAATACTCTTGCCGCCGTTTGGCGGTATTATCACTGCCCCAGCCGCCATCCTGCTGCTGGAATACCTGCGCCTGCGCGACCTGAACCAGGCCTGGCTGGCCTTGCGCGGCCTGGCTACCGGGTGGGGGTTTTCGTTTGTCGTCCGCTTTGGGTTTGGGCTGGTGATTATGGTCTTGTGGTGGCTGTGGGCGTGGTCTAACGCAAACTAAGGCTTATAGAAGACCATCCCCACCCCCATTCGCTCCAGACCCTCGTTTGCCCAGTATTCCACCAGCATCGAGTTTGAATCCAGCGCCTCAAACAAGAGAGGGATCGAACGCTGGTCGCCGATCAGCGCCAGGGCGCGCATTGCCTCCATCTGGCTCTTTTGCGACCCATCCTTGGCTGCCTGAAGCAAAGCCGGGACAGCCATTGACCCACTGGCTACCAGAGCGTTGGCAGCAATCCGTACCACCAGCGAATCGCCATCCTGTAGGGAAGCGATCAATGCTGGCACTGCCCTTTCGTCCGGTCGCTCTTGCAATCCCCGGGCGGCGCATTGCCGGATGCCAGGGTCTGGATCTGCCAGTGCCTGGACCAGTTGGGGGACAGTATCTGCCCCCTGGAGACTTGCCAGGCTGCGCACCGCCCACCAGCGGGTATCTGGGCGGGGGTCTGTCAGCAGCGTTTGCAGCACCGGCAACGCCGCCTCCCCATGAGCGGCGATCTGCCGGGCAGCGTTTTCAGCCTGCGCATCATCCCCGCTGCTGAGTGCATCGAGATACACTTCCAGATCAGCCATCAACGCCTTTCACTGCCCGGGCGGCGGTACAGGCAGCTCTTCCTTTGCTACCTTGACCCATTTATCCCCTTCGTCAATCAGCATCACCGGAATATCTTCGCGAATGGGGTATTTGCGTCCGCATTCCTGGCAGATGAGCCATGCTTCTTTATAGTATTCCAGCAGACCGTCTTTCTCGCGCACGCAAGCCGGGCAACGTAAAATCTCGAGCAGATCTTGACTGACCATTTTTCTATTCCTTCCTGTTATCAACGATTAGCGGGTTAGCGGCACGCCACCCGGTAGGCATCCAGCTCCAGGCTCTTCTTAAGCCAATCTAGGTTCATATTGTTTGCCAATGGGCAGAAATCGTCTACCTCAAGATTGTATTCTACCCCAAACACCGCTTTGCCGGATTGGATAAATGGCAGCAGCCGCTCGCACTCGTTGTACTCGAAACATTGCTCGTTGAGCGCCCAATCGAAATGGGGCAGGAGGGCATCAATTTGATCCAGGTCGTTTTTCAAGCCAATGGATAAGCCTCGGGCGTGTGCTTCCTGCGCTAACCATGTGTTGAAAGCAATCTGGTCATGTGCGCCAAGCGGGAAACCGGTCTCATTAGCGTATCCATCCACGTTATCCGGCTCAACCCCATCGCAGCCTTTTTGGCGAGCCAGGTCGAGGCGAGCTTCCAGGATGGGAGCCAATAGATCCACCTGGCGGATATCCAGCCAGCGCTCACCCGGCCAGCCCTCCAGCGGCTCACCAATCACCTCCGCCGGGAAATCAGTGGCATCAGGGCGCCAATCCTCCCAGCTCCCAGCGCTGAAGTAGCAGACCACGGTCCGCCCGCTGGCCTGAAGCTGGTCAATCACAGCCAGGGGGGTATCGAACAGGTCAATATCATACATCTCGACGTCGAAGGAAGGGTCGATATTCCCGCTGAGCTGCCACTGCCAGCTCGTACCTGGCGAGGGGCGCCACCAATTTTCCGCCGGCTCCAGCGGAGGCGGGTATTGATTGGGCACTTGCGGCAGGCTGAGCTGGTTGCTTTCGGGCGACCTGGGCGTAATCTCCCCTTCAGGCGGGAGCTGCGTTGATGCCGTGGCGCAGGCAGATAAAACGGCGGCGATCCAGGATAGCCCAAAAATCAAGAAACTGCCTCTGGCGCTGCGAGGAAAACCCGCCATTAATCATCTCGATCCCGGTCTTTGGGGAGCTTGGTGCCTGGTCCGACCTCATAGATTGCCTGCCAGGGCATGTAATGGGTGGAGAAATGGTCTTCCAGATAAACCTGCCCGTCTCGGTAGACCTTTCGGTAGACGGTTACATCTGCCCCTTGCGCTTCCCAGTCCACCTGGCGTATTTCGCCTTTAGCCAGCTCGGGGTTTTCCTGGTACAACGGCTCCGGCGGCTCCACGATATTCTGCAAACCGGTCGTCTCCCATTCTACACTGCGCCCATCCGATGTTGAATAGAACTTCCAGGTCAGCGTGCGCGCCCCGGCATTGGGGTAGGTCTCCATCAGCAGCCAGTTCGGCGTATCATTTATAAACTTGAGATCCACCACAGGTACGAAGACCGTGGCATCCAGGCCTGTCAGGTTGGGATCAACCCCGCCGGATGCAGTTTGCTCGTAATAAGAGACACGGTAGGCGTGTGAATGGCGCTCTACAATCGGGTAGCCGCCCAGGAAAGCGGTGCGGAACAAGGTAGTGCTCACCTGGCAAACGCCCCCGCCAACTCCTTTGATGGTGCGGTTGCCGTAGATGATCAGCGCCTCGGCGTAACCGTTATCCAGGCTGATATCCCCCAGCACTTCGCCCATTGAAAAGGTCGCCCCCGGGGGTACCAGCACACCGTGAAAACGACCGGCTGCCGTCTCGATATTCTGGATGCGCTCGCTGCTTGACCCATAGAAGTAAGAAGTATGCACGCTGACCAGTTCAGTGATGCCAAGCTGTTCTGCAGTGGCGCTATCGCCCACCGGCGGGTCAGTATAATCGAAAACCAGCTCGACGTCATGCTTCCCCTGGACAAGCGCCTCGTTTACCGCCTGGATCGTGGCATCCTCGTTCAATGCCCGCCCAATCGCTGCCGGCTGGATCACCTCCAGCTGGCGGGTCTCATCGTTGAAGATAAAGCGGGCATTGGCGGGCTGGCGTGCCAGGTCGCCAGCGATGCCGCTCAAAAAGCTGCCCAGGGGTTCAGCATCCAGCCCCACCTGGTAGCGCGCCCCTTCTGCGCTCTCCAGGCGCTCGATGGTCAGCATTTGGGCCAGGCTCTCCTGGTCGAAAGTCCACGCTGCTGTCTCGGCTTGTCCCGCATTGGGGAATCTCACATTGAGCGGGGCGCTCAAGATGCGCTGGGCGATCTTGGCCTGCTCGCTGGCATCCAGGATTGCCGGTGCTGCCTCCATGACCACCACCGGGAATAGCCCGTCCGTCAGGCTGCGCAGGTGCTCTTCCAGCGGAGCCAGGGTTGCCGGATGGTCGATGAAGCGCCCTACCTGCCCGGGCGTCACCGTCACCTGGGTTCCAGTAACAGAGATCGATGCCTCGATGGTGGGTCTTTCAACCTGGGAGGCAATATCGTTGAGATAAGACTGCGCCACACGCTCGTCATACACCAGGTAAGGCGGAAGGTCAATACCCGCATACCAGGCACGAAATTGTTCCTGAGCGCGCCGGATCAATCCTCCTTGTCGCCCAGCGTGGTAGGCGGTCAGGGCGCTGGTTTGCGGATCGAGATACAGCCCCAGCTCAACCGGCCGGGCAATCCATACCTGCTCACCTTCCTGCAAGACAATCCGCCCCTGCTGCGGATACACCAGGCGCTGCGCCAGCAATGCTCCCGCCTCTTCAGCCTCCAAGCCAGAGAGGTTCACCCCTGCCACCGACACCCCCGGGTAGATCCGCCCGGCGTAATATATATTAAAGCTGATCGCCAGCCCGCCCAACAAGATAACAAAAATCGAAACCCCAACCAGAATTGCCACCAACCCCTGAACAAGAACCAGGGCGGATGGCAGATGAACCGGCCTGTGAGCATCACTACGCGTTGTCATAATTTTTCACCTATAAACGGGTTGCACAAACCACGTTAGGTAATTGTACCAAAATGGTTTGCGCATCAGGTTAATCATTCGTTAGACCTGCCGGAAGCCGGCATGGTTCCATCCCAAGTGCCAACCTAGCGCTCAAGGCAGTTCTGTCTGCGGCTATAATTGTATAGCAGTCCGCTCTGCCGGGTTTTCCGACATCCATCCAACCCCAAAGTACGGATACGATTTGGGGCCAATTGTTATCTGTGGAGGCCGTATGACTTTACCGTTTGTAAATTCAACTCCCGTAATCCAGCTAGAAGGCACTACCCATGCCAGCTTGGTCGAGACGCTGCTCAGCCTGCTGGTAGAAGAGACAATGGATGGACCTGCTACCTGCCAGGCGCGTTTCCTTAACTGGAGTCCGGTTGAGGGCCAGATGGATTTTCTCTATTTCGACCGCACAATTTTTGATTTTGGCAAGAAGCTGAACGTACTGATACCCGACGTGCAGGGCACAGCCAGGATCTTCTCGGGTCGCATTAGCGCTTTGGAAGCGCTTTTCCCGACCGGCTCACCGCCAGAGATTTTGGTCTATGCCGAGGACCAGCTGCAGGGAATGCGCACGCCCCGACGCTTACGGCTGTTCCATTTTATATCAATTCCAGAACTAATCCAGCTGATTGCGGCTGAGCACGGTCTGGATGTGCAGGCAGAGTTGCACTCAAGCTACGCATCCCTACCTGTAATCGCCCAGTTCGAGCAAAGCGATCTGACATTTATCCTGGAGAGTGCCCGCCGCGCCAGCCTCGACATCTGGCTGAGTGGTGATCGTCTGATCATGAGAGACAGGCGCTCTGCAGAAGATGAAATCGAACTATCCTACGGGCAGGGGTTGCTCTCTTTTGAGGTTCGCGCCGACCTGGCAGACCAGCTTAACAGCCTTTCGGTTACCGGCTGGGATGTGCAGACCAAGCAGGTCGTAGAAGCCTCGGCCAGTGCTGGCGCCATTCAGGATGAGCTAGACGGGCGGCAGGGCAGCAGCCAGTACCTGGAATCTTTTGCGGCGCGTCACGAGCGCCTGCCTGCATCCCTGGCCCCGGACGTTCGGGAGGCTGAAGTACTGGCAAAGGCTGCTTTGCGCGAGCGCGCCCGGCGCTTTGTCAGCGGTGTTGCCGTTGCGCAGGGCAATCCTCACCTGCGCCTGGGCGGATATGTACACTTCCAGGGATTAGGGCCCTTGTTTTCCGGCGCGTATTTTATCGAGAAGGTGCGCCACCTGTACGACCGCCAGTCTGGCTATCGCACCGAGCTGCAAGTATCCCGACCCGGACTGGAACAGGCGCATCGATCGCCCCGTCCGACCCACAAGCCGAAAGGCAAGGTGCAGAAACGCACCCCGAAAGCCGGCCCACCTTCAAAAAAGCCGGGCGGGCGAAAATTGGAGGCGTAGCCCGGTCAGAAAGCACCCAGGTTCTCTATTTAGCAGGTTGATTATCAGATCAAGGAGCAACGAGATGCCAGTTAATGTTAATGAGATCGAAGCAAGCCTGGACCCCACCCAGCCGGCAGGCTCAAGCGCAGCTCAGCCAGGCGCGCCTTCATCCAACGCACTGCCTGCCAGGTCGGGGTCCTGCCAGGGCGCTGCGCTTGAGGCGCAAGCTCATCTTTACGGAGTTTATCCTGCCCTGGTAGTTGGGATCGTTGATCCGCACACCCAAGGAAGCGTCGAAGTAAGCCTGCCCTGGGCGTTGGATGCTGGCGGATCATCCTATCGTGCCTGGGCGCGCCTGGCTACCCTGGCAGCCGGTGACCAGCGCGGTTCCTGGTTCATCCCCGAGGTGGGAGACGAGGTCCTGGTGGTTTTCGAGGCTGGCGACCCAGGCAAACCCTACGTGATCGGCTGCCTCTGGAATGGCAAGGACTCGCCGCCCGCCAGCATGGACGGTGCGGGGCAGAACCAAATAAAGGTATTGCGTACGCGCAGCGGCTTGCAGATCACCCTGGATGACTCCCCGGGCAGCGAGTGCCTGGAGCTTACCACCCCAGGCGGGCAGACGGTCTCTCTGCAAGACTCCTCGGACAGGATCGTGATTTCAGCAGGCAGCTCGAAGATCATCGTTAAGGACGGCCAGATCGAGATCGAATCCTCTGGAAAGTTGGTCATCGCTGCCTCTACCACAGAGATTAATACCGGCTTACTGACCGTGAACACAGGCATGGCAAAGTTCAGCGGCGTAGTCCAGACAGATACCCTGATTGCCAACTCGGTGATCAGCGCCAGTTATACGCCCGGAGCAGGCAATATCTGGTAAGCGGCAAATTGCCGGCAGAAAGCCCTTCCCCAATGAATCTCCTGCCCTTCGAACTGACCATAGAACAGGCCCAGGTGCTCAAGTTATTGCAGCAGCAACGGCTGATTGCAGTTGCGGGTTGTGCAGGCTCGGGGAAGACCAGCCTGGCTATTGAGTTTGCCCGCCAGCTGGACGGGCAAGGGCAGAAGGTGTTGCTGCTGTGCCGCAACCCCTACCTGGCGGAAGACATCGCCCTGCGCCTCAAGCCCAGCCAGGTAAGCGTGCATGCCTTTACCAGCTTTATCCAGGAGCTGCTGCAAGGCTCACAAGCGCCGGATGTTTTTGTGCGCCGCACCCGCCCGCGTTGGACGGCTGAATGGTCGCAGTACGAAGCTTCCCCGCAAGCCGACTTAAACCGGGCGCTGGACATCCTGAAGCATACCTTGCAGCGCTACCAGGCGGTCATCCTCGACGAAGGCCAGGACTTCCAGGAGAGCTGGCTGGCGGTCGCCGAGGCTTGCCTGGACGATCCAGATGACGGGCGGCTGGCCGTCTTCTACGATGACAACCCGCGCCTGGCTCCCTTTGGCCCGCAACGGATCTATGCGGCATTCCAGTCGCCAATCACCCTGAACCGCAACTGCCGCAGCGCGGGACAGGTCGAAGCCCTGGTCAGGCAGCTACACCCGGGCGAGCTCGCCCCCGGGTTGCGCGCCGGAGAGCCGGGCACCTTCCGGGAATGGCTCTATTCAAGCGAGGCGGAGCTGCTTGACAGCCTGCGTCAGGCCCTACTTGCTAGCGAAGAGCTCTCTCCGCGCTTGGAAAACGTGGTCCTCATCTCCGCGGAAAGCTCGCCAGTCCGGATGAGCAAGTTTGCCGGTTTGGTGTTCGACTCTCCCCGCCTGCGCGCTGACCCGTCGCCCGGCCGCTTGAAGTGGCAGGCGGCGGTCTTGCGCTACCTGCAAGGATTCGGCCTGCTGGAAAGCCAGCTAAGCCAGGCACCCCAGCCTGCCCCGGCAGATATGAAAAACGTCAACAAATTCTGCGCCGCGTATATGGCTGCTCACCGCCTCGCCCTCTCCCGCCAGACCAGCTACCTGTCACAGTCTGCCTTTGTCTGGGGGTTGGACGCCTACAGCGAGCTGCACCTGCGCTGGCAAGACGGCAACCAGCGGGATCTGCCGCCCATTGACTTGCTCAGGTTTTTCGGCAACCCAGCCTGGGTCGACAGCCTGCCTTCTGCACATAAACGCTACCGTTTGACTCCCGCCGAGGAGCTTGCTCACCAGCCGGATGCCTATTCGGTACGCCTGGCGGATATAGCCTCGTTTAAAGGCCTGGAATCAGACGGGGTTATTTTCGTGCTTTACAATTACTTTGCCGAGAACGACGACCAGCTCCTGGCGAGCCTGTACGAGGTCTTTTCGCGCGCCAGGCGCTGGCTGTATGCGATTACACCGGTAGATAGCCCTGGCAAAACCAGCCAGGCTTCTCAGTTATAACAAACCACGCCGGTTAACTGGAGGTAGACCATGCCGACCAAACCTACCCGCCAGGGATTGAGCACCCTGCTCAACCACCTGAACCTGGACCCCACCCCGCCCTACTCCCACCTGCCCCCGATCTACCAGACCTCGATCTTCAGCTTCCCAGATGCTGCTACCGGGCGGGATATCATCTCTGGGCAGCAGCCCGGTTACTACTACACCCGCCTGGCAAACCCCAACCTGGAGAAGCTGGCCCGGGCGATTGCCGTCCTGGAAGGGCTGGATTTGCTGCGCGCCCGACCGGAGAGCGAAATCG
>JBFYSV010000339.1:0-26590 GCA_041301185.1 Anaerolineae bacterium
GACCCTCAGCGTTCTGCCATGGCTATGCGGGCTGTCTCAGAGTTGCTGGTGCGCCCGGATGAGAAACTGATCTTGCTGTTCACGCCACCGTTCGATAAATCCCCGCGTGAGCCGGGCTATATTAAAGGCTACCTGCCCGGTATCCGGGAAAATGGTGGTCAATATACCCACGCTGCCTTGTGGTCTGCTTGGGCTTTTAGCGAGCTGGGCCAGGGGGATTATGCCGAAAGCCTCTTCCGCATGATTAACCCGATCAACCATTCCGATACACCTAAAAAAACGGAGCAGTACAAGGTCGAACCCTACGTAGTTGCCGCGGATGTATACAGCGTTCCACCTCATACGGGCAGAGGCGGCTGGACGTGGTACACCGGCTCCGGTGGATGGATGTACCGGCTGGGACTGGAGGGCATTCTGGGTATACGGCTCGAGGGCGGTTCGCTCAGGATAGATCCTTGTATCCCGAAGAACTGGTCAAGCTACGAGATCGTCTACCGTAAGGGTGAGACTGCTTATCATATTCAGGTGGATAATCCATCTGCTGTGAACGGGGGAGTAAAGGAGATCAGCCTGGATGGTGTTCTTCTGCCCGACGGGATCATACCCATTGAAGAAGACGGTCATGAACACAAGGTCTCTGTGCGATTGGGTGAGTGACAGGAATTGAGTTCGTCAGATCGCACATCGATCCATAGGGCATGAGTAGACCGTGACCTGGGTCACCCAGATATCACGGGAATCGAACCCCAGAGGCGATATTACCGCATAAATACGCCTCCGGGGTCATTATCACTCGCTTTGGCGGCTGGTATTAACCGCTGCCATCCTGCGAGTGTAGTTTGTGTGAATGCTTTGAATGGTTGCTAAGGGGATACCTCGCCCGGGGGCGCCTGAACGATAATCACACCTTCCTGATCGCTGCGGAACTCATACTGCTGACCGTTCGCCTCCAACACCACCCGAAAGCCTGGGGTGATCACTTGGGCACAGGCCTGTCCTTCTTGCGGCACACCCAGGCAGGCATCCGGCCATTCTACTTGCTCGAATTCCACAATCTCGATCTCTTCAACGGTGACACCCAGCTCCTGGCTCAACCGGTCAACTGCCTCCAGTACCGCCCGCGGCGGCAGGTCTTGCGGGGTCCCAACATCACCGGTATCTGGCAGCTCTGTAGTATTGCAGGCTGCCAACACAAACAGGATAGCGGATACCAGCAAAAGAGGAAAGAAAAATTTGTAGGATCGTCGATTTGGTAGCATAGGTCTGCTGCCTCCTTTATAAATCGGTAAACGATATTTTCAATCATAGATGCTGTGCGCCTGCCTCACAATGGGGAATGTATCTATCCACGGGTAGGAATTTCCCTACCGGTTAGTGTTGGCAATCAACCGCCGCGATATCCACCACACCAGCAAACACAAGACCAGCCCGATCATCGCTAGGACACCTACCAGGAGCAGGTCTGGGTAACCGCCTCGAAGCGCAATCGAGCGCAGCAGCACGATGCCATAGGTAGTGGGTATGCCCCAAGAGAGAGACCGCACCGGCTCCACCAACATATTCAGGCTCATTAAAAATCCGCTGAAAAACACACTGACCAAGAGTGCAATCATCGTATACTGGACTGCCTGGCTGTCGGAATGAGAGACCAGAGAAATGACGAAGCCAATACCCAACGAAGTGAACAACAGCACCGCGATCACCAGGGCGTAATTTACCCAGTGACCCAGCATTGGCACCCCCAGCACGAAATGCATCAGCGCCGAAAGCACGGCTGCGATGACCGCCCCGAACAAAAAATAGCTCAGGTATTTTCCAACCAACATCTCCCCGGCGGAGAGCGGAGAGACCCGGAACAATTCCAGTGTGCCAAAATTGCGCTCGTGTACGATCGACAGCGCCGCGATGGTCACCGCCAGGTGTTGGAGCAGCAGGGCGATCACCGCCGGAGCGTAAAAACTGGTGGCGTTGGGCTGTACCTCAGCGATGCTTTGCGCCCTGGTAGTGAAGGGTTTGACAATCAGCTCCGGTGCCAGCCCGGTGAATGTCTCCAACTGGGCTTCCAGCTCGCCCAAATCCGCATCGATCTCCTCGACCTGCGCTTCCCACTGGCTGCCGTTGGAATCTGTCATCTGGGTGTTTTCCATCTCGCTGGATAATGCCTGCATATTATCGAGCAGGCTCATGATCTTGTTAGCCTGCCGGTCAGTTCCACCTCCTACCGTTTCCTCGACGTTATTCATTACTGCCAGGCTGGCGCCTACAGCCATAGAGACCTCATCCAGGTTATTGGATAGCTCGCTAAAGTGCTGCCGGGCAGCAGACTCGTTGCCGGCGCGCAGCGACTGTTTGACGAACTGGGTGCTCTCCCGGGCTGCTTGCAGGTTCTGTTGCAAATCCTCGGCTTGCGCCTGTCCCTGGATCGTCATCGCTTGCAGAACTCGCCGGTTGACCTCGTCGATATAGATCTCGCCGACATAGCTCATGTAGCTTGCCTGCAGCGGGTCGATCTCAGCATGGTAGAGCTGGAACTCCGCTTGCTGGCCTGCCTGTATCGCAGCAGCGGCATCCTCGGGAGCGACCGCCACCAGATCCACATCGCCCTGGCGCAGTCTCTGCACGGCTGCATTTTGATCCCCAGTGACGCCCATAAAAGCCAGTTGTGCGCCCAGTGTGGGGGCATACGCCTGGATTTGCTCCTCCAGCTGGGTACCCGGTTGCGCCACGAACAGGGTGCGCAAGATGGGCGGCTCGTTGCGGTACCCCAGTCCAAATATCAACAGAATGAGGAACGGTCCCAACACCAGGGTCAATAGCAGCCGCGGTTGGCGGATGACAAGGAAGACCTCTTTGCGCACGAATGCGAAGGTGCGAATGAATACTTTCCACAGCGCGTTAAAGAAATTACGCATCTTCAGCCTCTTTTTTCACCAGCTCGACGAAGACATCATCGAAGGGCGGCAGGTATTCTTCCATCGCCTCGATCTGCAAGCCTCTCTCCCGCACCCAATCTAGCATAGCAGGCATATCCGTTTTAGCTTCCTTAACCACCAATCGGACATGGTGTTGGTCCGGCTGCTGAACTGCGGAGAGCACGAATGGCAGCGCGTTGATAGCCTGCAGGCTGTCGTATCCCAAAGGATCAACGGTATGCAGATCCACCAAATCACCACCGTAAGCCCGGTAGCGCAGCATGGAGGGGGTATTCACGATGACCAACCGGCCGCGGTCGATCACCCCGACCAGATCACAGTAAGCCGCTTCCGCGACATATTGGGTGGTGACGAATAAAGTCCGTCCTTGTTGCTTCAGCGCCTGGAAGTGATCCCAGAATTTACGCCGTAAGACCGGGTCCACCCCCGCGGTCGGCTCATCCAGAAAGATCAGCTCCGGATCGTGCACCAGGGTAGCTGCAAGATTTAGACGGCGCTGCATGCCGCCCGATAGCTGGTTTGCCAGCTTGCCGCGCTCCTGATCCAGCTCAACGAACTCCAGTATCTCCTTCAACCGCTCATGGCGCGCAATGGGCAATCCATAGATGGAGGCCGCAAAATTGAGGTTTTCCCACACCGTCAGGTTCGGGTACAGCCCAAATGACTGGGGCAGATAGCCGATTCTCTCGCGCTCGGAGCGCGAGAATTTTTCAGGTGAGCTGCCCAGAACACGCACCTCACCGCTCGTCGGCTGGTAGTAGCCGGTGAGCATCCGTATGGTTGTGGTTTTACCTGATCCGCTCGGACCGATAAAGCCGAAAATAGTGCCCTGTGGTACATACAAGGACACCGCCTCTACGGCGGTTGTCCCATTGAACTGCTTGCTGATGTCATACGTCTGGATAATGTTTTCCTTTTCTTCCACAATTTCCTCATCAATCACGTTTTCCTCTCAATCTCGCTGCGCCCGCAGTCTCTAATCCAAATCATCCACTCATTTATAGCGTTGTCTACAGCATAAATATAGAATTCATGCGCTTATCTCACAATTGGGACTTTTCCTTAAACTCAGTAGGGGAATCCCTAGCCGCTAAATAGACCCCTTCCCCATTGAGAAATCGCAGTTTTACTTCTATGATGAGACTATCAAAGCACTGAAAATATCTGCTTGAAAGGAGGTTGTTATGTTAGGTCTTGCGATTACCCTGCTGATCATTGCTCTGATTGCCGCGTTACTCGGTTTTACCGGTATTGCTGGAGCAGCCGCAGGTATTGCCAAAATTGCGTTCGTTATCTTTCTGGTATTGTTCGTGCTGTCCCTCTTATTTGGGCGCCGGACATCTGTATAGGTCGGTGAGGCGAGTTCTGGACCACCGGCTTCAAAGGAGAGTTAGGATGAACAACACAGACCCGCGACCAATAGACCGTCAGGAACAGGTCCGCATCCATCATCACGGTGATTACGAGCACAAAACTCAGGTGGTCGAAGATCACAATGCAGGGCGACGCCTGGTTGTCAGCCGGGTGGCCCAGTTGATCTGGCTGTTTTTCGGGATCCTGGTTGCTGCGATCGGGTTGCGGGTTTTTCTCAAGGTGATCGCAGCCAACCCTTCAAATCCATTCACCGAACTGGTCTACAGCTCCACCGACCTTTTCCTGTGGCCCTTTGCGGGGCTCACCGCGACGCCATCCGTGCAAGGCATGGTGCTCGATGTTCCAGCCATCATCGCTATATTCGTATATGCTTTGGTCGGCTGGGTGATCGTCCGGTTGGTCTGGCTGTTTTTTTACCAACCGGCTGCCCGGTCTGTGCGTACAGTGGAGCACGAGCACGACTACAAAGTGGAATAGCTATCCAGCATAGCTACCCGAGAAGCTAACCCCATGTTTAGGAGGTGAAATGACTTTGCTTGGCTTGATTATCCTCTTGGTCATCGCCGCAGTCGCAGGCGCCCTGGGTCAGGCGATTTCGGGATATTCCTTAGGCGGCTGCCTGATGTCCGTCGTGGTGGGTTTTGTCGGCGCCTTTGTAGGTTTGTGGCTTGCCAACCAACTGGGTCTGTCGGAACCGCTGCCAATCACCATCCAGGGCGAAACCTTTCCTCTGGTTTGGGCAGTCATCGGTTCGGCTATTTGTACGGCAATATTCGGCCTGCTTTTCAGGCGCAGGCGGGTTCTGTAGTATCGACCCACAGAGGAAAAACTTTATCCGACTTCACTTAACATAGGAGACACAGTCATGAACGAAGACATTTTGCAAGGCAAATGGAAGCAAGTGCGTGGTGAAATCAAGTCGTGGTGGGGCAAGCTCACCGATGACGACCTCGACCGCATCAACGGTAATACCGAGAAGCTCGCTGGCTTGCTCCAGGAACGCTATGGATACAACCGGGAGCAGGCTGAGAACGAACTCGCCGACTTCTTCGATCGCGTTGAGGCCCAGTTCGAATCTAAATAATCGATGGGAGAAGAGATGCTTATCACGATATTGGTCATCGTGTTGGTCCTTGTGCTGATCGGTTCCCTCCCCGTCTGGCCCTATAGCCGTGGATGGGGATATAGTGGAACAGGCTTGGTCGGCTTTCTGCTGTTGCTCGTGATTGTAGGGTTCCTGCTGGGACTGTTCTGACCCGTAGCAAGGATTACTTACTTCAGTCGAGATCGAGGACCCGGAGTGGGTCCTCGATCTCGACTGGTTGTACATCTCTGCTGATGACCTACAATCCCCCCACCCCCCACTGGAGTGCTCGCCAGGTAGTCCTGGCGACTTTGTCTGCTGTAGCAGTCGGAATAGGATTCTGGCTGCTTTATCGCTATCGCCTGGTGGTTTTGATCCTCTTCAGCGCCATCATCCTGGGCACCGCCATACGTCCGATGGTGGATTGGCTTACCCGGCGAGGCATAGCGCGTGTACACGGTCTTGCTTTGACGTATATCCTCTTATTAGTCGCTCTGGCAGCCTTACTTTTCAGTTTGGTACCGATCCTGAGCAACCAGGCGCTAGAGCTGGTCAACACCATTCCACAGACGTACCTTGACCTACGCACTGCTTTGCTGCAGTCTTCCAGCTTGCTGCTGCAGAATCTGGCTCTCAATTTGCCAGCGGATATGCGTCTGTTGCCCGTTGCTGCTCCGGTCGAGGGGGAGGCGCTGGACATTGTCTCAGATTTGTACCGTTTTACCGGCATATTCCTGAATGGTTTTCTGGCAATCGCGGCGATCTTCCTGCTCACTTCGTATTGGATATTAGAAAGTGATCGCACGATGCGAGAGGTGTTGCTCTATATACCGCCCAGGCTGCGCCATTCGGCGCGAGAGCTTATCGAAGCGATTGAAGCACGGGTCGGCGCTTTTGTGCGCGGGCAGCTCATCCTCTCGCTTTCGATCGGCATCCTGGCGCTAATCTCATATATGATCATTGGATTACCCAATGCCTTAATTTTGGCGCTCATTGCTGCCGTTCTCGAAGCTGTCCCTCTCTTCGGACCCGCCCTGGGTGCTATTCCGGCGCTGCTGGTCGCCTTCTCGATTGACCCGTCGCTGGCGCTTTGGGTTGTACTGGCGACCGTTCTGATTCAGGCGCTGGAGAATTATCTGCTTGTGCCGCGTGTGATGGGCGCGTCCGTCGGTGTTAACCCGGTTGTCACCCTTCTGGCGCTGGCAACGTTTGCCTCCCTCCTTGGATTGCCGGGCGCCTTATTGGCAATCCCATTGGCGGCAGTGATCCAACTGCTGCTGGATCGTTATGTATTTTCAGCCGATCAAAATGGAACTCCTGCCCCGGACGGACGTGATTACAACAGTGCGCTGCGCTATGAGGTCCAGGACCTGATTGGCGATGTGCGCAAACAGCTGCGTAAAAAGCAGGGACGCTCTGATGATGAAACCGATCAAATTGAGGACTCGATCGAAGCGCTGGCTGTCGAACTCGACGTTCTGTTAGAACGATATATCAAAGAGGAGGAGCGTGCATGATCCGGATTGCGGGGTACACAGCGCTGGTACTCGCCACCCTGGAGATCCTAATCTTATTGTGGCAATTCAGTGAGGCAGTCGTGATGTTCCTGCTTTCCCTTGCAGTGGCAGCCGCCTTTCGCCCCCTTGCAGAGGCGCTTAGGCAGGGTGGTATCCGGGGGTCGATCGCACCGGTGCTTTCCTATGGCATCGTACTGGCTGTGCTGGTCATTCTACTCGTGATGGCTAGCAGTCCCTTGACCACCGATCTACAGCAAGCCACCAATGATGGCTTGATAGCCTACGAAGGGATCAGGATGCGTTGGATGAATGCCACTAATAACTTGTTCAGCGACCTTGCCGACCGACTGCCTCCTACCCAGGCGTTATATGATGCGCTGACCGGTGAAGGGTCGAGCCAAACGCTCCAGGCTGTTTTCGGCGCGGCAGAGGGCACTTTAGAATTCCTGACCCGCCTGGGGATCGTGCTCATTTTGAGCATCTACTGGAGTGTAGACCACGTGCGCTTCGAAAGGTTGTGGCTATCCCTGCTGCCCGTAGAACGGCGCGCCCAGGCTCGCAATGTCTGGCTCGCCGTTGAATCTGGTGTCGGAGCAGCAATTCGCCGCGAAGTCACCTTGAGCGTTTTGGCAGGTTTATTTTTGTATTTAGGCTATTTCGTCCTTGGGGTGGAATACGCCATGCTGCTGGCATTCCTGGGTGCGATCGCCCGCCTGATCCCGTGGTTGGGCCTGGTGCTGGTTGTATTGTTCTCTTTTTTGTTCGGTTATGGGCAAAGCTGGTCGCTGGGTCTGGCGGCGGCAGTTTACACTTTGCTGGCCCTGCTCCTGCTTGAGACAATCATTGGCGCCCGTATCTTCCCCCGCCGGCGATACAGCTCCTTGCAGTCGGTGATCGTCGTGATTGCCCTGGTCGACTCGTTCGGTTTGCTGGGTGCAGTCCTGGCTCCCATTTTGGCCGTCGCTTTGCAGATCCTGTTCAAAAACCTGCTACCGGTATATTCTTCGAGTGTGAACGATTTGTCTATGAACACTTTGATCAACCTGCGGTCTAAACTAGGAGAAATCCGCCAGATGGCAGGTTCTCTCGAAGACCAAGAGGCTGTGGAACCAGCCAATCTGGTTTCTCGCCTCGAAAGACTGCTTGAGAAAACACAGCAGTTCTATTCCGCCGATTGAATCCTCGGTCGCGTCGCGCGCTAGAGAATACCTTCCTGCATACCGCGCAGCACGGCTTCCAGGCTCGTCCTCACCCCCATTTTTTTTATGATCGATTGAATGCACTCTTCCACAACCTTCTGTTCGAGACCCAGCTCTATCTCGATCTCGAGATTTGTTTTCCCCTGCGCCAAAAGTTTTATAATTCGTACTTCCAGGCGTGTCAGCGCCGGGATGGTATCTTTCCCCTTGGGCCGGGCTGGGACACCTAGTTGTTCGGCCACTTTCGGGCTGATCCAGCCTCTGCTTCCGGCGGCAATCTCCTGAACCGCGCTCAGCAAATACTGGGGGGCATCGTCCTTAGTCAGGTAGCCAACCGCTCCGTTGATCAGCATGCCCAGAATATAGCCTTTTTCGTTATAACCGCTTAAAGCCAGAATCCGCGCTGAGGATCCAGAATCTCTCAGACGGCGGGCCACCTCGTAACCCTTTATGCCCGGCATTTCGACATCTAATAATAAGACGTCGGGCTCGAGGTCTTTGGTCAGCTCCAACGCATCCATGCCATTCCCTGCTTCTCCAATAACTTCCACGCTGGGAGAACGACTCAGCATCTTGCGCAGTCCCCGTCTGACGTTGATGTTATCATCTACTAGCAAAACCCTAATCTTCTCCATTTTTTTCTCGTTGATGCTCATTGTCAAGTGATTAATCGGAGTTACGCAATTCGCCGGTGACCCGCTTTACTCACCCAAATGCGTAAGTGTCCTATGAGTATTATTCTTGCGTGCCGGAAAATTCCGGCACAGGTCTCGCCTCCGCCTCCACATGGCTGGTAGCCACTCCATTGGCTCTGATGTCCGCGATCAGCCACTCCATCTCCTTGATCTCCTTACGCTGCGCTTTGATAATCTCTTCGGCAAGCTCTCGCACTCGCGAGTCTTCGATCCTCGCACGTTCGCTGGTAAGAATAGCGATCGAGTGGTGCGGAATCATACCTTCCATATAGTCCACTTCGCTAATCGTTACTTGGCTGCGTACCAGCAAAACCGCGGCTATTAACATTAAGCCGGCGCCGACAAAGATTGCCATATTGATCTGGCTATTCTTGTACATCCCCAGCATGTAGGCTAGCATGATCACCGTCATCGCAGCGCCCATGATGAGCGTCATGAAAAGCCGCGTTTCGCTGAACCAGGCATGCTCGAGTATCTGGTAAGAATTCAGATACATTAAAAAAACATTGCGACCATGGAAGTCCCGATCATCGCAAAGAACTTCGGATAACCCCCATGGGCGGCTTGTTTGTTTTCCAAGATATCCTCTCGTTCTCTTTCAGATCAAACCATCCCTCACCGCCAGCACAGCCGCTTCGACTCGCGAGCTTACGTTGAGTTTTGAAAAAACGGATTCGAGATGTTTCTCAACCGTTTTTTGACTGATGCCCAGCTCATAACCAATTTCGTGGTTGGTTTTTCCATCTACAACAAGTCGGAGTACTTGCGTCTCACGCTCGGTCAATCCATTCTCCTCATCCCCTGCATGTGTCCATGCAGACATGATCGCCGCTACCCGCCGACTGACCCAGCCTCGCTCTCCCCTTGCCACGCCGCGCACCGCATCGAGGATATTTTCGGGAACCTCTTCTTTGGTGAGGTAGCCACAAGCGCCGGCCGCCAGCAAGCCGAAGATATATTGTTTATCATCATAAGTGCTCAAAGCAAGGATGCGTACCGGGGAGCCTGCCTCTTTTAAGTGCCTGGCAACTTCCAGCCCTTTGATCTCTGGCATCTCCATGTCCAACAAAAGCACGTCGGGATGCTCCTCGTCTACCAATTGCAAAGCTTGATTGCCGTCCCCTGCTTCGCCAACCAGCTCGATATCTGTGGCATCGCTTAATAATTTCTTGATCCCCTCCCTGGTTATCGGGTGGTCGTCAGCAAGGACAATGCGTATTTTTGTCATGATTGTTCTTCCAGATCAGAATCCTCAGCTGGGCAGCGAGGACACTTGAATTACAGATTGGACAATTTGTGTCCGAAAAGATTATAACACCAGGCTAAAAGATTTTGCCTGACTTGAGGCAGTGACCCACTTATTCCCAAGTGCCCTGATTAATCCGCTTCTTGATCGACTCATCAATCCGTTCGAGCAGGAGAAGAAATTGTTCTGGATGGTTGGGGTCATCTGCCCTGGCGAAGAATTCCAAATGTTCCAGCAGGGAATTGATCCAGATTTTCCACTCTGCCACATTGTGAGTAAAATCATCGATGTCGCTGGCAGTTTCGAACAACGATTGCTGTAATTCGTCTGCTTTCTTTAAAGTAGGAGAAGCTAAATGACCAACTGCCTTTTCATGGGAGGATGGTTTTCTCCCTGAAGATAGCTTAACATTCTCCTCGTCAGATGTGCCCCATGTCCTCATGAAAGACCTCGCTCTCCTGAGAAAACATGCCTGCAGAAATCAGAAGGGCTGCGACCGATATGGAGATAGACCCATCCGCGCGGATTCTTACCCGCCAATGGGTCGGGATACTGCCTGTAGGCTGGCTCAGGCGATCTTAAGCTCGTTGACGACGGACACGACGGCAGGCTGCTGGCGAGCGATCTCTTCAGCTGCCCTGCTGGTCTCTACGCTGTCTACAACGCCGATCAGCGTTATCATACCGCGCTGGTCGATCACCTCGATAACCGCTTGCTTTGTACGAGAGTCGTTCAGCAATGCCTCCGTCACATTCTGGACTATATCAGGGGACTGCGTAACCATAAGTCACCTCCTTGTCGATATTTAACACTATACCTTCTAAGAGAGGAGCTATCAATTGGGGATCATCCTATTTTGAAGATAGGGGAATCCCTACCCCTATCAAGGAGACTTATCCAGACCCTCTCACATGCAAATCTTACGTTATTCAGCATGGAATATGGTTATAAATTGGTCAATATAGGTATAATATATCCAGATAATCGGCTTAAAAATGGATCAGACGAACCGTTCCCGCGATGCTCTCGCTCACCTCACAGAAGTTGAGCAAGAACTGCGCGCCCGCTTGGCGCAGCAAGAAGCTATTGCCAGATTGGGCCAGCAGGCTCTGCACAGTTCCGACCTCGACCAGATCATCCAGGAAGCTGTTAACCAGGTAGTTCATATCCTGGGAACGGAATACTGCGAGGTCCTGGAGCTGTTACCAGAAAAAGAGCAGCTGGTGCTCAAAGCAGGCTATGGTTGGAAGCCGGGTTATGTCGGCCATGCCTGGCTTGAGGCCGGATTTGGATCTCAGGGCGGGTTCACCATCCAGGCGGGCGAGCCTGTGATCGTTGAAGATCTGCAAACTGAGAAACGTTTTTCTGCCCCTGCCTTATTGCTAGATCATGGAGTGATCAGTGGGATGACCGTGATTATACCGGGCAGAGAGATGGCGTATGGGATCCTTGGTGTGCACACCAAGTCGCGGCGGATTTTCTCCCCGCACGACGCGAATTTCCTGCAGAATGTCGCCAATTTATTGGCTTCATCCATCACCCGGCGGTCAATTGAACAACAACTGCGCACCTCGCGCGACCAGCTGGCTGTCGTCCTCGAAGGGATAACCGAGGGCATCACAGTACAAGACCGGATGGGACGGCTGGTATACGCCAATGATACTGCTGCCAAATTGCTGGGTTTCTCGAGCCGGTCTGAGATGTTGACAACACCGGTATCTGAGATTGTTCAAAAATTCGAAATCCTCGATGAGCAGGGAGATAGGCTGCCAATCGAGCGGCTTCCTGGACGGCGGGTGCTGCAGGGAGAGGCAGAGGCTTACGAGATTGTCCGTTTTCGGATCGTTGAGACAGGCGAAGAACGTTGGTCGTCTGTAAGGGCATCGGCCGTATTCGGTTCTACTATGGAGGTAGAGTTAGCCGTTAACATCTTTCAGGATATCACCGATCTTAAACGAGACCAACAAGCCCAACGATTTATGGCGGAGATCGGTGATATGCTGGTCAGCTCGTCGATGGATTATCAGTCGAGGCTGGAAGCCGTAGCCGGGATGGCGGTTGGCAGTTTAGCTGACTGGTGTGTGGTCCATTTAAATGAACCCGGCAAAGGCGTCCAGCAAATCGCTGTTGCGCATAACGATCCGGAGAAGATCGCCCTGACCCGGCAGCTGCAAGAAAGATACCCACCCGATCCCGAATCCGATCGCAGTGTCTATCAGGTGCTGCGGAGCGGTGAGCCAGTATACTTTCCGGAGATATCAGATGCCATGTTAAAAGCCACTGCCCGCGACTCGGAACATTTGCGCATGATGCGCTCGTTGGGGCTGCACTCAGCTATGATCTTGCCCATGATGGCTCGCGACCAAGCGTTGGGCGCAATAACGCTGGTGTGGGCTGAATCCAAACACCAGTATGGGAAGCGAGAATTATTCCTGGGGAAAGAATTAGCCCGGCGGGCGGCGCTGGCAATCGATAACGTGCGCCTTTACCAGGAGGCCAGTTCCTTGAACGCCGAGCTGGAAGCCAAGGTGGCCAGGCGCACGGCGCAGCTCGAGCGCATGATCGATAATTTACGCGCCGAGATCGCCCAACGTCAGAAGGCGGAAAAAGAGCTGCTAAAAAACGAAACCCTATTTTCCGACCTTTTCGAGCTATCCCCGGATGCGATTTTCCTGGTAGACCGCGACGGGATGATCATGCGCATAAACGCCCGGGTAGAAGAGGTATTTGGCTTCGACCGATCCGAGCTTCTGGGACAATCTATCGATGGGTTGTTGCCGGATTCTTTTAGGACTCGCCATATCGAACATAGGGAATCGTATCTGGAATCACCACAGCTGCGTTCCATGGGAGCGGATCTGGAACAGTTCGGACGGCGAAAGAATGGGGATGAGTTTCCTGTGGAAGTGATGCTTGGTCCGGTAAAAATCGAGGATGACTGGCTGGTGATCTATGCTGTGCGGGATATTACCGAGAGAAAACGCATCCAGGCAGAGCTGGCAGAAGTCCAGCACCGGTTGATAGACAGCCAGGAAGTGGAAAGGTTGAGGTTAGCCCAGGAGTTGCACGATAATACCATCCAGGAATTATTCAGCCTCTCATATCTGCTTGATGACATCGAGCGCAGTCTGTCGCGGGAAAGCAAGGAAGAGATTGAGAAAAAACTGCGCGACTCCAAAGAAATGGTCCAGCATACAATCCTGGGATTACGGAATATTGCCGGAGAGCTGCGCCCACCCTCTCTGGCTCCATTCGGATTGGAGCAAGCCATTCGCAGCCACCTGGAACGCTTTCAAGAGCTGCATCCAGAGATTACCATTCACCAGGAATTGACCCACGACGGTCAGTTTCTGGAAGAACACCTGAGGCTGTCCCTGTTTCGAATCTACCAGAACGCAGTCAGCAACGTGGCTCGCCATGCACAGGCAGAACAGCTATGGGTCAGGTTGAGCTTGGACAGCCAGCAGGTCGTTCTGGAGATTCAGGATGACGGGAAGGGGTTTGGTATGCCGACCAGGTGGATTGAACTGGCGCGCCAGGGTCACCTGGGTCTGATAGGCACCAGAGAGCGGGTGACAGCCATCGGAGGCCAGATGGCTGTCGTCACCTCGCCGGGGAAAGGGATGCTCGTCCGGGTGACCGTTCCTTTGAAACGAGATTGAAGCGAGATATCAAGCATGATGTCTTGCCAGGGGGTAACATTTTCTGTATTTCGTCCCAGATCTACCGTAAATTGATCGTAGGTTACTTGTAGGGCGATTGTAAGTTGACTTTTGCGCGCGCTCTCGTAGAATCTACATTGCAGCAATGACGCGAGCGATGGAGATGCACAATGCGCGCCAGGAGTGGGAGAACCGTTTCTGGGGACTGGTCAAATTCCTTGTCTTCCTGCACTTCGTTTCCGTTTTAATCGTTTACAGCCTGTTTTCCCCGGCAGGATATACTCTGGAGGGCTATTCCTCTCCACCAGCCTCTCTCCTTTTTCCAACTTCCGGGTCTTCCCCCAATATAGGAAATACTCGCTTGCCTGGCAGCTTACCGACAGCCGGTGGGCAGCAAGGCGAGCAGCAGATCTACGAGGAGTCCCCTGATTTTAGAGAATTCATCGATACGGTCTCCAATGGCGAATCCTCAGCCGTCCGGGGCGTGTATCTGGAGGGCGTGTTTGCGCTGCCGGTCATCCAGCAGCCCGAGACGAAACCTACCTACGTTTCGAACAGAAGCGGATTCGTGACTCAGTTCGGGGTGGCGGCTAATTATGGAGTCACAGGTTTGCTGGCCCATAATTACCTGGCTGGCAAGGAATTTTATAAGCTGCACCCTGGGCAGGAGGTCTTAATCGTCTACGGAGACCGCCTTGTGAGGCGATACAAGGTCGCGGAGGTCGGCACGTATCAGAAGCTAAATCCAACACGTCTGCACAGCGATTATCAGGATCTTGGCACGGACCGCCAATTAAGTGCCTCCGAAGTATTCAAACGGTTTTACCGCGGTGAGCACCATCTCACTTTCCAAACTTGCCTGGAAAAGGACGGGTTGCTCAATTGGGGCCTGCTGTTCGTGAGGGCGGTCCCGGTAGACAGCTGATAGCGGATAAAACTGCACTCGCAGGGGCTGTATTTCTACCTGCGAGTGCAGCTTGTAGTTATTACATCATCCCCCGTTTTTCAACCACTTGGATTACCTGTGGGCATCCCAGTAGGCACGAATATCTGCATCCCAATCGACCACAGTTGTATCCGGAAGCTCATCAGCCAGGAAGCTGGGAGCTCCAGCCAGGACATCACGATCGACCGAAGCGACTGGCACATCGTTTGTGACATCGACGCTCAGCGCCTCGAGAGGGACGAAGATCCAATCACCTTCCAGATCCTCAATGCCGCTGACCTCAACCACCAGATAGCGAATGTCTCCGGACTGGGGATCGGCGATGATGTCTTCAACCGAAGCCAGATCATCACCATTTGCATCCACCACGTTCAGGTCGAGCACTTGTGAAGCCAGGACCACGCCTTGCAGTTCAGTCCCGGTCACGGGATCTGAAGTATCCGTCGCCTGGGGAATCTCGACCGTTCCAGTCATAGACTCAGTGCCTGTCATCCAGTGGCTGCTGAAAATGGCGTCATAATCACCTGCAGGCTGGCCTACTTGAGGCAGCGCTTGGCGATCAAACTCAGGCGCACTTTCCAGTTCTTCTCTGCTCGCATCTAGAATGAATACGTTTTGCAGCTCGTCTTCGGAGGTGGCATCAGCACCAACAACTTCCATGAGATCGTAAGGGACAGCCACCAGCTTGCCCCCGATTCCCAGGAACCCGCCCACCTCGATCAGCAGGTAATCGATCTTCTGTTCCTCGAGATTCAGGATCATGTCTTCTGCAGTGCCGATCTGTTCATCATTCGGATTCCACACGTCAAAATCGAGCAGGTTCGAGACCCGGCCCGGATCGACAAAACCGGTTGGAGGGATCACCTCGGTAGCAGTAATGGTCTGTGTCGCAACGATGGGTTCCGTCATTGCCGGAGTCTCGGTGACCTCGGCTGTTACCTCCGGACTTTCGGTTGCCTGCGCAAATTCCGTCGGTTCTTCGGTGAAGATATCTTCCGGGGTCAGGGTCAATACCGTGGCAGGCTCGATGATTCCCGGGGTACCTTCGACATCATCTGCAGCCCCGCATCCCGCTAAAACCAACAAGCTCAGTATTGAGCAAATCGCTAACAAGAAATAGAGTTTTTTCATTTTCTTACTCCTTTGAATCATTAAAAAGGTGAAGTCTTTAGCACGCCTAATGCCTTGCGTACGCCGCTGACCATCATACCTGCTCGAGATGTAGCTAACAATTCGGAGAAACCCTCCCTATGTAACGGAAATCCCTACCTTCTGAGTGGGTATTTACCTGATTGCAGTAATGAGCATTATTTTTTATATATGTACTAATGGTTATAGCAGCAGATTGGAAGACTGAATTGGTTTTGGAGTCGGATGTGTCTCGCAGGACCAGCGAGCGTGGGTTAACCAGGCGCGCCGCAGTTATCGTTGCTCATCCGGATGACGAAGTCTTGTGGGCAGGTGGATATATCTTATCTCGCCCCGACTATAACTGGTTTATCATGGCACTCACTCGCAGGAGTGATACCGATCGCGCGCCTAAATTTTACAGAGTGCTGGAACACCTGCAGGCGGAAGGGGATTTGGGTGATCTGGACGATGGCGTTAAACAAATTCCCCTACCTATCTCCGTGGTCCAGAACGAAATACTTCAACGGCTGCAGATTTATGAATTTGATATCATCCTGACTCACGGGCCACGGGGTGAGTACACTCGCCATCGCCGCCACGAGGAGACATCGGCGGCTGTCTTCGACTTGTGGAAAGCCAGGCTTATCCAGGCTCAACAATTGTGGATGTTTGCCTATGAAGACGACGGAGGGCGCCGTCTGCCACAGTATGCAGAAGACGCCGATTTTCGAGAGGTTCTCTCGGAAGAAACATGGCGGAAGAAATATCATTTGATCACCGTGGTTTATGGATTCTCTCCCCTTAGTTGGGAGGCTCGGGTGACCCCACGGGTTGAAGCCTTTCACTGTTTTGGATATTCCAGCCCATGAAAATCCTCTTGCTCTATGATTACCCACCTCCTCCGGCAGGGTTGGCAACCCAGGGAGAGTTGCTCTATCGCGGCTTGCTCGAGTTAGGGGTAGACGTGCGGGCGGCTCATTTTGAATCCCCGCTGGAGAAAGAATGGTATTATCGCTGGTTCAAGCCCGATCTTGTCTTGGGGGTAGGCTATTGGGGGCACACACCTCATATTATTCTCCATCCGCAACATTTCGGACAACGGGTCGTTCCCTGGCTGGTGGCTGATGGATATATCGCCAATTACCAGCAGATCCTGAACGATCTACCGCTCATCCTGGTGACATCGAATTGGGTGAAAGAAGTATATATGCGCGATGGGATCAGGGGAGATACTATCGAAGTTCTTCCGGTGGGCTGCAATACGGATGATTTCACCCCGCGCCCGCAGAATGACCCCGGAGTTCATGCAATTCGCCAGGCTGTAGGGGTGGCACCCGAAGAAGTCTTCATTTTAACTGTTGGGGGTGATGCGGCTTCAAAAGGCGCCCAGGAAGTGATGCTGGCTTTGGCGCTCCTCAGCGCACAGGCAGATGTCCCCCCTTGGAAATACGTCTGCAAGGTTTGGCCGCAGCTTCGCACGATCCGGCAAAATCAGATCGATTTAGAGTTGGCCCGCAAGCTCGGCATCGCCGATAAGGTGATCTATCTTACCGATCGAGTATCGCGGGATTTGATGCCCTACATGATGGCTGCGTGCGATATATACGCCGCTCCCTCTCGGCTGGAAGGCTTTGGAATGCCGCAGGTGGAGGCCGGCGCCTGTAGAAAACCGGTGGTCAGCATTGCCGCAATGGCTATGCTGGATACCCTGGTGCACTTGAGAACTGCATTCCTGGCGCAAGTAGCCGTTGAAAACAGGATTTCCGAGATCTTCCTGGGAGCGGAGTCTGGTTTTGAGGAGGGCAAGCGCATTCTCTTCGACCCGCCGAGAATCGTTGATTATCGAGTCGATACTGATGATCTAGCGGTATATCTGGAACTTCTCATGAAGAATCCTGAGTTACGGTCACTTATGGGAGAGGCTGGCAGACAGCGAGTGGTAGAGCTTTACGATTATCGGGCTGTGGCAAACGCGTTTGTCAAGATCGTTTCGAATCGCCTGGGATTGGAATAATATCAATGTTCACGAGCAGAAGTTCAAAGTCGACGATCGAGGAAGCAAAAGATGCTGCTCTCGCTGTTTTACTAAATAATATGCGCGGCCCCTACCAAGGACTGCCGCGTACCGCAGGGTTTGGATATCCAGAACCGTACACACGCGACCTGATGATATCAGCTTTCGGTGTACTGGTATCCGGAAATGATGAGCTGATCTCGTCCCTGCGGAAGGTGCTGCTTGTCCTGGCAAAAAACCAGACCCCACGGGGTCATATCCCTTCTCTCGTTCATGCCCCGATAGATTGCGGGGCAAGTGATTCTACGCCGCTCTTTTTGGTCGGACTTGCTTTGTTCCGCAGGTCTACCGGGGAAGTTGATTTTCTGGAAGAAGCCGCACAGCGGGCATTAACGTGGATGGAGTATCAAAGCCCGGATGACAGTGGTTTAGTCACCCAACAGCCCACCAGTGATTGGCGCGATGAACAATGGGTACTCGGATATGGGCTATATGTAAATACGCTGGTTTACATTTATCTAAATTTTTTTGGCATGGTCGACGAGGCTGGCGCATTGAGGGATATGATCCACAAAAAGGATGTGCGGAAATCACAAGCGGGTCATGTCGTTCATGAAGGGCTGGCAATTCCCGACAAACCATATTATGCGCTTTGGGCCTACAAATCGTATCACAGCGAACGCTTCGATCTCCTCGGCAATAGTTTGGCTGTTCTCTCAGGGCTGGCCTCTCCCACTCGAGCCAGGCGGATTATTGCCTGGGTTGAATCAGGCTGTGAACACCTGCGCGAAAGCGGAGATTTGGCGTTGGAGCTTCCCCCGTGCCTGTTCCCGTACATCCGTGAGGGAGACAACGACTGGCACGGGCGTTACGTACGCTTCAACATGCCGGGAGAATACCATAATGGTGGCGTTTGGCCATTTGCCTGTGGTTTTTACATCGCCGCATTAGTCGCCGCAGGCAGGCGGCATCTGGCAGAGCAGAAGTTGGCTCTCCTCGCAGCCCTGGTCAAGCCCGCCAATCATGCCAGCCTCGAGTACGGTTTTAATGAATGGTTTGGAGCAAAAGACGGTTTGCCGCGCGGAGTTGATTGGCAGTCCTGGTCGGCAGCCATGTTCCTGTATGCGGTCGAATGTGTAGAGAAAGGCAGAACACCTTTCTTCGAACGCGCTTGAGCCATTAAAATGCGGTCATTTCTATCGAGAAATGGAGAAATATTATGACGGTTGATTTGGATGAAACCAGAATTGACAAGAATGAGTTCGGATTTTGGTTCGCCTGGGTGGTGGCGACCACGGCAGGTATGCTGCTCGGCTTTCTCCCTGCCAGGCCTGTGGCAGATGTTCTTGGGTTGGGGGTTGCGTTTATCGCGGCGCCCTTGCTGGCGGGCGCGTTGATCGGTTTCCTGCAATGGCTGGCCATCCGCCGTTATATTGTCGGCAGTTTGGACTGGGTCCTGACAGCGGGCGCAGGCTGGGCAATCGGTTACGCAGCGGGGTTATTGTTGATCCAAGTGCTCTCCAGCCAGCAGACAGCCGGTGGTTTTTGGATGGTACTGGTCAGCTATGCCCTTTTTGGCTTGATCATAGCCCTCGTCCAATGGCCCGTCCTCCGCAGGGAGATACCACAGGCGGGTCTTTGGATCCTGGCGGGTGTTATCGGTTGGACATTGGGATTTTCGATCGCCAGCGCCGTGGAGCTGATAATTTACGACCATTTTCTCACCGAACCATGGCTGGTTTCCCTTCTCGTCCAGGGGATCAGCGGGCTGATTGCCGGCGCTGTCACTGGACTGGCACTCGTGTGGATTGTACGCCAACCGGATTTAAACGTAGTACCTCCTGCAGATAAACTTCCGGTTATCGATGGAGGTTGAAAGGGATATTCACATATGGCTCGAAATACGTTTCGCAAAGCTGTAACCTTACTGAAGGAAGCATTTTCTGAATGGCAGGAAGATAACGCTTCCCGGTTATCAGCCGCGCTTGCATATTACACGACTTTTTCTATTGCGCCACTCCTCGTGCTGATCATTGCCATCGCCGGGCTTCTGGGCGGTCACGAAGCGGCTCACAGCCAGGTGCTCGAGCAGGTGGGAGGCCTGGTGGGGGAGGAAGGCAAGGACTTTGTAGAGAGCATGCTTACCAGCGCCTCGAAGCCGCGCAATGGCCTGCTTGCCAGCGCAGTCGGTATCGTCGCCTTGCTGTTTGGTGCCCTGGGGGTGTTCTCTGAGCTGCAAAACTCTCTGAATACCATCTGGGAGGTGAAACCCAGGCCGGTCAAGGGTCTAGTCCAGAGCATGTGGCGTCTCATCCGCCAGCGCATCCTCTCCTTTTCTATGGTGCTCGCAATTAGCTTTGTGCTATTAGCGTCGCTGGTGGTGAATGCGGTCCTCTCTGCGTTAGGCGTCATGGTGTTGGGCTCATCAGTATGGCCGACCTGGCTGACTCAAGGGATCAACCTGGTGGTCTCTTTTTTCGTCATCACGCTGCTATTTGCCCTCATATTCAAGTTCATGCCCGACGCAGAGATCTCCTGGGGCGATATTTGGCTGGGTGCGGTGGTTACTTCTCTGCTTTTCAACCTGGGTAAATTGGGGATTGGATTTTACCTGGGTCGCTCTTCTGTCGGCTCGACCTTCGGGGCGGCTGGCTCCCTGGCCATCCTCCTGATCTGGGTATTTTACTCAGCTCAGATCTTCTTTTTCGGAGCAGAGGTCACCCAGGTTTATGCCAATGATTATGGCTCTCGCATCCTCCTGGACGAGAATGCTGTCCAAATTACAGAGATCGATCGCTCTCAGGAAGGCATACCTCACTGGGAAGTGATGAAACCCAAGAGAACGCTGGAGGACAGTCAAAAAATTCGCTGACGAATAGTGAAGAAGGAGAGATAAAAAATGTACGTTCGATCAAATCATCCAACCTATAACCAGAGGTCTTCGCGGCGACGGGGCGGTTTTCCGGTCGGGCGTTGGCTGATTGCTGCGGTTGTAGCCATCTTTTCCTTGATTTCGTATTTTAGCTTGCGGCAAGAGAACCCGGTTACGGGTGAGACGCAGCATATCGATATCAGCGTCGATCAGGAGATCGCCTTGGGGCTGCAAGCCGCACCGGAGATAGCCCAGCAGTTCGGGGGTCTTGATCCCGATCCAGGGGTGCAAGCGCTGGTAGACGATATCGGCAACCATATCGTCCGCACTTCCGCGGCGGGCATGACCGAATACGAGTACGAATTCCATGTGCTGCGAGACGACCAGACCATCAACGCCTTTGCGCTGCCAGGTGGGCAGGTTTTCATTACCCGCGGGCTGATGGATAGATTGACCACCGAAGGGCAGCTCGCCGGCGTGTTGGGGCATGAGATCGGACATGTAGTGGCGCGGCATTCCGCCGAGCAAATTGCCAAGCAGCAGTTGACCCAGGGTCTGACCGGGGCTGTAGTGATCGCCTCTTATGATCCCGATAATCCTTCTTCCATGCGCACCGCACAGGTAGCCATGCTGATCGGGCAACTGGTGAACATGAAGTACGGCAGGGAAGACGAGCTGGAATCCGATTTCTTGGGGGTGTGTTTTGTCGATGGTGCCGGCTACAACCCGCAGGAGATGGTGAGCGTGATGCGTGTGCTCGCAGATTCCAGCCAGGGACAGGCGCCGCCGGAGTTTTTCAGCGCCCATCCCAATCCGGATAGACGCATCGAGCGCATCGAGCAGAGTATTCAGAATATCGATCAGTGCCCGCGGCTCAATCCTTGAACAGCCATGGAAACACAATATACCCCAGGATTGTTAGTGAAATCCCTACCTGGGGATAGTCGTTCTCCCCATTGAGCAACAGTAGTTTTGCCTTTATGATGATGAAGCTAGACCAAACTCATATTTAGGAGGTATGTATGCGTACTGAATTCAAAACCCCTGTGGCACTATCCGCCTCCACCCTTACGGGTGACCCGGTAAAAAATCTGGCGGGTGAGGACCTGGGAAAACTCGAAGAACTGATGATCGACCTGTCCAGCGGTCGAGTCGCGTATGCCGTGCTCTCCTTCGGAGGTTTTCTCGGCATGGGCGATAAGTTGTTTGCCATTCCCTGGGAAGCGCTGAGGGTAGACACCGAGAATGAAGTGATCATCCTTAACGTCAACAAGGAGATGCTCGAGAGCGCTCCTGGCTTCGACAAAGATCGCTGGCCGCAGACAAGCGAGCACGCCTGGCTGACGGATGTTTACGAGTACTACGGGTACGATCCGTACTGGAGCTAATGGCGCTAACCATTTGAGATACCGGGGCAGGTTGTATCCAGCTTGCCCCGGTGTGGTATCTTCAGCGCTCAAAACTAAATTACTCAGAATCCATGTTGGAGACATAGCTATGTACCCATCAACCCAAGAACCAGGAATGCATGTTAGTGAAGAAGCCGACCAGAACCAGTTGGAGCTTGCTCAGGCACAGGGCGAAGCTTACTTGAAGGCGTTAGAGCACATGGCTTATAAAGAAGCATACGCTGGCGGTGAGAAGCGCGTTGGTGATTATGTGATCGCGTACGCTGTAGAGTACGCCGAAGGCATGTACTGCAGGGAAGGGGATCGGCTCATCTGGATGGAACCCGATGGAAAGAATGCTCATATTGAGATCTCAGTCCGCGACGCGGCAGACAACCGCTTTATTCCAGGATTGATTGTGACTGTGGCTGTGAAAGATAGAGGAGGGAACCTGATAGGGAATCACCAGCAACCGTTTATCTGGCATCCGTGGCTGTATCATTATGGTTTGAACTGGAAGCTGCCCGGCACGGGGGAGTATTCCTTACATGTTTACATGAAGGCGCCGGATTTTATGCGCCACGACAAAATGAACGGCAAGCGCTATCTTGAAGATGCAAGTGTGGTATTTGAATACGTCCAGATCGAGATTGGTCAGAAGTAAAAAACCGTACATTGTTACATGTTTATATATAGATCCAATCCGTTTGTTGGCAGTGAGGGCAGGCAATCAACCGGTCGCCTGCTTTGAAGCAAGCGGTGTATCCACAATTCGCGCAGGCTGCCCTCGATTTCTTATTGACCAGGCCGTCCATCTGTACCACAGTCGGCATCTCCACCTCCCACGGGGGCTCGAACGGTAATCCAGGGCGAATTTGATCGCGTTCGAAACCGAAAACTGAAGGTTTGTCATCCGTTTCGATGTACATCCGCCGGATCTCCCCGAGGTGGCGATAACCTTTTTGCCGGGCCATCTGGAAGACCTCTCGGCTCGAGAGACTGGCAGATTCCAGCCCATCCAGATTTAAAACGCCGTCTACAACTACCAGAGAGCTAGTCCCCTTGAGGATCTGGTCGACCTTTTTGTTATGTGTAGACCAGTATAAAGCCATCCGTTGGAGCACTACGACCAATGTGATAACGAGCAACGCGTGCAAAACGGGGACATCAGGATAAAGCATTGGGTCGCCAACGCTGCTCCCCAGGGCGACGATCATCACAATATCAATGACCGTCAGCTCACCGGCACTGCGTTTCCCCAGCATGCGGACGATAACCAATGTATATGAGTACAGAATGGTTGTCCGCAGGGCGATTTCGGCGAAAAAACCCAAGGGCAGGTCGCCGATCAATATACGCTGTATATCGAACGAATAACTCTCCATCATTTACTTTTCTGGACGCATACGACCGTTACCACTGCTGGCTGGTTTTGGGAGAAGCAAAGCAAAGGAGGCATCGGAGGAAGACCATCGACTCGCCTCAGCCAGTTTCAAGATGGTGCGATCTTGATCGGCCATACCCGCAGAGGACATTTCTACCAGTGCCATCAAGAAAGAAAGTGTAGATTCTGCGCCCTGGTTGCGGTTGATCCGATCGGGATGTAATCCGTCATAGCACCCGCCGGTGCAGGGGTCGTAAAGTGGTATGCCCAGGTCATTCGCGCCGGTATACCAGCTAAATGCACGCTGTGCTTCTGCCAGCCAAAGCCCGTTTTTGCTGATGCGATAAGCCTCAAGGCACGCCGAGACCATAGCCCCTGCCTCCAAGGGTTGTTGATCGAAGCGCGCTTTCTGCTCTCCCCGGCGATAAAATCCATTTGATCCGACAGGTGTGAAGTGCCCTTCCGGGGAGGTCTGGAGTTCTGCCAGCCACTTCAAAGCCTTAAACCCGATTCGAGAATGATCATCCCACCCCGTCCATTGGCTGGATAAAAGTAAAGCCAGGGACAGGTGTGCGTTGCTGTAGCTGACCGTCTCCTCGAACCAGGGCCAGCTGAAGGACGAGCATTCGCGGTAAAGGGCCGCCAGCCGCTCTGCCAGAGCTGTGCCTGTGTCCCTGACGGTACGATCGTTGGGAAACCGTTGTAGATAGGGGTGGATTCCCAGCAGGGTGAATGCCCAGGCGCGCGGGCTGGTGGTGTCCAGCACGGCAGGTAAGCCTGGCTCGAACATGCGGAAAGCGATCTCGCTGTAATTCGAAAGATAAACACGGCCCAGAACCGTGCCGAGAGCCCATAGGGCTCGTCCGTGGCTGTCGTCTGAACCGGTCTCTTCCAGCCAGCGGCGGTCGTAGCCCAAGAAATTGCGAAACCGGTTCGTCGCCGGGTTATAGGCGTACCAAAGAAATGCCAGATACCGAGAGAGCAGCTCATCTACCTGCTGCTCGTTTCGGTATCCTTGGGCGCGCAGCAGCGCCGCAAACAACAGCGCGCGCGCGTTATCGTCGGTGGTATATCCTTCTGCATAATTTGGGAGGTGGAAGATTGCATGCTGGAACAGTCCCACATCATCGGTCATTCTCATCAGATGTTCGAGGCGAAGCTCTGGGAAGGGTTCGGGAGAGGCTAAACTCGGTGTCCCAGCATGTACTGTAAAGCCTTCTACAAACCTCGTCCCGCGGTGATCCAATTGTGCGCAAGCAAAACTCTTCAGGTAAGCCTGTGCTACCTGCGGCCAGGTCATCTCTCTGCCATATATGTAAGCCCGTTTGCGCATTGCGTGCATTGCGACCTTATCCCGTAGCAGGTGGACTGCCTGCTCCGCGATCGCCACCGAGTCTTTAAAAGGGACCATAACTCCCCGACCCTGCGCCAGCAGCTCTTCTGCGTACCAGTATGGCGTAGATATAACCGCTTTGCCGGCTCCGACTGTGTACGCCAGCGTACCGGAGACGACCTGCGCCTGGTTCAAATAAGGGGTGACATAGATATCGGCCGCGCCGATATACTCGACCAGCTCTTCCAGTGCCACAAAGCGATCGTGGAAATGGACGTTTTCGTCAATCCCCAGGTCTTCTGCCAGCTTTTCAAGGCTGCGGCGATAGCGCTCACCCTCCTGTCGCTTGACGTGCGGATGGGTGGCTCCCAGGATAACGTACACCAGGTCCGGAACATGGGTGAGGATCTCCGGCAGAGCCCGGATGACATACTCGATGCCCTTATTGGGCGAGAGCAGCCCGAAGGTAAGCATGACGTGCTTGCCTTCCACGTGCAGTTTATCTTTGTAAAAATTTGGATCAGTGAAAGGGACATCCGGGATGCCGTGGGGGATGATGTCAATTTTCTGTGGGGGTACGGAATAGACACCGGTCAAAAAGTCCGCGCCCCTTTGGCTCATCACGACCAGGCGGCTCGAAAGGCGAGACAGCCTGCGCATAACCCGATTTTGTTCGCGGTCAGGATCCTGCAGCACTGTGTGGAGCGTTGTCACAACCGGGATCGTTATTTCCTCCAGCAGGGCCAAAATATGGCTTCCTGCCTGGCCTCCAAATATTCCATATTCATGCTGCAAGCATACAAGGCTAGGATCTGTGAGGTTCAAGAACTCTGCCGCGCTCTTGTAGTCGGCAAGCGAATTTTGCCGGATCGCGAAGCGCACCTGGGCCGGATAATCGTATTCTGCCCCCGGGTCATTCATAGCTACCACGAAGCTGTCGCTTTCGGGATGGGCATCCGCAACCGCTTTATGCAAGTCGGTTGTGAAGGTGGCGATCCCGCACTTTCGTGGCTGGTAGTTGCCGATAAAAGCGATTTTCGTGGGGTAATTTGTTAGGTTCGTTTGCATCAGAACTCTACTTTTCTATCGTCTCCTCGTCTGCTGAACAAGTCAGCAGCCAAGTGTGGTTAAGTGTTCAGGACGAGCGGTCAGCGCTGATCGAAGAGCGCACTGACCGCCCGTCCTGCCGGCGATTAGCCGATTCATGAACCAATTTTAAACTCAACAGCCGCTAGCGTTCACCTTAATGCCTGGGGGTTTACCTGGGATTCGGCTATGGAAGTCAATTTTTCATTCGCCTGTGACTCCTCCTCCAGCGTCGTTCCCAGGAGGCTGATTGCCTTTTTGTCTCCCAGTATGTCAGCATATGCCCGGGCGGTCCCATATCCTGCGATCTCGTAATGTTCCACCCGTTGAGCTGCGGCGATCAGCGCTGCGTCTCGAACTGAGCCGCTCATATCAGAATGGAGCACTTCTTGGCCTTCTTTGATCAGTCCCTCCATCCCTACGCACTTTTTCCCGCGCGGGCTGCCTTTGCGCTCGGCAAATATTTCTTCTAGGCGCGAGACCTGCTTGCGGGTCTGCTCGAGGTGATATTCCAATGCCCGCTTCAATTCCCTGGAATCCGCTGCTTTGGACATCTGGGGCAGAGCCTTTACCAGTTGTGTCTCCGCGCTGTATAAGTCTTTTAAATGGTCTACATACAAATCTTCTAACGAGATGACTTTCATGGCCATCATGAGCCTCCTTTAGAGTAGGGGTTACGCAGTTCCGGAAAGGTGACGGGCGCTGCGGTGGGCGCTTCCCACCGCA
>JBFYSV010000340.1:0-4833 GCA_041301185.1 Anaerolineae bacterium
CCGAAAAACACCCCCATAGAACCACCTCGTCACAGTAAGTCCCAGAGAGCCCCAATGTTGTCCGGTCAAGCAAAAGGGGTTTAATGGTATAAATGTCCATTGTGGGCGATCAATTGGTCTATGAACCAGACCGGCGCTTAGGGATTATCTTCCACTTCAGCGCGATTAGCGTGCTAATCATCTTCAGCAGCTGGGGTACATGGAATGCTGCCCGTTCCTCGCTAGGTTTAGTTTTCTTGCTTTACCTGATCCCTTCGCTGGTATCGTTTATCCTGATACCTTTGCTGGCTTATCGCTGGTATTGTTTGATGGGCGCTTATTATCAATTGGATCGGGATGGAATGCGCCTGCGCTGGGGCTTACGCATCGAGGATATCCCGATGGATGCTGTGACCTGGATCAGCCTGAGCACCGCCCTGAAAAGAAAACTGCCCCTGCCCTGGCTGCGCTGGCCTGGCGCCGTGCTGGGGATGCGGCACACCGGTGATGGAGAAAAGGTGGAATTCCTATCCAGCCGCTCCAACCAGTTGGTGGTGATTGCCACTCGCACGCAATTATTCACCATATCCCCTGACGAGCCGGAAATATTTATGCAAACCTTCCAACACCTGATGGAATTAGGCTCTCTCAGCCCGATCACAGCGCAATCGCTACATCCGTCCTTTTTGCTGGCCCGTATCTGGCGCGTGCGCTCAGCCCGGCTGCTCATCCTGGCAGGATTACTGCTCAATATTATATTGGTGGTGTGGGTAAGCCTGGTCATTCCGAACCGTTCCACGATCTTACTCGGCTTTGCTACCTCAGGCGACCCGGTGCCTTCGGTGCGCTTGCTGCTTATCCCGCTGATCAGCGGTTTCTTCTTTCTGGTCGACCTGCTGCTTGGCATTTTTCTCTTCCGCAGGGACGCCGATCCTGCATCCGGTGACCAGTTTGCCTCTAACAGCTACCCTGGCAGGTCCACGCCCAACCATGCCATGAACGCCGATCAGCAAACGGATGCCACCTCCAGCAAGCTGGCAGGCGCGTTCTGGAGCCTGAGACGGGGCGTCTCTTTAATACCCGGTCAATACCTGGCGCACTTGCTATGGGCTAGCAGCGCGATGGTTTCAAGCCTGTTCCTCCTGGCAACCTTTTTTATCCTGAGCTTTTCAGATTGATTATCCACAGCCCGTAGCCCGTTATCCACAGAATTCCGCCACTTATCCACATTTTTCTGCGATTTCCTAACAACTATGCAAACTGCCATCGGTTTTATCCTGGGTGCAATCATCGCTTTCCTGGCCTGGCGAGCCAGGTCACTCAGCCGCAGTGGCGCCTGGGCGGCTGCTCTGACAGGCGGGCTGGTTTTCGGCTTGGGTGGGCTTGCCTGGGCAGCGGTATTGCTGACATTCTTTATTTCTTCCAGCGCCTTATCGCGCATGTTTGCCCGGCGTAAAGCCAGGGTGGAAGAAAAATACGCCAAGGGATCGCAGCGTGACTGGGGACAGGTGCTGGCAAACGGCGGTCTGGGAGCGCTGCTGGCGGTTGCCAATTGGTTGCTTCCAGATCAAAGCTGGCCCTGGCTTGCCTTCACCGGGGCGATGGCTGCCGTCACTGCCGACACCTGGGCTACCGAGCTAGGTATATTCAACCCCACTCCGCCCCGCCTGATCACCAGCGGGAAAGCGGTCGAACGCGGCACATCGGGCGGTGTGACCTTGTTGGGCTACCTGGCAGTGTTGGGCGGGGCGGCTTTGGTAGGAGTTGTGGCGGCAATATTTACCCCAAATCAGGCACTCATATTAATCGTAGGAGCTATTGCAGGCGGATTGATGGGCTCTACAGTCGACTCGATACTTGGCGCGACCTTGCAAGCGATTTTTTACTGCCCGGCTTGCCAGAAAGAAACCGAGCGCCATCCCAATCATTCCTGTGGAACCCCCACGATCCCCCGGCGTGGCTTGCGCTGGATGAGCAACGATTGGGTGAACTTTTTATGCTCGGTAATAGGGGCTGTGCTAGCCCTGGTTGTGTGGGGATTCTTAACCTAAGAAGTCACACCGGTCGCCAATGGTAGAAATTACTGGTATCCAACTCTAACCGCCGATTTCACTCATGACGCGGTTGAGGGGTATGATCCCCTCCGCCAGCCCATGCCCCCACGGTTTGTTCCACACTCCGCCGAGCACGATCTGTCGCAAATCTTCCAGAGTGGCTCCAGCACGTAGCGGGGTCAGCAGATCGACCTCTCCCTCCCGCAGCAAGCACAATCTCAGCCTGCCATCGGCAGTCAGGCGAGCTCGGGTACAGGCTGCGCAAAAAGGCTCCGTCACCGATGAAATAAAACCCACATCCCCCATTGCACCTGCCAGGCGGAACAGGCGCGCTTCGCCGTCCAGTGCGCCTCCATTGGCGACCTCCATCACTCCCAAACCAGCCTCGATGCGTGCCTGAATCTCCCCCGCGGTGACCACCTGGTTAAGCTGCAGCTCGGTTGCACCGGCAAATGGCATCATCTCGATAAAGCGCACCTGCCAGGGATGTTCCAAGGTCAGGCGTGCCAGGTCTACCACGTCAGCCTCGTTATAGCCGCGCACCACTACTGCGTTGAGCTTTACCGGCAGCATCCCGGCAGCCTCGGCAGCTAAGATACCCTGCCAGACATCCTCGAAAGACCCCCAGCGAGTCAGGCGGCGGAATTTTTCCGGATCGAGAGTATCGATGCTGATATTGACCCGTTGCAAGCCGGCATCTGCCAGCGGGCGGGCCAATCGTGGCAGCAAGACCCCGTTAGTGGTCATGGAAAGCGAGCGCACCCCCGGTGTGCGGGCGATTTCGGAAACCAGATCAACGATATGCAGGCGCACCGTCGGCTCGCCGCCGGTCAGGCGGAATTTATCGAAACCCAAACCGGCAAACAGCCGCACCATAAGCAACAACTCGTCATCCTGCATTAGCTCGGCATTGGGGCGGAAGGTCATATCTTCCGGCATGCAGTACACGCAGCGCAGGTTGCAGTGGTCGGTCAGGCTGATGCGCAGGTAATGGATATTGCGTCCGAATCGATCGATGGCCATAAGCAAAGGGGTAAGGCTATAGTTATCAAGATAATTTTGATAATTATAGCATTAATTACTGCCTTAGCTCTATATCTCGTATTCTTTAACCAGCTTTTTTTCGGTAGTACTCTCGATAAAAGCGCGCACTTTGACATATTTCTCCAGCCCAGATTTTAATAGCTTGCGCTTCAGAAGCTCATCCACCTGAAAAATCCCAGCAGAGTTATTCATCCAGATATTGATCTGAATTGGTTTATCCATCCCCTCCAGGATTTCAACCCGGTCAATCGCCGCGGCCGAAATCGAATGAATATCCACTTTCCCGGCCTCGTATGGAATCCTGGACCGGCCTTCACTCATATCCAGAGCGTCGGCAACCCGCACAATTCCAGCCTCCACGGTATAGAGCACGCCATCGCTGCGATGAGCGATGATTGCGTGCAGCACCTCGGATGTAACAATCGTCCTCTCCTCAACCGGCAAGAATTCCAGGGTGCGGTGCAAAATTCCGTTTGCCAGGAATAAGCTGAACTCCTCGTGTCCCTCACGGCTGATCGTCATCCCCAGGTCATGCAGCAAGCTGGCAAGCAGGATCACCAGCTCTGCATATTCAATCGGCAGCTCATAGTTCTTTGTTATGGACATCTCGACCCCGCCCTTGTGCAGGATCCGTCCCAAGCGGAGTGCGATATTGGCGACAATTTGGTAGTGCACCGCGCCATGGTCGCTCATCCCCAGCCGGTCAATTGCATTGACGTTGATCACTCTCCACAACGTTTTGATCTCCACATCTTGATTGATGACCTGCAATACTTTCTCCAGCAGGCTGTTCCCATGGAGCGGCACGCGAATGTCGATTTGGGAAGGTTTTTTTGGTTGCATTTTGTTCACCTATTTATCAGCTAATTTTGACCACCCTGCCGCCAGTCATGCGAGCCAGGTCGCCGGGGGTCAGGCGGAAGACAGCATTGGGAGTGCCTGCTGCTGCCCAGATTTCGGCGTGCTGCAGCAAGTCTTCATCAATAAAAGTCTCCAACCGCTCGCTATGCCCCACCGGCGGCACACCGCCGATTGCAAAGCCGGTACGCTGGCGGACGAAATCTGCGTCCGCCCGCCCCAACGGCTCACCGATCAAGGCTTCAATAGCTTTCTCGTTGACCCGGTTTGCCCCGCTGGCAACCACCAGCACAGGTCTCTGGCTGCGCTTGGCCTTGAATACCAGTGATTTGACGATCTGCCCCACCTGGCAGCCAACCGCCTGGGCTGCCTCGGCTGCGGTACGGGTTGAATCGGGCAACTCAACCACCTCAAGAGCGAAGCCCAACGCCTGCAAAGCTTGCTGCACTTTCTGCGCGCTGGGACTGAGATTTTTCACCACGGATCATCTCCTGATTTCGATGATTGCTTGAGCCAGGGCTGTTTCTACGCTCCACTGTTGCCCAGCCATAAATTCCGCCTCCCACTCCTGTTTTGTCAGCTGCTGGAGGGCAAACCGGACGCGTAGTTGATTTAGATGATGATAATAGGGAGATAGCGCCACACCCGATCTCTCTTCAAGAGCCTGGATCGTACCATATAAGCGGGCTGCCTGAATAGCCGCATCCTTGCCGCCCCCTGGCGCCAGAAGCATATATCCGGCAACCGCACACAGGTAGACCATTGTGCGGCGGATATGAACGCGGGCATTGAGATAACCCTGTTCCAACCATTTGGAAGCCTGCTGAAAATCTTGCTCAGCAAGCGCAATTTCTGCTAAATCGAGCTTCGTGATTGCCAGGAAGATAGCCTCAGATTC
>JBFYSV010000341.1:0-15628 GCA_041301185.1 Anaerolineae bacterium
GGAATGGCGCTGCGGGGTACCGTTATATCTTCACCAAGCTTATTCGGAGCCTTGCGCGCCAGCGATGGCGAGATGGAGCGGCGCGCCTTCCACAAACTACTCCGTTCCGCCTCGGTTTGGGCGATATTCACCGATCGTGCCCCGCTTTCCTGGCAGATTTTGAAGCACGCTTCGATCTCGTGCTTGACGGTTTGCTGATTCGATCCGTCTGTCTCGATCAAGAGCATTGCTTCAACGTCTGTCGGCAATCCTAGGTGCATGGCTTCTTCGATACAAGCAATCGCGGTTTGGTCCATTAGCTCAAGGGTAGCCGGTACAATCCCAGCCGTGAGCAAAGCGTTAACCGCACCGGACGCATCCACAAGCGAAACAAACTCAGCCAGGGCAGTTTGGGCGTAGCCCGGTTTAGCGATCAGGCGGAGCAGCGCCTCTGTGATAAGCCCCAGAGTGCCCTCAGAGCCGGTGAACAACCCATTCAAGTCGTAGCCCGTCACATCTTTGATAGGTTTGCCACCGGTTTTTAATATCCTGCCATCCGCCAGGACCACGGTCAATCCTAAGACGTAGTCGCCAGTGACGCCGTACTTCAGGCAGCGCGGGCCACCTGCATTGCAAGCAATATTTCCGCCGATTGTCGAGTGGCGGATGCTGGATGGATCTGGAGGGTAGAAAAGCCCCTGCTTTTCAACCTCCGCCTGCAAATTGGCTGTAACCACGCCTGCTTCTGCCCAAACCGTGGCGTTCCGGGTATCGATTTCCAGGATATGGTTCATTCGGGTGAGACACAGAATGATACCTCCGCCAGGTATTGGAATCGAGCCGGCTGCCAGCCCAGAGCCCATCCCACGCGGAACGATGGGCACACCCGCATCGCTAGCCAGGTGCACTACCCGGCTCACTTGCTCGGTTGTTTCTGGCAAGACGATCACATCCGGCTTTCCCTCTGCAAAGGTGCCGTCATAACTGTAGACCGCCAGGTCTTCGGGTGTAAATAATACGGCTTCTTTACCCACTGCCTGGATCAGAGAATTGACCAATCTACTTTCCATTAGATGCCTCGTAAGCCTCGTCTAAGAGCGCAATCGGATGGGCAACCCGCACCGGGAGCCCGCGCCGCCGGATGCCGCTCAGAAGCTGCATCTGGCAACCCGGACATCCAGAAGCGATGACCTGCGCTTCTGTGCTGGCAAGATTGTCCAGCTTGCGATTCATGACTTTAATAGAAGTTTCGTAATGAGTGATAAGCTGGCTGCCTGCCGAACCGCAGCACCAATCCGCTTCAGGAAGCTCAATAAATTCGAGCCCATCGATGAGTCCCAGCAGAGCGCGAGGCTGTTGCCACACATGCTGCGCCCTGCGTAAGTGGCATGGATCGTGATAAGTCACACGGGCGTTGATGGCGCCTTGTGGCTTCTCAAGCGGAATCTCCATCAGGAATTCACTCACATCCTTAACCTTACGGCTGAAATCCTCGGCGCGCCCAGCCCACCCGGGATCATCCTTAAGAATTGCGCCGTACTCTTTTAAGGTAGAGCCGCACGTGGCGCAATCCGTAACGATCACATCTAAATCGTAGCCCTCAAACAGGGCGATATTATGTCGCGCCTGGTTTCTTACCAGGTCCATGCGCCCATAACCACGAGCAGGCATACCGCAGCACTGTACCTCCTGGGGAGTGATCACTTCACACCCATTGCGCACTAGTACGCGGACGGAGGCACAACTTTCATCGGCAAACATCAAACTCTGGGCGCAGCCTAAAAAGAAACCAACCCGGTGACGAACGCTCCCAGGTGCCGTTGAAACCGTAGGCAGGGTAGGGCGTAGCGGGTGCTGCGGGAGATGGGGCAGCATGGCTTCCAGGTCCCGAAGCTGAGTTGGCAGCAGGCGATTCAGCCTGAGTGAATACACCAACCAGCGCAGTCCTGAGAGCTGGTACAGGCGCAGTGGCAAGGTTGCGGTTTCCATCCTGCTGGGATGGGGTATCAGTCCATTGAAGAGAGTTTGTTTCCAGCTGGCTGGGTGGAACTGCTCTTGAACATGGCGCATGGAGAGCGCAAGATCAGCCGGGTGGATTCCGACAGGACACAGCTCGTTGCAAGCCATGCAGGCGAAACAGCTGTACATTTGCTCGATCAGATTCGGGGTTAGCTCTAGCTCACCTTCCAACCCTTTACGCGCCAGGGCAACTCGCCCCCGGGGAGATGCTGTCTCCTTAAGGTATTCACGATAGGTTGGGCATACAGCCAGGCATAGCCCGCAGCGTATGCAGTTCAGATACGCTGTTTCATCAGGTTTTTCAACACTGGCAATCTCAGCCATAAGACCAGCTCATCTTTAGATTATTCTAGTGCTCGGCTGCGGAAATACATCTATGGTATTAGCTTCTTGCACCGAGCACTTTAAGCGGTTGGGCGGTACATGCCGAAAAGATCAAGCTATTTCTGCCCAACCGCACGAGGACTTTCGCAGTTCGGGGGAGTCATTCTAGTGCGTAACTCCTGTATTTTTTACCAGCCGGAGGCGTCCATCACAGCTTTAATGATCCCATCCTCTCGGCGCTCATACAGGCTGAATGCCTTCTCAGCCTCCCGGATCGGTAAACGGTGCGTGACCCAGGGCTCTAATTCCTCTCGGTACTTTGAGAACAAATCCCTGGCTTTGCCGATGTATTCATCCCAGGCTGGCGTAACCGTTGCCATCAGCAAGGCGTTCTTGCGGAAAAACGTCTCGAATTCTATGGAGTAAACATCATGGTCCGGCACTCCAAAAGCCACTACGGTGCCTCGTTTCCGAACCAGCTCAAGGCAGTCGTTTAGCGTGTCCATCTGGTGTCCAACAGCTTCTATGCATATGTCGGGTGATTGCCACTCGTCCAGGCTTTGTCGCGCCAGGTGGACTACTTCGATGCTGCGCATCGGATACGCACGGTCAGCGCCAACATTTTTAGCCAGGTAACAGCGGTGCTCGCTCGGATCGATCCCCACGATTCGCCTGGCCCCCCGCTTGCGTAAGAGCCAGCAGAAAAACAGCCCTATTGAGCCAAGCCCCACCACAGTAATCGAGCACCCCTCGATATTTCCCAGACGGTCGACGGCATTCAACACAGTAGATAGCGGCTGGATCAGGCAGCTCGCGTCCGAGTTTCCCAGGTCGAGGGAAAGCAACACGCTCTTGCTTGCCTGAGCAACAAAATATTCCGCCAGGGCCTGGTTACCATCTGGTATGGCAATGACCATCTCACCCGGCTTGAACAAACTGGAAGTGCTCTCGGACACTTGCCCAACGCACTCGTGGATAGGAAAGCCGGGGGCAAAGGGGAATTTTTTATGGCGTTTGCTGCCTGTGAAGAAGGGGATATCGCTGCCGCACATCGAGACCCATCGCGTGCGAATCAACAGGCGATCTGGAATCCCGCTGCCCAGGCTGGGGATAGGCACCTCTACGGTTTTAAACTTCCGCGGGCTGATCAGCTGCAATGCTCTCATCATCCAAAAACCCGTTATGTCCTGTGGTACTTTGCACTTGGTGGATCTCTAAACCTCTCGCCCAGGCGATCATCCTTTCATCTCTATGACTGGAAGCGTGAGCATGGCATGGGGCACGATTAAGACGTTGCAATTAATGCCTGTCTCGCGGAGGGCTAGATCCAGTGCCTCTTGCATGGTGGGGACAGGGATCATCTTGCACGCTGCCACCAGGTCTGGGCATTCGCTGCCCACGATAACAACGCGAGCTTTTTCTAGAACCTTCGCCATGACAAATGCCCTCTGCTGACCCGGTGGGTAGCCGTTGCGCCTGGCGTCATCCAGAATGAACTGGATATCCGGAGCATCGCGCATGGCACTCAGAAAGCGCTGCTCCCCTACCCCCTTGCCGGCACCTTCTTCACAACGGGCGGGGATGATCAGGTAACCGCCCGGACGGACAACCGGGATCGGAGCAAAAAACAGATAAGAAGGCGCCCGGCTGGCTTGATACAGGTTCGAATCCTTAGGGTAGCCAACCCCGCCAATCGCGATATCAAATTGTGACGGAACAGCCACCTCATAGATGGACCTGGCGAAAGCCACCAGCTCCTGGAATGCCAACTCTGGATTGCCTGCTCGAACTCGTAGGATACGCTTATCGCCATCCAGGACCACATTTATGATGAAGCGCAAGCGGGCGCGGCTCGCAGCTTCGACCACCGCCTCGTGGAAGGGATTGCCTTCTACCTTACCTAGACGAGTGTCCGGATGATCAACAAATGCTGGTCCATGGGTATGGGCGATCAGCGCCTCGCCAGCAGCACCTACCGCCAGAGTTTTGCTCCCGCCTGAATACCCGGCATATTGATGCGGTTCCACGATGCCGGTTGCGATGAGCAGGTCTGCTTCGACGGCAGCCTGATGGACCTGCACCGGCACTCCGCCTGAAGTAACGCCCAGGTCTATCAATGCTGCCGGGTTTTGAGCTTCATTGTCCAGGATGCGATAGCGCCCCACGACGCCCGCCCCCAGCTTGGCAAACTTCTCTGCTTGAGTGGTAGGTCGGTGCATACCCGTACCACATAACAGGGTGATATCCCTGTCCCGCACCCCGGCCTCCTCTAGCTCTGCCAGAAGAGCTGGAACCAGCAGGTGATCCGGACAAGCGCGTGTGCTGTCTGTGAATACAATGCAAGCCCGCTCACCAGGGCGGGCAAGCTCACTCAGGGTTGGGGAACCGATCGGGTGAGCAAGCGCATCTTGAATGGCGCGCCAGACATCCGGAACTGGCTCTACTGATCGGGAATCAGCCAGAAAAACGTTCATTTCTGGGTAAAGCATGAAATCCATTAGCGATTTGCTATAAGGGAGGCGGTACCGTTTTCCGCTCATGATTCGCCGAGGTGTGTTTATGCCAGATTGTTCTGAGATAATTCCCAACCCGTAGCAAAACAAATTGTTCCAGGTGTGTTTCATCTGACGAAAACTTGTTTCACCTGAAAGGATAACACCACTTATCACACGAGTCAAGTTACAAAAATCACCTGCTCGATAGCTCAAAACCGGATAGGAGTAACCTGTGTTTCATTACACGAAAGTGATTGACACCAGATGAAACTGATGCTATACTCTGAAATGAAACCGTGTTCTGTTATATGAAACAAGTATAGCTTCATATTGCATTCGGAGTCAAAAATGTCTGACTCGGTTCGGTCGGTTGAAAGAGCACTTGATATTCTACTCTGCTTTAGCCTGGAGAAGCCCTCCCTATCCCTCACTCAAATTGCCGGGCAAGTTGGGATGCATAAGAGCACGATCCACCGGCTGCTTACGACTTTGGAGGCTAAGCGGTTTGTCAACCGGGATAAGGTAACTGGATTGTACCAGTTGGGCTTTCGTTTCATCGAGCTGGCTTCCATCATGCTTCAAGATATCGACATCAATCGTTGGGCTCAGCCTTATCTGCACCACCTGGTGGATTTAAGCGGGGAGACGGTTGATCTGGCGGTAATGGACGGCGATCATGTGGTCTACCTGCAGGTTGTTGATAGCCCGCAGCGAGTCAAAATTGCCGCCGCAGTGGGAGAGCAGCTCCCCATGTACTGTACCGCCACTGGCAAAGCCTTCCTGGCATACCTACCGGAATATCAGGTTAAACCGATCCTTGCCAAAGGGATGGCAAGACATACCGAAAATACTCTGACCACCCCCGAAGATTTATATCAAGATTTTCGTGAGATCCGCAGACGCGGTTTTGCGATTTCAGAGCAAGAGTACGAAAGAGACATAAACGCGGTTGCCGCTCCGGTATTGGACGATAACGGTAGTCCCATTGCTGTGATTGCCATTGTAGGACCTTCATTTCGTCTATCCCACGACCGTATGCTGAGCTTAGGCCAATCCATCCTGGAGACGACTTCCTCAATCGCCCGGGAGATAGGTGTGGCTGCTCTACCTACCATACTTCCAAAGATAACAACCCCCATGCAATAACGAATCCCCTGAATTAAGAGGTCAAAATTCCATGGAAAAACTACCCTTTGTAAAAGCTGCGGATATTGAAGGAGAATACCGAACCCCGCCGCGTGTTTCCAAGCTCTTGCTGGCACCCAAGTATGGTGGGGTTGAAAATGTTTCGATGGGTATGAATATTACTGAAGTGGGCAGCATGATCCCCGATCATGTCCATGACGAATCGGAGGAGGTCTTGTTTCTCATCAGCTGACGAGCCAAGATCGTGATTGAAGGTGAAGGTGAGTGGGAGATCGGACCGGAGACCGCGTTTTACTCGCCGCGTGGAGTAAAGCACCGCGTAGAAAACATTGGCGATGAACCGCTCAGGATTGTTTGGGTGTATAGCCCACCCCTGCCTTCACATCGCAGCTAAACTGCAAAAATATTTTAAATATGGGAGATGACAATTATGTTTGAAGAAACACGCGAGTATTTGAAGAAGATTGGATTGCCACAGGGTGACGCTTATGATATGCCTTCCTCTGAATTGCGGTTTCCAGATGGCGCCGCTTTCCGCATTGAGGTTCCAACCGTAAATACAGCTGAAGCTGTGGCTGCCTTGCTGGAAACAGCCGATAAAAATGGTATCACTATCAATCGCGTGACTGAAACCTATGGAATGTTCCGTCATACCCGCGAGGAGATTAAAGAGTATTGCCGGATTTGTAACGATCATGGGGCAGAGTTGCTCATGTCGGTCGGTCCACGTGCGACCTATGATACTGGCGCAACGGTGCTTTCCCAGCAGGGCGTCCGCATCAGCTACCGCCTGCGTGGTATGGATCAGGTGTTGCGCGGGGTTGAGGATATCAAGCGCGCTTACGACCTGGGTGTGCGCGGCTTCTTGATCTATGACGAGGGTATGCTTTGGCTGGTGGGGCAGATGCGCAGAGACGGGGCTTTGCCGAAGGACATCCTCTTCAAAACATCCGCCCACCTCGGACAATGCAACCCATGTTCTTTCAAGCTCCTGGAAAGTCTTGGTGCAGACAGTATTAATCCCGTGCGCGATCTTCAAATCCCAATGATCGCGGCCCTGCGTCAGGCGGTTACGACTCCCCTGGACGTGCACACGGATAACCCGCCGGGGTCTGGTGGTTTTATACGGGTCTACGAAGCGCCCGAGATCGTGCGAGTAGCTGCACCAGTTCATTGCAAAACCGGTAACTCGGTGGTTGCTGGTCATGGGCAGTTGACATCGGCAAGTGATGGCAAGAAGATGGCAGACCAGGCATCCATTGTGGTTGAGATGGTCAACAAGTATTACCCGGATCTTACACAGTCACCTAAGGGAACCAGCGATCTACACCTTCCCGTTATTTGAGAGGGTAAAAGGTGACTCGGTTTTCACTTTAACACTACAAGAAGGAGGCCGAAATGAGCGATTGGCAGTTCCCGGCAAGCGGTCATATGGAACGTCCCAGCGGGGTGTATTACCAGACCATGAATATGACCGAGATTAATGAGCGCCTGAAGAAAAATGATATTTTGCTCATTCCTCTGGGTAGCACAGAGTGCCATGGAGCTGGTCAGCCAACCGGGGAAGACACCTTCCTGGTAACCCGCATGGCCGAACAAGTGGCGCTCAAAACTGGCTGCACTGTGGCTGAGCCGGTCTGGTATGCATCCCATCCTTATGCCCATCTAGGGATGCCCGGCACGATTGTCGTTCCTGAAGATACTTTTATCGCCAATATTCGCGCGATCATTGCAGGATTTTGGAACACCGGCTTCCGTAAGCAAATTTTCCTCAACGGGCATGGCGATGAAGAGGTTATTCCTTTAGCTTTGCATCAATTTGCCAAAAAATATCAAGTGCCTTGTGTCCTGATCTCACTTCACTGGCCTACTGTGATCCATGACTATCTCAAGGATAAGGCTCACGGTGGTCCATTCGAAACTCCATTTCAACATGCCTGTGAGGTTGAGGCTTCTTATTCGCTGGCTCTGTTCCCTGAATTCATGCAGATGGACAAAGTAGTAGACACCAAGCCTGAAGGCTTCTTACCGCCGGGCCATGTGGACAAAGGTGGCGAAGTTTATCATGCGCCTATCAAAGGACATGAACATATCGGGTTAGGTGGCATAGAAGTACTCACATATCCTGAAGGAGTGATCGGGCGGCCCACACTGGCAGATGCCGAGAAAGCCAGACCCGGTCTGAATGCTCTCTTCGATTATATGTGCAAACTGATCGATGATATCCTGACCCGTTTTCCACCTGGTCAGCTTCCGCCAGTAGACAGGATGACTATGCGCGATGCGGAAGAGATCGAAACCTTACTCAAAGGGCCGTTGAACAGCGGCAAGCATTTATACACAGTTGCCTACCCCCCATGATCTATAGGTAGGAAATATGGATCAAGAGGCGCTCGTTTCTATGCCATGGATAAAACAGCATTCTTGCAAGCGCTCATCTTGGATAGCGGAAATCGGCTGGTATTGCTTGATAAGACCTTTATCTTTTCGAGCAATGCCAGTTATTCTCAGATCGATGGGCAATTAACCTGAGATTGAGATGAACTCTGCCGTCCGCCAAACCCTGCCCATATTGAGTCTGGTGGTGGTGGGATTCCTGTTAAAGCAGGTAGGGCTTCTTCGCCAGGGTGACAGCCAGGTGATGGCTCGCCTGATCATCAATGCCACCCTACCGGCGGTGATCTTCTTGTCGATTGCTCGGGCAAACGTCACCCCTGCCAAGATGGCGCTGCTAGGGCTCTGCGGTGTAATCGTAACTCTTGGCCTCGGCCTGACCTCAGGCGCAATAACGAGCTACCTTCACTTAGAGAGGCAGATCGCCGGGGTGATTATCCTGGCATCAATGATCATTAACATAGGATTCTTTCTTTTTCCAGTCTTCTTAACGGTTTTTGGTCCAGAAGGTATCAGCCGTCTGGCGGCATTTGACCTTGGGAATTCCCTGGTTGCCCACAGCTACGGTTTTTATATGGCAACCCGTTATGGCAAGCGACCACCCGTTGGAGTCTTGAATAGCTTACGGCGCGTGCTTTCTCTTCCGGTTCTTTGGGCGGTGCTTTTGGGTCTTATGGTAAACCTGATGCGCATTCCACTCCCACCTTTTTTGCTCAGCATGCTCGAGCCCCTGGCAGCTGCCAATATTCCTCTGGCAATGCTTACATTAGGGGCGTTTCTCCAGCTTCGCTACACTCACTTGCCGTTAATGGGGCTGGCGGTGGCCCTCAGGATGGGAGGAGGCTTTCTCGTGGGTCAGGCTTGCGCGTTCTTAGCACATCTGGATGGGCTTGATAAAGCCGCAGTGAGTATGGGCTCGGCGATGCCGGTAGGGCTGGCAGTGATGGTTTATTCAGTAAGCGAAGGGTTAGATGCAGAGTTTGCTGCCGGAACTATTTCATTATCTATCTTGGTAGGATTAGCCCTTATGCCGCTGTTGTTATCACTCTATTGAGGTATCTGGTTGATATCCCATCATCCCACCAACTGCGTAAGTCCTAATTTTATTGGATGGAGTAGAAGATGAAATTGTTACGTGTAAATATGAGTACCCTTGAGGTGAGCTGGGAGCCGGTTCCAGCGGATTACATGCAATTGGGAGGCCGAGCTCTAATCGCTAAACTGCTACTCGAGGAGATTCCCCCTACCTGTGATGCTTTGGGTCGTCAAAACAAGCTCATATTTGCTCCTGGGCTACTTGCCGGTGGCGGTGTGACCACCGCCGGGCGATTATCGGTTGGAGGGAAGAGCCCGCTCACTGGTGGTGTCAAAGAGGCGAATGCCGGAGGAACAGCGGGTGATACCCTGGCGAAGCTGGGTATCAAAGCAATCGTTGTTGAAGGCCAGGCTCAATCTGGGGCATGGTACCTGCTGCACATTTCATCTGATTCAGCCGAGCTGTTGCTTGCCGATGATCTACACGGGCTTGGCACCTATGCCACCTCTACCCGCTTACAAGAGCGATACGGGGTAGATAGTACGGTGATCACTATAGGACAGGCAGGTGAATACCTCCTGCAAGGAGCAAGTATTTCTGTCACCGGAGAGCGCGACCAGCGCAGCAACCACGCTGCTCGCGGTGGTTTGGGAGCAGTAATGGGCAGCAAAGGCTTGAAAGCAGTAGCCATCGACAAACCCCTGGGCAAGTCGATCCCCCTGGCTGATGCTGAGCTATTTCGCAACGCGGCGCGAACTTTTGCTCAGAAGCTGATTAACGATCCCAAGCTGGGTACGCAGGGATCGCAGCACCTGTATGGCACTGCATCTATTGTAGGGGCGGTGAACGAGATTGGGTCGCTGCCCACCCTCAACTTCAGCACCGGTAGCTTTGAGTCTGCCACCGAATTGCGAGGCGAACACCTTAGGGAGCTGGTTTTAGAGCGAGAGGGTAAAGTCGGCACGCGCTGTATGCCGGGGTGCGTGATTGCCTGCCGCAACTATTATGTCGATGTGGATGGCAAACCTATTGTTGGCACCCTTCAATATGAAACGATTGCCTTGATGGGCTCTAACCTCGGGCTGAGCAACCTCGATGATGTCGCCTGGCTCAACTACATGTGTAATGACTTCGGTCTGGACACCATTGAGACCGGTGCGGCTCTGGCGATAGCACTTGAAGCAGGTCTGGCTCAATTTGGTGATACCAAAAGCATCCTTGCTTTACTGAAGGAAGTGGGTCAAGGTACCGTTTTGGGTCGCGTGATTGGTAATGGAGCTGTGACCACCGGGCGGGTGTTAGGAATCCGGCGCGTCCCGGCGGTATTAGGGCAGGCAATGCCGGGGTACGACCCGCGCAGCCTTAAAGGTAATGGCGTAACCTATGCCACTTCTCCACAAGGGGCTGACCACACTGCCGGGAATGCCTTTGGCGCTCGCAAAGAAGTCAACCCGCTGGGTGTGCAGGGGCAGCGGGAGCTTTCCCTGAAGCTGCAAATTATTGCTGCCATGCTTGACAGCACTGGCTTGTGCCTGTTTGCCCGCCCGCCGGTTATTGCCGACCCGCAGTTGATGGTGGATATGATCAATGGTATCCACGGGTGGGGTTGGGCCAAAGAGGATCTGGATCGCTTCAATCGGGATGTGCTGCGCACCGAGCTGGAGTTCAACCGCCGCGCTGGGATCACCGCAGCCGATTACCGCATCCCAGAATATATGCGCGAAGAGCCGCTTGCGCCGCACAACTCCACTTTTGATGTGCCTGACTCCGAGCTAGATGCTGTCTTCAACAGTTTATAGGTGATTCTTTGGTTGTAGAGATTGAGCTTTTTGGGCAGCTTGCCCCTGGCATGCCACGGAAACAATTCCTGACCCTGGAGCATTCGATGATTGTCCTGGATGTCGCCAACTTATTCGAGCTTGATCCCGAGGAAATTGGACTGATCTCAATTAATGGTGTCCAAAGCGAGATGGAAGATGCTGTCCCACCGGGCTGCCGCTTGTGCTTCTTCCCACCCATGTCTGGCGGATAAATTATGAAAACATTGCCTGGTTCGAATGGATTGGAAACCATTATTTCTGATAGCGGAGGACTGGCGTGAGCTTTTTACACGTGCAAGGATTGAGCAAATCTTTTGGGGGATTAAATGCAGTCCATGATGTGGGGTTTAATTTAGAGCAGGGTGAAATTCTTGGCCTCATTGGACCTAATGGTTCAGGCAAGACCACTACCTTGAATCTGCTGACCGGATTCTTAAAGCCGGATTCCGGCACCGTTATGTTCAAGGGTCAAAATATGGTGGGACTTCCACGTAGCCGGGTTTGTCCAAAGGGGATGGCCAGGACATTCCAAATCGTAAAACCATTCCTGGAATTTACAACCCTCAAAAATGTGATGGTGGGTCGAATATTTGGTCAAGAACCATCCAGACATCTAAAAGAAGCTGCCGAGGAGTCTTTGGAAATGCTAGAAATCGTAGGGCTCTCGGATAAAGCAGAAACCTTAGCCAAAGACCTTACCTTGATGGAACGAAAACGAATGGAATTAGCCAGAGCCATGGCGGCTAAACCACAGTTACTTTTATTGGATGAATTGATGGCTGGCTTGAATCACGCTGAAACCGAGGATGCGATGCAATTGATCAGGCAGATCAAGCATGATCTCAATCTAACCATTTTGATGGTAGAGCATATCGTTAAAGCAATTGTAGGTCTCTCCGACCGCATCCTTGTTTTGAACATGGGTGAAAAGATAGCAGAAGGTCCCCCTCAGGAAATCATCCATGATCCTGAAGTCATCGATGTCTATTTGGGAAAACCCCATGCTTAAAGTAGATAATATCAATGCCTATTATGGTGATCTCCAGGCGCTATGGGGTGTCTCCCTGGAAATTAATGAGGGGGAGCTGGTTGCCCTGGTCGGTCCTAATGGCGCCGGGAAAACAACCACTCTAAAGGTGATTACTGGTTTGATAAAAAATGCCTCAGGTAGTATCAACTTTGAAGGCAATAACCTCGGCAAAGAAACCGCTCATAAAATCGTGGAACTGGGCATGTCGCTGGTACCTGAGGGAGGCAGAATTTTTTCCGGGATGAGTGTCCTTGAAAATCTGGAACTGGGGGCATTTGTTCCAGAGGCAAGAAAAATCAAAGATCAGAGCTTGAAATGGGTTTATGAAATCTTCCCACGCCTTGAGGAAAGACAGAACCAGCAGGCTGGAACTCTGAGCGGTGGCGAGCGGCAAATGCTGGCAATCGGTCGGGCATTGATGTCAAAGCCAAAACTATTATTACTTGACGAGCCCTCGTTTGGCCTGGCTCCTATCCTGGTGCAGCATATGTTTGAGATGATCGGTGAGATCAATAAGCAAGGTGTAACGGTTTTGCTGGTTGAACAAAATGTCCGCGCAGCTCTGGAACTGGCAAGCAGGTCGATTGTGATTGAGAATGGTCGGGTTGTTGGAGAGGGGAAGGGCGATGATCTCTTATCGTTTGAGTCGATACGCAGCGCATACCTAGCATAAAAAGGATATTTCAATGTTTGAAGCTGTAGCGCAAAATCTAATTTTTGGAATTCTCTTGGGCGCCTTGTATGGATTGGGTGCAGTGGGAATCGCCATGGTATTCGGGGTCACAAAATTCCTTAACGTTGCCCATGGCGAGCTTTTAATGCTTGGTGGGTACGCGACCTTCTGGCTGTTTTCTCTTTTTAATATCGATCCATTCCTGGCACTCCCCTTAACCATTGTTTTCCTCCTATTAATTGGAGCCGTACTGTATAAGCTGTTGTTTAGTCGCATGGTCAAACTAGCTGAAGAGGAAAAAATCAAAAACACCATGCTCATCGGGTTTGGCCTGACTTTAATTTTACAGAACATTGCATTGACTCTTTGGTCAGCCGATGATCGAGGCATCACCACTTCCTATTCTGGCCAGGCTTTCACTCTGATGGGTTTGCGGTTCCCTTATTTGCGCGTTGCGGGTTTGGTGATCTCGCTGGTTTGCCTGTTTGCACTGCACCTATTCTTGCGCCGGACCTATACGGGGAAAGCTATCCGGGCTACGGTTCTGGATTGGGAAGCTGCTTCATTGGTGGGAATTGACGTGCACAAGGTCTATCTGCTTTCCTTCTTGATTGGAACTGCGCTGGCCGGAGTAGCGGGGGCTCTGGTACTCGTGACCTTTTCTGTTGAACCAGCTATGGGAATGCACTGGACCCTCAAGTCACTGATCGTAATGGTTCTGGGAGGCGCGGGAAACTTCATAGGCACCTTTTTCGCAGGGATCCTTCTGGGTACGGTTGAATCAGTCACTGCCTTTTTTATCCCCGGTAATTACCGGCAGGTGGTTGGGCTATTGATTTTTCTGCTGATCTTGAGCTTTAGACCACAGGGATTATTCGGAAGAAAAGAGAGGTAATGAATGAGAAGTCTACAAATCATCTCCATCGCCCTTCTCATCATTGTTCTGATCTGCCTGCCTCTGGTGATCGAAAAAGATAGCACCATAAATCTCTTTATTTTGGTCTTCCTGTACGTTGCGCTGGCTTCGAGCTGGAATATCCTGGGAGGCTTCACCGGGCAGACCAGTCTCGGTCATGCAGCCTTTTTTGGGCTTGGCGCCCTGGCAACTCGCCTGCTCTGGATCGATGGTTTTCCCATCTTACCAAGCATTCTAGCAGGAGGGCTCCTGGCAGTGGTCTTTGCATTGCTGATCGGGGTTCCTTCTTTCAGGCTTAAAGGTGTGTACTTCGCGATTGGAACCCTGGCACTTGCGCAGATTCTCTATATTACGGTTGGCAATGTATTTCCTACCATAGCTGCTCTTCCGGTTGAAGACCTCTCTGCCTATCAACTCACACCCCGTTATTACCTCTTCTTGGGATTGGCAGTTGTGGTTGTCGGAGTCGCCTACCTTATCTCGAATTCAAAATTAGGTCTTGGCATGATGGCTGTGCGTGAAGAAGAAGATGCCGCTGAATCTCTAGGGGTCAGCGCATTGCGACATAAACTCCTTGCCCTGGCAATCAGTGCTTTCTTTACCGGCCTGGCTGGTGGGGGCTTCGCCTACTATCATGTCAGTTACTACTTCCAATTTCCGTTTAGCCCGATATGGAGTCTGGACATGTTGACCATGGTCTATATCGGCGGTACGGGTACCGTTGCCGGTCCCATCATCGGAGCAGTGTTTTTCGTGGTGATGAAGAATTTCCTTGTTCGGAACGTTGGAGAATATCATCTGATCATATTCGGCACACTGTTTATTCTTGTGGTGCTGTTCCTGCCCGGCGGAATCATCTCTATATGGAAAATAGCGCGAAAAGCGCTGAAGCGACAGGCAAAGCCGCCGGATTACCAACTCTCTCCCGAAAAATATGATTAATTTCGCGAGTCACTGGTTCCCTTGCCCAAGAAAGGAGATTGTCCATGACATAATTTTGATTGTACAGAACAGATCCTATCCAAATCAAAGTATGAGATACCCTATTTAGGAGGATGAACCATGAAAACGAAGATAATTAGCCTGATTATGGCTGTGCTTCTGCTGACTGTGCTAATAGCAGGGTGTTCGCCCACCGCAGCAACTCCAGAAGTTGAGGAAGCGCCCCAGGTTGAAGCGACCGAGGCTCCTCAAGTTGAGGAAGAACCGGCTGCTGGCACAATCGAAGGTAAGAAAGTTTGTTACCTGATCCCTGAATCTGGGAATGCCTTCCTATCCGGTCTTACTGAAGGTGTCAAGGGAAAATTTGCAGCGGATGGCGTAGAAGTGCTCATCTTCGGCGCTGAAGGCAATGCGACTACCCAGTTCAACCAGATTGAGAACTGTATCTCCCAAGGCGTCGACGGCATGGTCATCATGGCAGCCCTCGAGCCCGAAGGTGTGGCGGCTGCTGTTTTGGAAGCTAAAGCAGCCGGCATCAAGGTCATGGGCGTGCCCGTAGATGAACAGGGGCCTTACGATGCCATCATGCACACCGACCAGTATGAAATCGGTACAACCATGGCCGATATGGCCTGTGATTGGATCGATGCTACCTTTCCAGATGCTGAGGATGACAGCATTGAAGTTGCAGTGATCGGCACCAAAGGCACTGAGCATATCAAGAAGCGCTCTGAAGGCATGGAAACCATCGATGCCTGCGCCAAGGCAAAACTCGTGCAGTTCGTTGATGTCCCCGAAGCAACGATTTCGGAGGCTGTAAGCGCAACGGAGAACATTTTTACCGCTAATCCTAA
>JBFYSV010000342.1:0-2679 GCA_041301185.1 Anaerolineae bacterium
GGCGGCGCTTCATACCCAGGGATGGGATTGCCATAGATCAGCTGAAAATCTACCGGGTTGTCTATCGCCCAGCGACGGTAAGAGAACAACATCGCCTCGATCTTTGGTAGATCGGTCGAACTGGAGTTGTTCTCATAAGCCATCTCCATGGTTTGTGCCAGATCTGTAAATGCGTCCACAATCAGGGCGGTGATCAGATCATCCAAACGCGGGTAATAGTTATAGATCGCCGGGGCAGTGATATTAAGCTCCCGGGCAATCGCTCGCAAAGATAAGCCCGCGGTACCACGCTCGCTCATCTGCCGGCGGGCAACAGTCTTGATATCTTCGGCAATCTCCTTGCGCAATGCATCACGCCTTGGTCTGGACATATTGATCTCCTAGCATAAAATAAACACCGTATATTTACGGTGTTTATTTTATATTACAGCGTTTATTTCGTCAAGGCATATTTTAATATTTCAGCCAATCTTGCGTAAACCAGCCCTAACCCTTTCCTGCATGTCCTCGAGCCAACCGGGTTTTCGAGTCAGGGGGAGCAATGTTCCCGCCTCCAACTCCTTGCGAGCAATCTCGTATCCGGTTGCAATCAGATCCTCAGACCGGGTGAAGTTCCACAATGGCACATGCTCGTTGCCTAATAAGCCCAAATAGTACACCGGGACGCGGCGTGCTTTGGCTAACGCCATTTCAAGAGCCAGTTGCCGCTGCTCAACCGTGTTAAACAGCTTTCCCAAGAAGGGACCGAAGCCACTTGCGGCGACCATCACATCCCGGAAATCGACCAGATTCATGGCAACGATCTGCCTGGCGCCTGAAGCTAGAGCAGGCTCAATGGGCAGGTTGCTGACCACTCCCCCATCGATCAACAAGCGCTCATCCTTGTGCAATGGTTGCACCCAGGGCGGCAAAGCGGTAGAAGCGATCAGGGCTTCCAGGACACTATCGTCCGGATTGCTACCATACACAACCGGTTCACCTTTGTTCAGATCAGCGGCTACGATGACCAGGCGCACATCTGGCAAATCGGCGAATTTAAGTTCGGGAGTAATTCCATGAGCGAGAAAAAATTCCCGCATCCTGTGCACAGGAGCTTCTACCGGGCGCCCGAACAGGGCGCGCACGGTCAGCCACAAGTAATTCGAAGGCAATAGATCCGCCCTGGCAGAGTCTTTCCAGGCCTGAACAAGCTGTTCTACCCCCAGCAGGCTCACCCCATGTAACGCCAGGAAAGCAGCATTGACGGCGCCAATCGAAGTGCCTACCAGGATGTCCGGCTGCACGCCGGCTTCCAATAGCGCTTTGATGGCTCCCACCTGCAAAGCCCCTCGTGCTCCCCCCCCGCCCAAGACAAAAGCCAACGGTCTCTCCATGAATTCTCCAGTCAGGGGTGTCTGTAACAAGCTTAATCTATCATTACCCCAAAACGTGACAATGAATAGTCACGAATGTCACTTGTTTCTATGCCAGATTTCTTGTATATATGTGATTAGCGAGGCACATCCATGAAGAAAAACGACCCATCCCCAAACCACGACTGGCCTCTTTCCTCCTCCACCCGCGCATTCCTACAAGAAGGGCGGCGCACTGCCGGGTACTCCCTCTACGACGCGATTCATGGTTATATTTACGCCCGTTGGCCTTATCTTTACATTGGGATAGGCACCGGTGAGCATCCCCTTGCGAAGCGGCTAAGCCCCCTGGTTACAGCTATTCTGCGAAGGCTGCCGCAGTCCGATCACCAATCACACGACTCCCGCATTCACAGCGCGACTACTCCATCGCATAGCGTAGCAGATGGCTATCACGGCAAAGTGGTTCCCTTAAGCGCTGCCACTCAGCTGGTTACTGTCAACGAACCGCTCCGCCTGCCCAACCTGGAGCAAGTGATCCCCTATGTGCGTGCCCGAGATATCATCCTCCAAAATCCGGATCACATCGTCGCCATGGAGTGCCCCTGCCGGGCCAGCCGCCCGAATCCCTGCCTGCCCCTGGATGTATGCCTGATCATCGGCGAACCGTTTGCCAGCTTTGTCGCCGAGCATCAGCCGGATCGCGCCCGCTGGATCACATCCTGTGAAGCCGTGGAAATCTTACAAGCTGAAGACCAGCGCGGCCATGTTCACCACGCCTTCTTCAAAGATGCCATGCTCGGGCGCTTTTATGCCATTTGCAACTGCTGCGCCTGCTGCTGCGGTGCTATGCAGGCCCAGCGAAACGGCACCCCGATGCTCGCCGCATCAGGCTATGTCTCGCATGTCGACCTGGACCTGTGCATCGGCTGTGGCAATTGCGAGGGTACCTGCCAGTTTGGCGCGATCTCTATTCCCGATGGTTATGCTCTGATCGATCCTGAAGCATGCATGGGTTGTGGGATATGTGTTGCACAATGCGATCAGGGAGCGTTGGCTCTGAGGCGTGATCTATCTAAAGGCGAGCCGCTGGAAATCTTCAGCCTGATTGAGCATCTGGAGTCGGCCTGATCCAACGGGTTAAAAGAATCGATCTGCTCATCAGAACAGCCGTGATACAGTTCAGATGCGGAGGGTCTTCTCCTAATCAACTGCGTCAATCTGGCTGTTTTCGAGCAGATCAGCGTATTTTCAGCGGGGAGGACAGGATTCGAACCTGCGGTCGAGGTTTTTGCCCCGACAACCGCTTAGCAGGCGGCCCCAATCG
>JBFYSV010000343.1:0-3747 GCA_041301185.1 Anaerolineae bacterium
GGCGGATCATCCTTTTCCAGGTCATCTTCCCCAACCTGCGTGTGGCTATCTTGAGCGGGGTTTTTCTCACCTTTGCTATTGTGATGGGTGAATTTACCTTTGCCTCCTTGCTTTCATGGCCTGCCTTTGGCCCGTACATTGAAGAGATGGGCTCCATGCGTGCCTATGTGCCCCAGGCATTATCTGTGATCAGCTTTCTCATGACCTGGATGTCAATTGGCGTCATCCAGCGCATCGGGCGCGGCGCTGTCCAGGAAGTTGCCGGCGCGCACTAACTAGAAGAGGTCAATATGGCGTTTCTAGAACTTCACAATCTCAACAAAACCTTCGGCAAGACTGACGCTGTGCTGGATTTCAATCTAGACATCGCTAAGGGCGAGCTGGTATCGTTCCTTGGCCCCAGTGGATGCGGGAAGACGACCACCCTGCGCATGGTGGCTGGCTTTGAGATACCCACCTCGGGCACCATCATGATGGACGGTGAGGATATTACCAACAATCCCCCCAACCAGCGCAATGTTGGCATGGTCTTCCAGGCGTATGCTCTGTTTCCGAACATGACCGTGGCAGGCAATATTGGTTTTGGCCTTAAGATCGCCAAAAAATCGCCCGAAGAAATCAAAACTCGGGTTAATGAGATGTTGGATTTGATCCACATGGCCGGTTTTGGCGACCGCTACCCGCACCAGCTATCCGGCGGGCAGCAGCAGCGCGTTGCCCTGGCGCGTGCGATGGCTCTTAGCCCGGAAGTCCTGCTGCTGGACGAGCCGCTCTCTGCCCTGGATGCCAAGATCCGCGTCTCGTTGCGTGCTGAAATCCGCGCAATCCAAAAGAAGGTGGGGATTACTGCTATTTACGTCACCCACGACCAGGAAGAAGCGCTGTCGATCTCAGACCGGGTAGTGGTCATGCACCAGGGGCGCATGGAGCAGGTGGGACCGCCCTTTGAGATCTACAATTTCCCCCAGACAGAGTTCGTCGCTCAATTCGTCGGTACACTCAACGCGGTCACTGTCGATGTGGTCGATGCTGCCAGCCATCGTCTAAAATTGGAAGGTCAAACCCTCCAGGCAGCCACCGGGCTGGAAAGCAAGCGCGACGGCGATAAGGTGATGATTGCAATCCGTCCAGAGCGTTTCAGCATAGTGACGGGTGATGATAAGAAAGCCAATATATTAGACTGCAATATTGAAAACATCACCTTCCTGGGATCGATCGTGCGCATCCAGGTAAGGCTTGGAAATATCATGTTCTATATGGACACCTTTAACAATCCATTCCTGGAGTTGCCAAAGATTGGCGAGAAAGTACAGATTACTTGTTCGCGTGAAGCTGTACTGATCTTGAACAATAGATAAATCCGGGAAGGTGCATGGCATATCCCTGCACCTTCCCAAGCATATCAAAATCCCCACAAACACAGGAGATAAAATTCTTTGAGCCAGGTGATATTGATCTTGTCTGATGCCTTGCGCTATGATGCTGCGGTGGAGGGGATGGGTTACCTGGGGCACCTGGTAGAAACCCACCAAGCCAGCCTGTATAAAGTAATCGGCGAGTTGCCTAGCATGTCTCGCCCAATGTATGAGACCGTCCATACCGGGCTACCGGTCAGCGAGCATGGGATTGTTGCCAACTATATTGTCCGCCGTTCTACCCAGCCGAACATCTTCCAGGCTGCAGTCGATGCTGGAAAAACCACCGCCGCGGCTGCTTATTACTGGTTCTCCGAGCTTTATAACCGGGCTCCGTATGACCGCATCGATGACCGGGAAGTGGATGACGACAGCTTGCTGATCCAGCATGGTCGTTTTTATACCCAGGATGAATACCCCGATATCGAGCTGTTTGCCACGGCAGGCATGCTGGCGCGCCGGTTCTCACCCGATTACCTTCTCATCCACCCCATGGGTATGGACTATACTGGAGAGAAGTACGGGGCAAATACAAGCCAATACCGCAACCAGGCGATCTACCAGGATATGTTCCTGGCTGGGTTGGTTGCTGAGTGGATGGCACGCGGCTATAACATCCTGGTCACTGGAGATCACGGGATTAATGCCGATCACTTGCATGGCGGCACCACTCCCGAGCAACGCGAGGTGCCCTTATATATGATCCGACCCGGCATCCAGGGCGCGGGGGATACGGCAGAAGTGATTTCGCAGCTGGTAATTGCCCCGACTATTTGCACTCTGCTTGACATTCCAATTCCGGAGACGATGAAATACCCGTCCATAATTTAACTCCCAAGGGTATAATACCCATCTTGCGATATCCGGGAGGAGCGAAAGGTGTCTGCTAGAATATTGGATGGCTGGCAGGCAGGTATATCCATACCGTTCAAGATAGAAAAACGGCTTTCCTGACCAAACCATCAAACCCGCTATTGCATTGTAGCCAGGTTTAGGTGAGGTAAACTATATTTATCCCTGGACGTTCGGGAGCACGTACCGTGGGACTAGAGCTAATCGTATTTATTTTCCTCGCACTGCTGTTTGACTTCCTCAATGGATTCCACGACAGCGCTAATGTCGTTGCGACAGCCATCGCCTCGCAAGCCATGTCGCCGCGCGCTGCGCTCACTATGGCAGCCCTGGCGAACCTGATCGGACCGTTTCTGTTTGGGGTTGCTGTTGCTACCACGATCGGCAACGAGGTCGTTTCATCAGAAGCGGTCACGGTTCCTGTAGCTATGTCTGCTCTGATATCCGCAATTGTATGGAATTTGGTCACCTGGCTGCTGGGTATTCCCTCCAGCTCGTCTCACGCATTAATAGGCGGGTTTGTTGGCGCGGCTATCACAGGCTATGGAATCAACGCGATCAATATGGAGGGACTCAGCCTAGTATTGGTTGGTTTATTCCTCTCACCCATCATTGGTCTGGTATTTGGCTGGCTGTTCCTGCGGTTCACATTTCTGATTGCACAATATGCAACCCCACGGGTAAATATCTTCTTCCGCCGGGCACAGTGGTTCACCTCTGCAACATTGGCGCTGAGCCACGGCGCGAATGACGCCCAAAAAACAATGGGCATCATGGCGATGGGATTGGTTGCCTTCGGCGTGATTGATACGTTTTACGTGCCATCTTGGGTAATTGCAGCCAGTGCAACGGCAATCGCCGCGGGCACCGCGCTTGGGGGATGGCGATTGATCCGCACGATGGGGGCTGGCTTCTTCCGCATCCGTCCTATCCATGCCTTCACTTCTCAAGCTGCCAGCACTGTGGTCATCTTGGGTGCATCGTTAATGGGTGCCCCGGTCAGCACCACACAGGTGATCAGCTCATCCATCGTCGGTGTAGGTGCCGGACATCGCTTCCCAATGGTACGCTGGGGAGTAGCCTTCAATATCCTGATTGCCTGGATTTTGACTATTCCCCTTACAGGAATCTTGGGAGCTGTAACATTTTGGTTCCTGAATCAGTTATAACAGATAGGTGAATTTATAATGAAAGCTACACCCTGGTGGAAAAAAATCAAGTTCACGAACCCATTCCAGAAAAAGCCAAACCGTTTTATTGAGCTGTTAACACAGCAAGCTAAACTCAATGAAGAAGGCTTGACCGCTCTGGTGGCGTACTTTGAGAAGCCAACCAAGCGCCGCGCCGATGTGGTGGATAAGCTGGAGACAGAGGCCGACGAAATCCGCCGCATCCTCATCGACGAGCTGAACCGGACTTTTGTCACCCCATTCGACCGCGAAGACATCCACGCTCTCTCACGCGCCATCGACGATATGCT
>JBFYSV010000344.1:0-5331 GCA_041301185.1 Anaerolineae bacterium
GAAATATTAGTTCTTCACGTGTGAGCTCCCCGCCTTCCAGAGATGTGAGCAGCATTTCACAGGCAGTTGATATGATAGCGTTCTCAATCACTGCCTGTTGATCAGGCGTAACGCCGGTCAAATCCGCGATTCGTTGATAAGTGGTAGTACGTACCAGATCATCGATCACGGCAGGACTTACCCGGGCAGCATCGTTACCTAAGTTTGCTCCAACCGCGGCAGCTTCGTCAAGATTGTCCGCTAAGCCAGCTCCAACCACAGCAGCATCGTCAAGATTGTCCGCTAAGCCAGCTCCGACCACGGCAGCTTCGTCAAGATTATCTGCTAAGCCAGCTCCGAACACGGCAGCTTCGTCAAGATTATCTGCTAAGCCAGATCCAATCACGATTGCTTCGTCGGCGTATTGAGAAGCGCTTCCACAACCGGTGGTCAATCCGATCAAAACGAGAACTCCAAACAGAATAAAAACGGGTTTCATGGTTGCCTCCCTGATAGGAAATAATTTGAGAATTGGAGTATATTTGTATAAATTCTGCCCCCTTATTTTACCTGACATACAACCGATATAAAGAATTGGAAGGCCAATGTGGTGCTATCTTTCATTGCAAAGGCGTACAACCAGGAAACTCGGCCCAATTTTGATGGCCCTGTTTGGCAGGAATAGATATCGAACCGCAATCCGGCAGTGGTATCATCAGCTTATGCAAGACAGGCAGCTCCACCGGCAAGAGGTGGAATCTTTCCTTCACGAGCACATAGGCGGCGCCGGCTGGGAGCTAACCCTGCCCCACGGCTGGGGGCACGAGACGTACTACGCTCGCAGCAGTGCTGGGGAATGCTTCATCAAGCTCGGGGCGCGAATCCCTATCTACCAGGCGGTGGCTGCTCTCGACCTGACGCCCGAAGTCATCGCTGCCGGGCGTCTGGAGGATGGCACGTCGATTCTCGTCCAGGCGTATGTGGATGGCAGGACGCCCACCCGCCGGGATTACCGCACCTACCTGGAGCAGTTCGCTGCTGTAATCCGCACCGTCCACCACAGCCCGGAAGTGCAGCAGGTGCTTGGCGGGGTGTCCGGCGACACCTACCGCGCGATCGGGCTGGAGACCCTGGCGCATATCCGGGGACGCTGGCAGCGCTACCGCTCGCAGGTGCCGCAATCGGCTGAGTTCGTAGATGATGCCCTGGCGCAGCTCGCCCAGCTGGTTGATGGATTTCAAGGAGCAGGGCTGGTGGCCTCTCACAACGATATCTGCAACGCCAACTGGCTGATCACCCCCGGCGGGCGGCTTTACCTGATCGACCTGGACTCGATGGCGCTGGAAGACCCGGCGCTGGATACCGGCGCCACGCTGTGGTGGTATTACCCGCCCGGGCTGCGCCGTAGATTCCTGGAGATCAGCGGCTATCCGGATGTCGAGGCTTTCCGCCAGCGGATGCGCACCCGCATGGCGATGCACTGCCTGCACATCCTCCTGCCCCGCCAGCACAGCTTCGACCGCTTCGACCCGGCGGCTTTCCCCCAGGCGCTGGTCGATTTCCGGGCTGCCCTGGCAGGCGAGGAGAACCCGCAAGGATATACTGAGAAAAGCCGGGGCGAGGGATGAGGGTTGACAATCTTCTTTTAGGACTGCCCTACGGCGAATTCCCACGCCGCGGCCCGCATTCATAAACTGCCAGCGGGAAAAGTCTTGTTTACTGAATGACCTGTCCAATAGACCAGCCCAAACTTTAGCCAAACGGCTAGAAGATGTTTCTCTTTAAGGCGAGGGCGCATCTCGTGAGATGAACTTATCATATAGGTGAGTCGAATGGTCACCCTGGGAATCAACAATGAAAAGTCACCCGAAAGGAGAAAACAGGCTATGACACTCAAACTATGCATCCACATCGCCCTTATGTTCCTGATCGCCGGCCTGTTGCTGTCGGCCTGTAGCCCGCTGGCGAAGCCGGTCGAAAATACTGTCGCTCCCAGCGCGACTCCACTCGCCCCCGCATCGCCCAGCGCCCAACCAGCGCCGCCGACTGAAACTTCTCCAGTGGACACCACCACACCCGGGGCAGCCGGGTGTCCACTATCCGGCGAGACTCTGTACGTCAATAACCTGTACGGGTATTGCTTTGCCTATCCAGAAAGCTTTAAGGTGCAGATCGACAATCCCCAGGCGCCAGCGATCATAGGCCAGGCGCTGGATGAGAGCTCAGACCCGCTGCGCGTTTCCCTGGTCGTCTCAGCCCGCCCGATTGCAGAAGGGGCTGACCTGGAAGGTCTGGTGAGCGGTTTCCTGAGTCAGAATGCCATATCCCAGCTCCCCACGCCGGTCCAGCGTACCCCGACCTCCCTGGGTGGTGAGCCGGCCGAGGTGCTGGAAGGGGTGCCGGCGCGGTTGAGCATGCGGGTGATGATGGCCCTGCATGGTCCCCTGGTCTACCAGCTCTATTTCCATCCCTCGGGCGAAGAGGCAGCAGCAGCCGACCTGGAAGAACTATATCAGAAGGTGCTGGATAGCTTTACCTTTTTCCCCGGGGAAGGACAGGCAGCAGCCCAACCTGAGACAGCGGCTTTCTTCGACTTTGGGCGGTTCTTCAAATTTGCGTACGACCCGGCGCTGGCACTGCTGGTTGAAGCTGAGACCGTGCCGGTCGTCCAGCTCACCCCAGAGATCATGTACGCTGAGGCGCACCCAGCCTTCGTCCAGTTTCGTTTTCTTGGTTACAACGGGGGCCACCCGGCCCAGCTTCCCTACCCCTTCCAGACACCACGGTTAATGGCTTTCCAGACCCAGGATTTTAGCGGGTACGGAGAAGATCAACCCACAGGTTTCCCTGAGCAGCTCGATGCCCTGCGCCGCCTGCTGGAGACGCAGCCCGATCTCGAGGAGCGATGCGCCCGGATTGCGCCAGTTAGCGGGGAGCTGGCCCTGCCGTTCTTACCGTGGCTAAATTCGGCGCAGGTGTTCTGTGCCCAGCCACAGTACGTGGAGTTCAACGGCGGCAAAGGCCTCCGCTATCTGACAGCTTTTTCCCAAGGAATTGACCCGCTCCTGGATTATCACATTTTCTACACCTTCCAGGGTCTCAGCGAAGATGGCGAAATTTACTTCTCGGCGGTCTTCCCGGTGCTGACAGGAGTTTTTCCGCTTGAGATCGCACCCGTCGCCTTCAGCGAGGACAGCCCGCCTCCGCAGGCAATGAGTACCGAACAACTGACCGCATTGAACGCCCAGGCGGGGGACCTTTTCCAGCCAGCTCTCGGCCAGCTCGATGCCCTGGTAAGCTCGTTAAAAGTGGAAAAGTGAGGAAAGATAGTTTATTATCCATTTGGGCTCTCCTATGATTAACTCACAAGACGCCGTCTTCATTTATAAACTGCTGGTGGAAAACGACATCCCGGCCTGGCTGACCGGTGGGTGGGGGATCGACGCCCTGCTCGGCGAGCAGACCCGGCCCCACAAGGACCTGGACGTGATCGTGCTGTTCGACGATCTTGCTCGATTGGGCGAGCTCTTGAGCCGCGAAGGTTTCAGCCTGAAAGAGCTGTGGTCCGAGAATCGCTGGGTCAGCGATGCGCAAGGTGCTGAGACCGCTACCGCCTTTGTCTTGCACGATCTAGATGGGCGCGAGATCGATGTGCACGCCATGCGCCTGGATGAGCAGGGCAACGGTATCCCTGCCTGGGATTTCGAAGGGCGCACCTTCACAAGACAAGACCTCGCCGGGCAGGGCCGGATCGCCGGGCTGGCTGTCCGCTGCCTTACCCCAGAAGCGCAGATAGAGCGCCATACGGGCTATGAGCTTCCAGACAAGCAGCGAGGCGATCTGGAGTTGCTGCACAAGAAATTTTCTATAGAGGTTCGCAATGCCCAATAAAGCCCCATGGACTTCTCGGCTCTATCAAACTGAGCAAGACCTGCGCCAAATGCAAGAAATGCTGATGCAGGCGCGCTCACAGACCAACGACTGGCGCTACTGGCATGTGGGCGAGCTGCTCTGGAACTTCTTCATGGTGGATTGCCACTTGAAGCCCCAGGAGTATATCCGCCTGTGGCACGATGGGCAGGGCAAGCTGGTCGGCTACGCCATGCTGGGTGAAGACCCGTCTTTCGACTGGCAGGTACATCCCGAGTACGAGTGGCGCGGGATCGAGGCCGAGGCAATGGCCTGGTTAGAAGCGCGTCTCGGCGAGCTGCGCCAGATGGACGCCCAACAGTGGGGCAGCAAGATTGTGTCTGGCTCCCGCCAGGATAACCCCAAGCGGATCGCCTTCCTGGAGCAGCACGGCTTTCAGCCCGGCGGCGAGTTCTCCGAGGTGAACATGCTGCGCTCTTTGGACGAGCCGGTACCCGAAGCTGCCTTACCCGCCGGTTGCCAGGTGCGCTCATTCGCCGGGGCGAGCGAAATCACCAACCGGGCGGGGGCCGAGCGCGAAGTATGGTACCCCTGGACGGTCGGCAACGTCACAGACGAGGATTATGCCCGCCTGATGCATCTGCCCGGCTACGACCGCGATCTTGACATCGTTGCCATCGCGCCAGACGGCGTCATTGGCGCGTATGTCAACTGCTGGCTCGACCCGCTCAACCGGATCGGCGATTTTGGTCCGGTGGGGGCGCGCTCGGCTTACCGCCGGCAGGGATTGACCCGCGCCGTGCTGCTGGAAGGTCTGCGCCGCTTTCAGGCGCGCGGCATGCAGCGCGCCTGCGTCTCTACCGGGGTGAACAATACGCCCGCCATACGGCTGTATGAATCGATTGGTTTTAAACCGGAGAATCGGTATTTGGAGTATGTTAGGTGCACCTAGAAAGGTTACAAGGACATGCCCACAGACGCACAAATCGCCCGCAAGAACGAAGAAATCTTTACCGATCCGCAGCTCAACCAGCTGCGCCGAGATGAGCGCGCCGTGGACGATGACGGCTGGATCAAAGCCCTGCTGCGGGGCGGCGCCTACGGCACCCTGGCGACCGCCGCCGGAGAGCAGCCTTTCCTCAACGCCCACAACTATGTGTATGACGAGGCGCAAAACTGCCTGTACTTCCACCGCTCCCCGATAGGGCGCACCAGCGCCAATCTGGAGCATAACCCGCGCGTCTGCTACCAGGTGGTGGAGATGGGGCGGATGTACGTCAGCAGCGAGCCTCTGAATTTCAGTGTGGAATACCGCTCGGTGATCGTGTTTGGCACCGCTCACCGTGTGGGCGAGGAAGAAGCCAGCCGCGCCCTGCGCTTGCTGCTGGTGAAGTACGCTCCCCACCTGGAGTTCGGCGTGGATTATCCGGTCAGCGCGGCGCAATGCCCCACTGCCGCCGTGTACCGGGTGGATATCGAGTC
>JBFYSV010000345.1:0-3611 GCA_041301185.1 Anaerolineae bacterium
AGCGCAGACCAGCCCATTGCCGGCTTGCTCGCCGAGCCAGGCAACGCCAGTTCGCTGGCAGAGCAAATCCTGCGCGTCTTGCAAGACACGGACCTGGCAGCCGAGCTGGCTCAGGTTGGCAGGCAGCGCGCCGAAGACTACTATTGGGATATCCTGACCAAAAACCTGGAGCAGGTGTACCTGTCAGCGTGACAGGTGGGGCAGGTACATGCGGCGGCCCTCCGCCATCACCGCCCACAGCGAGAAATGCTGTGGCGTGGCGCTGATGGTATTCGCCTGGAGATCGACGGCGCTGGTGGGCTCGCGCAGCCACTGGCGACCATCCCACCCATACAACGCCAGGCTGCTCTCCGTGCTGCCCACCTGGGAATCGTCGTACTGGACGGTGACCGTGTAAGCTGCTCCAGGCTGAACCAGATCAAGTGTCCCCGGATCCTCGGCAAAAATGTAGAAGGCTGAGCCAAGCCGGAACAATCCCGGTGAGGGGGGAAGCTCCGCCTGCTGCGGCGTGAATTGCACCAGCTGCACGGTGGCGGTAAAGGTCCCGCTGGGGAAAGTAAAGGTAGTATTGAGCTCGTCCAGGAACCAGCTCCCGCCGGAGGGCGGAATCTTGACCGTGTTGAGCAGCGGAAGCTGGGCCTGGTCGCTGTATTCATTCGCCCCGGCACGGAACGTGCCCGTGTACAGCCAGTTGCCCTGCTCGGTCCAGGCATCCTGGCAGCGCGGATCCCACCAATCGTCGTCATCCGCAGCAGGTATAACCCCCGGCGCCACCTGGTCCGAGAGATCATGCCAGCGGGTAAAGCGCAGCTCGCCGTTGCGGAACCAGGACTGGTAAGCCTGGGCCGAATCCGGCGCCTCCGGCTCGCTCCAGCCCCAGGCGTATAAGACCGCCTCGCAACCCACGCTGGCAGGCTCGCTGGGCACCTCCGAGCCGAAGATGTAGCGCTGGAAGACAACCCCCGCATACGGGCTGATCTTGCAGACTGTGTTGCCTGCCGGGCTCAGGGAAGCCGGAACGCCGTTCACCGGGTTATCGCACAGGCTGATCCGTTTCTGCGACATGGGCTCACCCCACAGATCGTAGAGGGAGGCTGCCACGTAGCCGTTGCCGTTACACGCCTCCCAGCGGTTGGTGTACATGGGCGTGCTGGCGAAGGGCTGCTGGTGATCAACCACCGGGTAAATGATCCCGCTGGTGCAGTCGGTCTCGCCCAGCAGGTAGGCCTCTGCCTCGCTTACGTTACCCAGCTGCATCACCCGGTAATTATCCCCTTCTTGAAGCCAGCGCTCCCAGTCGTAGGTCACCGGGTGGGTGCCGCTGACCAGGGAGCAATCGGCAGGGTCCCCGGTGCAAGCGGCGTAATGGTCTTCGCGCTGGCCAATATACTCCGGGGTAGAGCCGGTGTAGGGCTGGCTGTACTCCCAGACCGCCTGGCGGTCGTAGACATTCGGCGTGCCGGGCACCCAGATCCATTTCTTGCCGGTGTACTGCCAGCCATCCGGCTCACCGGGCCACCCGGCGGCGGTAAGCGGGCACTTGGGGGCATGCTGGCTGCAGATGCTCAGGGCTGAGCCGGCTTGCTGCTGGAATACAGGGGCTGCCTGGAAAGGCTGGTTTGTTATAGCAGGTTGATCTCCCAGTGGCTGGCTGGCATGAGCTGGCGGCTGGCGCAGGGCAAGCAGTGCGAAAACCAGCAGGAGCAGCCCTGCAAAAATGGCCAGGCTCGCCTGGAGGTAACGGGGTTGTCGGATAGTGGGGGTAGGCTCGGTCATACAGGCTCCTGAAGTTGCCTAATTCTGGCGGCGGCTTTGGAAAGCCGCCCTACCGCTGCGGTTAGCGGGGCGAGCGAATTCGTGGCAGATAGATGCGCTGGCTGTCTGCCAGCACAGCCCACAGTGAGAAATGGTCAGGAGAAGCGCTCACCGTACGGGTACGCGGGTCCATGCGGCTGCTCGGCTCGCGCACCCAAGCGTAGCCATCCCAGGCGTACAAGGCGAGTTCGCTCCCCAAGATGCCGGGCTGGTCCGCAGCGTATTGGATGCTGACCTGGTAAGGCACCTGCGGCGGAACGATCTCCAACCCATCCTTCTGCTCGGCAAACAGGTGGAATGCCGCTCCGACCAGGGTTTTTCCCTCAGTGGGAGGCAGCTCCATCTCTAATGGGGAGTATTTGACGATGCGCACCGTCTCGGTGAACGTGCCCAGCGGGAAAGTAAGGGTCGTCCCAATCTCCTCCAGCACCAGCCTACCGCCGTTGGGGCTGACTTCTGCCACGGTTAACTTGGGCAGCTCCACCTGGTCGTGATAGACCGTCTGCCCGGCGCGGAAAGTACCCGTGTAGAGCCAGTTGCCTTCCTCGGTCCAGGCGCCAGAACAGTTCCAGTTCCACCACTCATGATCGTCCGGTGCGGGCGCATTCCCAGCAGTTACTTTGCGGGTCAAGTCGTACCAGCGCGAGAAGCGCAGCTCGCCGTTGCGGAACCAGGCCTGGTAATCCTGCCCGCTGAGCGGGGCTTGCGGCTCGGTCCAGCCCCAGGCGTATAAAACCGCCTCGCAGCCCACGCTGGGACGGCTGCCGGGCGTGCGGGGACCGAAGATGTAGCGCTGGAAGACGGTGCCTACGTACGGGCTGACCTTACACACCAGATTACCCACCGGGCTGAACTCGGCGGGGATGCCGTTTATCTTATTATCGCATAGCGCCTGGCGCTGCTTGGAGAGCGGCTCACCCCAGATTTCGGTCAGGTAGGCGGCCACGTAACCTCCGCCGGTGCAGCTCCCCCAGCGGTTGGTGAACATGGGGGTATAGAAATAGGGCGTGGTGTGGTCGACAACGGGATAAAATATCCCGGTCTCACAATCGGTTTCACCGAGCAGGTAGGATTTTGTCTCGCGGTTATTGCCCAGCTGCATCACCTTGTAGTTATCCCCCACCTGCATCCAGCGCTCCCAGTCATAGGTCTTTGGCGCTCGCCCTTTCACCAGCGGGTATTCGTCGGGAGAGTTGGTGTAATCAGAGTAGTGATCCTCGCGCTGACCGAAGTACTCCGGTGTTTCGCCTGCATACGGCTGGCTGTACTCCCAGATGGTCTGCCGGTTGAAGCGGTTGATGGTATAGGGGTACCAGGTCCACTTCTTGCCGGTGTACTGCCAGCCGTCTGGCTCGCCAGGCCAGGTAGCCGGGTCGAGCGGGCACTTTGGGGCATGCTGGCTGCACACGCTTAAGGTGGTGGTTGCCGGGGACGGCGTAGGCGCAGCCTGAACCAGCTCCCCAGCGAGATTGGCCTCCTCACCCTGCCCCTGCCAGACACCACCCTGGGCGACTGCGCTTCGGGAGATGGTTAAAACTAGCAATCCAAAAACGATACCGATGGCAACGATAAACCCAATCCGATTGTGCATCGCTGTTGACCAGCTCCCTTACCTCTCTATAGTAGCCGCAGACCAGCTTGTTACAACCCCGGGGCTCGCCCGCACCGCAACCGGGTAACGCATACATTATATGATAAAATCACTGCGTTAACCCCCAACTGCGGGAGAAGAATGGGCGATCACTGCGGATAACATCCCTGCCGCGGCAAACCCCGAATAGCCATGCCTGGAGGCC
>JBFYSV010000346.1:0-17030 GCA_041301185.1 Anaerolineae bacterium
AAATTTCACGAATAGCGCGAGATTTATTGCTCGCAACCCGCGAGACATCCAGCCCCCGCGCCCTAATCCTGCACACCTGCCGGTTTGGACCCCATTCCAAAGGGGATGATACCCGCCCTCCAGAAGAAATTGCACGCATGCGCTCCCAGCGCGATCCGGTCGAAATCCACGCTGCCCGGCTTGAGCCAGCTTTACGCCAGACCATCTATGCAACCGTGGATGAGGTGATTTCACAGGCCTACCAGCAAGCTCTGGCAGACTCTTACCCCTCACTTATGGATCAACGCATTCGAAGCGAAAAAGGAGGTGCTTAACGATGACCACCGTCCTCGAGTCGCTTAATTCTGGATTGCAGCGCGCCTTTGCCGCCAGTGCTGATGTCTACCTGCTGGGTGAGGATGTGCTTGATCCCTATGGCGGAGCGTTCAAAGTGACCCGCGGGCTATCCACAACCTTCCCGAACCAGGTTCTCACCTCCCCGGTCTCCGAAGCCGGGATCGCCGGTGTTGCCGCAGGGATGGCGCTGCGCGGTCTACGCCCGGTTGTGGAGATTATGTTTGGCGATTTCATCACTTTGGTTGCCGACCAGCTCATCAACCACATTGCTAAATTCCGCTGGATGTACAACGAGCAGGTGCGCGTGCCGCTGGTGATACGAACGCCGATGGGCGGGCGGCGCGGCTATGGACCCACCCACAGCCAGACCCTGGAAAAACTATTCCTGGGCGTGCCGGGTTTGAGCGTCCTGGCCCCTACCAGCCTGGGTGACCCGGGCCAATTATTATCGGACGCGATTCTATCCACTGACGATCCAGTTCTGTTCATTGAAAATAAGCTGCTTTATTTGCTGCCCATATACGAGCCCAGCTCAAATTCCGAGTTCACTCTACAGTTTTTGCCAGACCATACAGGTGGGTACAATTCACCCGCTTACCACGTGGCGCTGCGCGAATCCCCTGCTCCCAGCCTGACGATTTGCACCTACGGCTACATGGCAGAGCTTGCCTGCCAGGCGATCTCGAAACTGGCGTATGAGCACGAGGTCTTTGCCGATCTGGTTGTACCCACCCGGCTGGCGCCGTTGGAGATCTCTCCATTGCTCGATGCGCTCCGGCGCACGCGCCGCTTGCTGGCACTCGAAGAGGGCACGCTGAGCCTGGGCTGGGGGGCGGAAATCCTGGCTCGCTGCATGGAAACGCCAGGACTAAACCTGGAAGCCGCCCGCCGGCTGGCAGCTATAGAGATCCCTGTCCCGGCATCCAGCGAATTGGAAGCCAGCGCGTTTCCCCAGGTGGACCAAATTGTCGCAATCTGCCTGGAAATCGCTCACAGCAGGTAAAATCAAGCCAGAAGAAACCTATGCCTGTCACGATCACAATCCCCCTGCTGAATCCGAACGAGCCAGAAGCAATCCTGGCAGCCCTGCACGTATCCGAAGGGCAATATGTGTCCGAAGGGGAAATCCTGTGCACCCTGGAGACGACCAAGTCGACGGCGGACCTGGAAGCACAGGCCGCCGGGTATGTCATCGGTTTGCGCTTCAGCCAGGGACAGACTGCCCGCGCCGGAGAGCTGCTGTGCTACCTGGCGGAGTCAGCCACCTGGGCACCTCCGGCTATGGAAGCCAGCCCAGACCCTAACCTGAGCGGCGATCAAATCCCTTCTGGGCTGCGCATCTCCGCACCTGCCCTGGCGCTGGCTCGCCAGATGGGCCTGGCGTTGGATAGGCTGCCGCTCGGGCCGCTTATCACCGAAAGCCTTGTGAGAGCCCATCTCGGCCAGGCCGTCCAGCTTGACCTCAGCGCCCCCCAGGCAGCGTTTGACCCAACAGCCGTGATCGTCTATGGAGGCGGAGGCCACGGCAAAGCTCTGATCGAGCTGCTGCGCGCCGTGGGCAGCTATCACCTGGTTGGATTAGTAGATGACGGCATCCCTGCCGGTCAGACTATCCTGGGTTTGCCAGTCTTGGGGGGCGGGGATGCCCTTCCAGAGCTATTCGAGCGAGGCGTGCGCCTGGCTGCCAATGCAGTTGGCGGTATCGGCGACCTGGCGGTCCGGGTAAAGGTATTCCAGCGCCTGGTCCAGGCGGGTTTCACCTGCCCGGCAGCGGTCCACCCGGTGGCGTATCTGGAACCCAGCGCATTGCTGTCACCCGGCGTGCAGGTATTTCCGCATGCTTATGTGGGCAGCGAGGCTCGCCTGGGCTTCGGAACAATCGTGAACACCGGGGCAATCATCTCGCACGATTGCCAGCTTGGAAATTATGTCAATATCTCTCCCGGGGCGATCCTGGCAGGCGGCGTGCAGGTCGGGGATGGCTCGCTGGTGGGGATGGGCGCTACGGTCAACTTGCTGGTGAAGATCGGTGCCGGGGCGCGAATCGGTAACGGCGCTACGGTCAAGAGCGACGTCCCCCAAGGGGGCGTCGTGCGCGCCGGTAGCATCTGGCCGGAGTGACCTGTTCCCTTGACAACTGTTGATACATCTCTACGGAAAACTTAATCAGGATACTATGAACTTCCAACACATTCCCATGTCTTCTCCCGACCTGACGGACGCCGAGCGGGAGGCTGTTGCAGCAGTGCTCCGCACCCCTAATCTTAGCATGGGCGGGGAAATCCTGGCTTTCGAAGCAGCATTCAGCAATTACACTGACAGCCAGCATGCCATTGGGGTCAGCTCGGGAACCGCCGGACTGCACCTGTGCGTGCGGGCAGCTGCTATCCAGGATTACGACCTGGCGATCACGACACCTTTCTCCTTCGTCGCATCAGCCAATGTCCTGCTGTTTGAGCGCGCAGTGCCCGTCTTTGTTGACGTTGACCCGCTTAGTGGGAATATCGATCCGCAGCTTGTCCAGCAAGCCGCCAGCGACCTTGTTACAAACGGTCCAGCAGCAAAACAATGGCTGCCGCGCCGGGGAGTAGATAAGCGCAACAGCCTCAAGGCGCTTCTACCGGTAGATGTATTCGGTCAGCCAGCGGAAATGGACCGCATCAAGACAACCGCTGACGAGTTCGGTCTGAAAGTCATTGAGGATGCCTGCGAAGCGTTAGGAGCTGAATACAAGGGGCGCAAAGCTGGCACGCTTGGCAATTACGGTGTGTACGCCTTCTACCCCAATAAGCAGATGACCACCGGAGAGGGAGCTGTTATCGTCACGGATGACGATGCAGCTGCTGATTTTATGCGCGCCATGCGAAACCAGGGGCGCGCCCCAGGTGACACCTGGCTGCAACACACGCACCTGGGCTACAACTACCGCCTGGATGAGATGAGCGCAGCCCTGGGACGGGTTCAGCTCGCTCGCCTGGCAGAGTTTATGAAGAAACGCGACCGGGTAGCCGGCTGGTACGCCGAGCGGCTATCTGGGACTGCGGGTGTCATGCTGCCCAAGGTGTCAGCCCACACGACCCGGGCCAGCTGGTTTGTCTATGTGGTACGCTTTGACCCGCAGATTGACCGGGATGGTGTCGCCAGTGCCCTGGGTAAGCTGGGTGTGCCTGCCCGACCGTATTTCTTGCCCATCCATCTGCAACCCTACATGGTCGAACGCTTCGGCTACCAGCCGGGCGATTTCCCCATTACCGAGGATCTGGGGAAGCGCAGCCTGGCACTGCCGTTCTCAGGAGTGATGAGCGAAGCCCAGGTCGATTACGTCTGCCTGGCACTCCAGCAAGCTATTGGGCAATAACAGTCCAAATCAAGAGTTCGCCGGAAAGACCACTTCCTCTTTGCCTGCCAGCATGTCCTGGATGCGCTGGACAACGATATCCAGATGGCGGGGTTTGTGAACGAAGTCCAGATCATCGGTACGGATGGTCAGCACCGGGCAGAGATCGAAAGTTTCCATCCAATCCTCGTAAAAAGACTCGAGCAATGACAGGTATTCGGCGGTGATGCCAGTTTCGATCGCCCTGCCCCGCCGGTGAATTCGCTCGATCAGGACCGACACAGGTGCCTTAAGGTAAATAAGCAAGTCGGGTGGGGGAAGGTTAGCTACCACCAGGTCGAAAACCCGCCGGTAGGAGAGATAATCTCTTTCATTAATATTATTCATTTCGTGCAGGGCGCGGGCAAATATCAGGGCGTCCTCATAAATGCTCCGGTCGAGAATGGCTGACTGGGGCAGGTTGACATACTCCAGGTACTGTGCGGCACGGTGCCCCAGGAAAAAGACCTGCAGGTGGAACGACCAGGCGCGCATATCCGCATAGAAATCGGATAGGTAAGGATTATCGGTGACTGACTCAAATGCAGTCTGCCATCCGAGGCGGGAGCCGATGCGCTCGGTGAGGGAGGTTTTGCCAGTGCCAATATTACCGGCAACAATCACAAGACGTTTGACCATGGTTTGTTATCCGTGGGGTAAGCTAGATCGGAATGTGTCGGTGTACCGTTGGATATTATAACCCAGGAGCTGGCAACGGTCCTACTCCCCAAACCTGTCCTGCCCTTATTCTCTTACTTCGATACGAAATACCGGGTAATGGTTAGCAATTGCCTGCATTTCTTCCATCTTTGGATTGGGAGCCAAGCCGAAGAAGAGACGTGCAGAGGATGCTCCAGAATGGCTGAAAGCGCGCTGATTCACGTAACCGAGCAAGATTGGGGCTCGCTCATCCGCTGGGACTTCCACCAGTTGCACTGGGGTCTTTCCCCCGGAGTGGATGATTGCTGACCCACCTGCAGCACGAACATTCTGAACCCAGTGCGACTTGTCATTAAGCGATACCAGGTAGCGGTTACCAGCATGCCTGACCATCGTAACCGAGACTCGGATTTTCCGCCCGGATCGCCTGCCAACCACCTCCAGCGTAATTGTACCTTTGGTTATCCCCAGAGAGGTGTACCAGGGAATCAAAACGTATTTGATCCAGTGAATGAGACGAGTGAAGATATCATTCATTGTTAACGGACGCGTCAAATTCAGGACGGAAATAGGCAACACCTTTCACGTTATGCAATGCTTCCGCGTCATTAACAACTATCATAAACGCTTCGTCTGGCACACCCTGCCACTGGCTGAGGACGCCGTGCAGAGAAGCCCGCTCAAAACCAAAGCGCGGGTAATACTCAGCGTGCCCCAGTACAACAACAAATGGGATGGAATGCTCTCCCAAGATCCTCAGGCCGGTTTCAACCAGCTTTGAGCCAATCCCCCGGCGCTGGAAGGCTGGCAACACCCCTAACGGACCCAAGCCCATCCCTTGAACCACATCCTTTCCATTCGGAATGGTGACCGGACTGAACAGGATGTGCCCTACTACCTGCCCTTCATCAAGGGCTACCAGGGAGAGCAGGGCATCGCAAGACTGTCGCAGGGAATCGACAATTTCAGCTTCCTGCGGCTGGCCAAATGCTTGTTCATTAACGAAGCGGATAGCAGGGATATCCTCTAATCGCTCTTCCCGGATGGTGATCTCCGGCTCCAGAGGGCTACCAGTCGCCGGCATACTGCACGGTATAGGGCTTTACCTTGTGGAGATTGTATGCCCAGTGCAGCTCCACGAGCTGGCGCAGGTGCAATATATCGTGAGCTATCCAGGCAGCAAACATATCCCCGGCAGTGATCTGACCCCAGGGTGTAGGGCAGGTTGTCGCCCAATTCGCTGAAGCCAGCTCAGGCAACCAGGTAAGGGATCTCTCCCGTTCACTCAAGAAATTTTTCAACGATTCTTCCAGATCACGCTGGTTATACTCCCGGCTGGTGACCCAACCTGCCGGGTCGATGGGCGGCCAGGGCTGCCCCGGACGGTGCAGGATATAATCCAGGCGCACGCGGAAGTCTTCCCGTTCTTCATCATACAGATGGTTGACCACTTCCAAAATTGACCATGAGTCAGGTGCAGGTTTCCAGCGCGCCTGTTCATCTGGTATTTCGCGGGCAAGAGCTTGAATAGCTGCTGCGTGGCTTGTAAGCTGTTTAATAGAATAATCTAGGTTCATGGCTGTCTCCTCGTTTGGATTTTACCGCACTAAGCTACCCAATGAAGATAGTTGGTCCGATTCTCATCCCCGAATCGCTGTAAGCAGAATCCGCAATCCAAGCGCCAACACCAGCAGATTACCGGCGAGCGAGGTGAGCAGTTGCCACCGGGATGACAGGCGCTTGCCTGCTGCCCCACCCACCAATGCTAACAACATCTGCCAGGATAAAGAAGAAAGCCCAGCTCCAGCAACAAATAGCAGGACAGACTGAAGTGAGTAGTCATCAGCGGTAAAATCCCTGCCAATGATATAGGCGGTAAAGTAGACAATCGTCAGAGGATTCAGGATAGTTATCGCCAAAAACTGGAAGTATGTCTTTAGCAGCGAGCCTTCCTGGGTTGCCAGAGCGGAGTGTTCCTTGCGCTTAACACCCTTCCACAAGCCTGCCAGGGCAATCCCCACCAGCACGAGGCCCCCCAGGATGCGCAAGGATCTGGCAACCGGCTGCAAGGCTGCTGTCAGGGCAACCCCGGCAATACTCGCCAGCAGCGCATACAGGAAATCTGCGCTTGCTGCACCTGCCCCTGCCATAATTCCAGTGCGAAAACCGCGTTGCATGGCAGTATTGATAATCAAGATCGCCACTGCCCCTACCGGGATGGCGATACCGTATCCAGCAATAACCCCTTCGAGGAATGGGTGCATACCAACAATGAGAAACAGTTGCGGGTGAGGGTTTTATGCCCACCCGCAATCCAGGTTTCTATCATCCAAGCGGTGCTTTTAGCACTCACTAAAACCGCAGGCATAGCACTTGCGGCAGCCTTCTTCATTAACTACTGCAGCTTGCCCACATTCGGGACACAGATCACCGAATTTCAGCGGTGCCTGCTCGGCAGGGATTGCCATCGAACGCGCTGCCTCGATCATCAGGTTATGTCCGTTGCCACTGGAGGCATAGCTTTCAGACTCAGCGTACCCCTCTGCAGCGATCTGGCTGGTCTCCTCCAGGTACTCCGCCAACACCTGCGCCAGCCCGTCGGGCAATGAGCGCACCCGGTTCGGGCCGAATCCCAGTGACCTGCCGCCGCCAATCCCGGATAGCTGCCGCCAGACTTCCTTCAATCGCTCACGAGGTGCTACCGGCGCAGTCAGGCGCAGGATGTACGAGATCAACCGCCCGATCGCCTCTGAAACTGCGGCGGTATCAGAGCCAGCTTTAGCAGTGTTTATAAAGACCTCGAAGGGCTGGTTGCCGCCGTTCTCGTTGATGGTGACAAAAGCCTTGCCCAGGGGAGTGCTGATCGTGTAGGTGTATCCTCGCAGGCTGCGCGGGCGCGGTTTTTTCTTATCGTGCCACATCACAAGTTGCTCAGGTTGTTGGGCGGGAACTGCCCCAGCGCTGGCGGCTTCGCTTCCAGGCTGCTTCTGTTTGGCAGTCGCATTTGTCTCCAGAACAACTTTTTGACGGGAGCCGGTCACATATACCGTGATCCCTTTACATCCCAGCTCCCAGGCAAGCAGGTATGCTGTCGCAACATCCTCTTGACTGGCGTCAGGGGGGAAATTAACCGTTTTACTCAGGCTGTTATCCACAAATGCCTGCAAGGCAGCTTGCATCCGAACGTGTTCGTTGGCTGCTATGTCACCAGAGACCACAAACGTGTGCTGAATACTTTCAGGCACCTCGGCCAGGTCCTGGCAGGTTCCCAGATCGAGCACCTGCTCGATAACTCTCTGGCGAGTTTCTTCATCCAGACCAGTTTTGATCAATGCGTTCTCAAAAGCCGGGCTGGCGTAGGTGAGCTGTAGATCCTGACCATTATCGTTAACGTGGCGGATATAAGCCAGGGCAAAGACCGGCTCGCAGCCATATCCCTCGCAACCTGCCACTGTGGCAATGGTGCCGGTCGGCGCAACAGTGGTCTGGGCAGCATTGCGCAAGCCGTGCTGGCGAATTCCGTCAATCACTTTCTGCCAATCCACCTCGGGACGATCAAATTCGCGCTGGTATGGCTGCACAGGTGCGGGCGGCTGCCATCTCAGATCTTGGGGATCGTAGATGCTGCCTTGAATTGCCTGGAAAGAACCACGTTCCTCAGCCAACTGTATGCTGGTGAGCATGGCGTGATAGCGCACGAACTCCATCACCTGGGCGCCAAACTCCTGACCTTCTTCTGAGCCATAGCGGATGCCCGCATGGTACATCAGGTCGCCCAGCCCCATGATGCCCAGTCCAATCCGCCGGTTGCGGTGAGCAGCTTCCTTGAGCCGAGGCACAGCCGGGACATAAGCATTCGCTTCTACCACATCATCCAGAAAGATTGTGGATAGAACTACGCTCTGGCGTAGCTTCTCCCAATCCACCTGACTATCCTGTCCGCAATGTGCTGCCAGGTTGACCGAGCCCAGACAGCAATTCTCATAAGGTCCGAGCCATTGCTCGCCGCACGGATTAGTCGCTTCCAGCCGGTACAGGTGCGGCACGGGGTTGGAGCGGTTGGCGGCATCCAGAAAAAGCACACCCGGCTCGCCATTGTAATGCGCCTGCTGGATAATCTTCTCAAATAGATCGCGGGCGCGTACGGTTTTATAAACCCGGATGGAGATACCAGCCGCTTCGGCTTGCTCCAGAGTGCCATGGAATTCATGATATTCCGGCGCGCTCACATCCGGAAAGCGCAGATCCCACTGATCATCGTTGCGCACTGCCTGCATGAACGCATCGGTAATCCCTACCGATATATTGAAATTGGTAATAGCGTTTTCATCCGTCTTGCAGGTAATAAAATCTTCCACATCCGGATGGTCCACGCGCAGCACTGCCATATTCGCGCCACGACGGGTGCCGCCCTGAGCAATCTCCCCAAAGGCTTTATCGTACACGCGCAAGAATCCCACCGGCCCGGTAGCCTGACCGGCGGATGACTTGACCAATGTCGCTTTGGGACGCAAGCGGGAGAACGAGAAGCCATTACCTCCCCCAGTTTGCTGAATGAGAGCTGCGTCCCGCAAGGTTTGAAAGATGCCAGCCGGGTTGCGCCCCATATCATCGGCAATGGGTAAGACAAAACAGGCTGCTAACTGGCCTAATGGCGTGCCGGCACCGGTAAAGGTGGGTGAGTTGGGGAAGAAACGTTTGGCAGTGAGAAGATGGTAATATTCTCTGGCGCGCTGTTCGATATCACCATTCCAGGCCTCTTCCACTCTGGCAACATGATAGGCAACCCGCCAGAACATCTCTTCCACGCTTTCAGCTGGATGCCCGTCTTTGCTGCGCCGTACATAGCGGCGCACCAGCACCTTGCGGGCATTTTCTGTCAGGTCCACCGGGCCGATATCCTCGGGCAGGGGTGGGGTGGGTAACAGGCCATGCTTATGTCCATGAACCAGGGAGTCGTGCAACATGGATATCTCTCCTCAAAGATAATCAAGCATTCGGTGTAAACCGATGATCTTACCCCCTGTAACGGCGGGGTACCAATACTAATCAGCCTTCTAAAAGGCGGTCAATCTCAAAACGAATAGACTTCAAGTCGTCCAGGCCCAGATAGACAATCGCGTAACGAATGTACGCGATCTGATCCAGCTCTTTAAGACCTGCGATGACCATATCCCCCACGACGCGCGAGGATACCTCCGCACGACCCATTGCTTGCAGGGTCGCCTCGATTTCGCCTACCAGACGATCGATATCAGCAGCGGAAACCGGGCGTTTCGCGCAAGAGATACGTATCCCCCGTATCAACTTCTCGCGGTCGAACTCTTCACGTGTGCCATCCTGCTTAATAACCAGCGGAGTAGCAAGAATCGGTCGCTCATAGGTGCTAAATCGCTGCCCACAATACTCACATTCACGCCGCCGGCGAACACCGCCCCGCGCATCATGAGTTGTGTCTATTACCTTGGATTGTTCCTGCTTACAGTAGGGACAGCGCATTAAAACTCCGCGTCAATATTAATAGAACATTTGTTGCCGCCATCTATGGCGGCATACACAAATTGTATCGTACATATGGGGTGATTTGCAGGCGCAATTGTAGCACACATGGTAGGTGTTGGCAAGGTCAAAAAGTACTATCCTAGATTAAAAGATTCCGGTCTAGCCTTGCAGACCGAACAGCTATTGTGTGAGGCGGGTGAGAAATATCAGAATTACCAATAACCATCTCCGCCATGCTTCCCCCTCGATCAACATAGCCAGAGATGGTCTCGGATATCGGGGAGTCGCTCTCCCCACGCGAAGGCATGGGTGGGGAGAGCGACCCGAGAAATTGCAGCCAACCAAAGGCAGCCTGGAAGAACCGGGAGGAGGACCGGTAGATCCCGGCCTTGGCAAAAGGGGTGGGCAAACACCATCCGAGCATTGCCTCAACCTCTCCAGCCGTTAAAACCTCTTGGAGGCTGCACATTTCACATCCATTCAGCAGCAACTTGTTACAACCGGGGCTGCCACGCACCCGGCTTGATTGGAGACCGAATGTCTCGTAGCCTAACGCTCAGGCACGCCTGATTTAGCGGCCGCGATTTCGCAGGAAGGTCGGAATATCCAGATCTTCCGTGTTGAAAGCCCGTGGTTGGAACTCGCGCGCCGGCACGCTTACGGCAGGTGACGTACTTGCAGCGCTTGCCCGCTCGCGAGGCTCTGCGGCAGGCTGCTCTACGATCCGCCGAGGTACTCCCGTGCGCTCGAAGCCAGTCGCGATCACCGTAATGCGCACTTCCTCTTTCATGTTCGGATCGATGACCGCGCCAAAGATCAGGTTGACATCCGGGTGAGCAGTTTCCTTGATGATTGCCGCTGCCTGATTGACCTCAAAGAGGGTCAGGTCTGGACCGCCGGTGACATTGAACAGGATGCCCCGCGCCCCATCGATAGTGATATCAAGGAGCTGGCTTGAGATCGCAGCTTCCGCCGCCAGGCGTGCTCCATCTTCGCCCTTACCGTTGCCAACCGCCATCAAGGCCGCGCCACCCTCAGACATGATGGTACGGACATCTGCAAAATCCAGATTGATCAAACCCGGAACGGTGATCAGCTCCGAGATACCCTGCACGCCCTGGCGCAGGACATCATCCGCCATGCGGAAAGCCTGCTGCATGGTAGCGCGCTTATCCACAATCTGCAAGAGCCGGTCGTTGGGGATGACAATCAACGTATCCGATTGTTCCTTCAGCTTAGAGATGCCGGCCTCAGCAGACTGGATACGCCGGGAACCCTCGAAAGTGAAGGGTCGTGTAACCACGCCAATCGTCAGCGCGCCCACTTCCCGGGCAATCTGCGCCACGATTGGCGCCCCGCCGGTGCCGGTGCCGCCGCCCATACCCGCAGTGATGAAGACCATATCGGCGCCTCGCATCACATCGTAGATATCCTCGGCTGACTCCTCACTGGCCTTGCGGCCGGTCTCCGGATCGCCACCGGAGCCCAAACCACGGGTGAGTTTCTCTCCCACGCGAACGCGGGTGGTGGCCTTCGAAAGCATCAAAGCCTGGGCGTCAGTATTGACCGCCACAAACTCAACACCTTGCAGGCCTTCCTGGATCATGCGGTCGACCGCGTTGCAGCCGCCGCCGCCTACACCAACAACTTTGATCTTGGCAAAGCTTTCCAGCTGGTTCGGCAAATTACTCTCTCTAGACATACGATAATCCTCCTCTATATTGATTTCAACAGTGATTATGGAAGCAGGCGCTTGAGCCAGCTTTTCACCTTACTCATAGTTGCCCCATCCGACTGGGGCTGGTAGCGAGGGCTGCGAATTCCTTCACCGGGCGAATACTCGCTATACAGAAAAGCCCAGCGCAACAACCCTACACTCGTAGAGAACGCCGGCGAATCGAGCCGGTCGGTCATCCCAATAAGATTTTCGGGCTTGGCAATCCGCACCGGCACGCCCAGCATGCGATTAGCGAGCACCTTGATGCTCGGCAGCAGGCTGGATCCACCGGTGAGTACCATCCCTGCAGGCAGCAAACCGTCATATCCAGAGCGCTTGATCTCTTGCAGCACCATCCCAAACATCTCTTCGACTCGTGCCTCGATGATCAGAGCCAGCTCCTGGCGGTTGATTTGAGAGGATTGCTCCTCGCCAAAGGGGCGCACATTAAAGAACTCCTGTGAGCCAACCTCCGATTGCACGGCATGCCCGTGTTGAACTTTGATCTCCTCGGCCTGAGACATCGGCAATCGCAGCCCGTGGGCAATATCTGAGGTGATATGGTTACCGCCCACTGCCAGGACAGACGTGTGCCACACATCTCCATCGATATAGATCGCCATATCCGTGGTACCACCGCCGATATCACAGACTACCACACCCATCTGGCGCTCAGTCTCGGTTAACACCACCTCAGCAGAGGCTAATGGGTTGAGCACAAACTGCGAGACCTCCACCCCCGAAACACCCACGGATTGGCGCAAGTTCTCAACCGAGGCAGCCGAGGCCGTAATGATGTGGGTTTCCACCTCAAGGCGATATCCGTGCATGCCGATTGGCATGCGGATACCCTCTTGCCCATCCACGTTATAGCCGCGCTGGATGACGTGGATGATCTCGCGATTGTGGGGGATCGCCACCGCACGCGCAGCATCCACCGCGCGGGCCATGTCATCCTGGTCTATCATCTGGCCCGTCACTCCTACAACCCCCCGGCTGTTGACGGAGGACACCTGGGCGCCTGCCAGGCTGACCAATGCAGACGTGATCTCATAGCCAGACGTGCGCTCAGCTTTCTCGATCGAGCGAGAAACTGCCTGAGAGGCAGCTCCCAGGTCGACCACTACACCTTTGCGCATTCCCTGAGACGGTTCAATGCCCACACCCAAAATCCGGATCTGACCGGGTGCTTCTTCCCTTGCCACCAGGGTGCATATCTTCGTTGTGCCTACATCGATGCCTACAACAATCGGCTGTTCCATTCGAGGTTTGCTCCCCGAGCGCTATCGCTCCAAACGGTAATATGGCAGATGCACGTGTTCAACACTGATCAACGCTGGCATAATGTCATCTTTGTCCAATTTTTCCAAGATTGCTCTGTATAGCCGCAATTTCATATCCATATTGCGCGTATCACCAAAATACACTTCCCAACCCTGGGTGTCCTGCCATCCCAATCCACGCTGAGGATCATAGCTGAGCGGTGTGCCTGCAGGTACCTGGGCGCTCATCGAGAGAATGGCTGAAACCATTTCGACTGGCATAAATTGGTCCAGGGATGGACTCTCCATCTGCACTTCTTGAACCGGCAGCGAGCCATGAGCTTCTACAACCACTGCTGGTACCGCTGTGCTGTCATCCCGCATAGGGAACGAGACGCCATTGGCATCCACCAGGATCGTGCGCCCATCCTGCCGCCAGGTGAGGATCGGCTGGCGTTCGTCAACCTTCACAATCACCTCTCCCGGCAGATTGACTTTCACATCCACCCTGGAGAACTCTGGAAAGGCTTGCATCAGCTTCTTCTGAAGGATGCCCGGATCAATAGCAAAAATCCGCTCATCACGTACATTCAACACTGCATTGACATCCTGGCTGGTTAAGCGTTGCAGCCCAATCACCCGGGCGGTCTGGATGCGATACTGCGGTGAACTCCACAGGTGGTACAACAACATCCCGAGGGCTGCCACCAGGAGGAATGAAGCCAACCGCCAACCAACGGCAACCTGGGGTAGAGAAGGCAGGCGCATTTCTACACCGGGCATATTCAAGGCTACATCGTAGCGGCGGCGAGGCTTGGTTTTGCTGCGCGACCTGGGCTGCCAGGTAATATCACCAATATTAGCACCGCGAATCAACACCGGCGGCACGTTCCGTTCTCCATATCCAGCTTGCCGTGAGGACGGCGTCCGGACAACTTTGCGCTTCTTACCTTCTTTGCGGGTGCGCAATTGTTTTTCCAAACTATCTACGAACGAACCAGACGTCCGTCTAGTACGCGCCATGACTACCTGCTCCTTGACGATAATAACGATGTTCGGTTTGATCCCGGTCGGCTTTGCGTTCCATTGCCAGTTCGATCAGGCGATCTACAAGCATGGGATAAGGCAAGCCACTGGCTTCCCACAGCTTGGGATACATGCTGATTTGGGTAAAACCGGGGATAGTATTCAACTCGTTCACATATACTTGATGGCTATCCTTATCCAATAAGAAATCCACGCGTGCCATCCCGGCACAATCTGAGGCGGTGAAGGCGCGGATTGCCATGGATTGGATCCGCTCAACCATCTCTCCAGAGAGTGGTGCCGGAATGAGCAAAAGTGAGCGGTCATCGTGGTACTTAGCATCGTAGGAGTAAAAATCAGCTGCCGGGATGATCTCTCCGGGGATAGAAGCTTGCGGGGCGTCATTGCCAAGAACGCTCACCTCGATCTCGCGTGCATTCACACCTCGCTCCACCAACACCCGGCGATCATAACGAGCGGCATCCAAAATCCCCTCCAACAGATCGGAACGCGAGCGGCATTTACTCACACCTACCGATGAACCCAGGTTGGCTGGTTTCACAAAAAGCGGATAACCAGCTATTTGCTCTGCCTGGTCCAGAACCGCTTCCAAATTCTGGGCAATCTCACTGCGCAAGAAGATGACCGACTCTACCACCGGGATATCGTGGGCTCGCATCACATCTTTGAACACGCCTTTATCCATGCCCAACGATGATCCCAATACACCCGCGCCTACGTAAGCCAGGTCAGCCATCTCCAGGAAGCCCTGCAGGGTACCATCTTCACCGTAGGTACCGTGCAGCACAGGGAAGATCACATCCAGATCGTGTAGCTTCTGCATGATCTCGGCGCCATCTGCCTTGCGCAACCCGAACAAGCCCTGGCGGGTGGGTGTCGGCAAGAGCGTCACGGGCTGAAGGGATCCCGGCTGCTGGGATAGCAAAGCTTCCAGCGCATGATCACCAAATAACCACTCGCCCGCATGTGTAATTCCGATCGGCACGACCGAATATTTGTGAGGATCGAGGGCAGCCAGGATAGAGCGCGCCGACATCAGCGAGACTTCATGCTCGCCCGACCGCCCCCCAAACAAAACCCCTACATGGAGTTTCTTACCCGGCTTCTCAACCATACGCTCTCTAATCCATCCTTATCAGTCGTTTCCTAGAACATCCCAATCGCCAACCAGCTCAACTTCCAACTCCAGCTCCACCGCGAATTTCTCTGCTACCTTCTGGCGGGCAAGCTGGATCAACCTGTAAATATCCAACGCCGATGCATTGCCTGAGTTTATGAAGAAATTGGCGTGTAAGTTGCTGATCTCAGCATCTCCAATCCGGGTGCCCTTGAGTCCTGCCGCTTCAATCAAGCGACCGGCAAAATCACCCGGCGGGTTCTTGAACATGGATCCCATGCTTGCCCCTGGCGGCTGGGTCCGGCGGCGTTGCCTGACATACTCATCGATCCTCTCCTGGGCTGTTGCAGGGTCGCTCTGTTCCAGCCTGAGTAACGCAGCCAGGACAATAATCTCTGGTGAGCGGGAAGGCAACTTGCTGCTCCGTACCCTAGCCTGAGCGGGTGCTTTCAGCAGGCTGCTGCGATACTTGTAACCAACGTCATCCACATTCCACTGCTCCCTACCCCTTTCTCGGTGCAAGATTTCTGCCACGAGAAGATTGCCTGCCATGTCGCTCCCGTGGGCGCCAGCATTGCCCACCACAGCCCCGCCCACCGTTCCCGGTATACCTGCTGCCCACTCTAACCCAGATAATCCCCGGGCGGCTACTTGCCGGGCTAACCCGCCAAAGTTTGCGCCGGATTCGACCCAAATCGTCGGCGGTTGGGCTGTCTCATTGAAGGCGATGTCTCTGGCGCGATTGATCAGGACCACTCCACGCAAGCCAGCATCGCTCACCAGTACATTCGAGCCACCACCCAGGATGACAAACGGTAAATCTTGTTTCCAGAGCAGGCGGCAAGCTTGCACCAGCTCCTCAGACGAAACAACTTCCAGCAAGGCATCGGCGACACCGCCCACCCGGGCAGCCGTGAAACGTCCCAGAGATACATTCTCACGCAGGCGGTCGCCAAAAACCACATGCAAAGGATGTGAACCAGGCTGGTCCAGTTGATCAGGTCGATTTGCGCTCAAGAATGTACCCAGTGCCAAAGACATAGAAGTAACGTTTCTTTTTTTCCATCAGGCCTGCTTGAGGCCATTAATCACCCGCAAAACCAGATCACGGGAGGGGATTTTCTCCCCGTGGGAGGGTTGCTCCAGGCTGAGATTCTCAGCCGCCTCATCTTTTTGCGGCCGCGATAGCAGCTCCAGTATCTGATGGATACTCAGCGCGTTCTCGGTTTTTCGAATAGGCTCAGGCATTTCTGTCTCTCCTGAATCATTCCATCCCGACCCTGGTCAGTTTAACCTCTGCAAAACCTGGGTGCTGATCTGGTCAGCATCGCCGGCTGAAAGGACAATCAGGACGGAATTGTTACCCAACCTGGCAGTCAAATAGTCGACCGCCTGGTCATTACTGGCTAAAAAGTGCACGCCTGGATGGCGCATGGCCTCCACAACCTGCCGGGAAGAAAACCCATTGGTGGGCGGATCTTCACGAGCCGCAAACACCTCGGTTACGACTACCTGATCTGCATCTCCAAAAGCATCCACGTAATCGGAGAAAAGCGCTCGGGTGCGTGAATAGGTGTGCGGCTGCCAGACTGCCCAAATCTTGTGCCGGGGGTATTGCTGGCGAGCCGCTGCCAGGGTGGTTTTTATCTCAGTAGGGTGGTGAGCGTAATCATCGATCACAACCACGCCATGGCTCTCACCGCGCACATCAAAGCGCCTACCCGTACCGCGAAATTCGCTCAACGCTCTGGCAGCCTGTTCTACGGGCAGGTGCAGCAAGTCGGCAACCGCCAGCGCTGCCAGTGCATTTTTTAAGTTGTGTTCCCCAGGCACTTGCAAGCTGATATTTGCCAGCAACTCGCCGTGCCGGTACACATCCCATCCGCTGGCTGAATGAGAGTTGGCTGCTTGGAGCCGGGCGGAGTACGTCAGTCTGCCATCGCCCATTTGAAGACCATACCCAACCACGGCCCGTCCTGCGCTGGTTGCCTCTTCCATGAGTTGCCTTGCGCG
>JBFYSV010000350.1:0-4177 GCA_041301185.1 Anaerolineae bacterium
AGCCCGGCTAGCTTAGCCATCCAATGCATGGATAGACCGGCCCAATCGGCTGCTGCCAGGATCAAGACCCACAGCAAGCTGGATGAGCCCACCCCTTTCTCGCCAGGGTCATTGAAGAAGAGCCGGCCGTGCTCCGCCAGATTTTCGGCATACACAAAGTGGATATAGCTGTCGTCCATGGGGAATTCGAGCGGCGAGGGCATCAAGAAGATAGACGCCACCACCAGGATTGTTGTTACAATAGCCACCTGGGGCAGCCAACTCCAAAGATCTGCCGCCAGCGCCAGATCCAAAAGAGGTATTCGAGCTGCCTGCCTTTTCGTCTTTGGAAATGAGACCTGCCTCATGTTCATGGGACCCCTCCCTTACGAGATATAGTCCCATTGTGTCAGACGAAAAGCGCCAAAACAAGCAGATTAACTGCCAAAAGACGCCAGATTGGTTTTACTGCCCTTATAAAAACACGAATAAGTCCACCCTTACACGGACGGGCTGTCAGACGCGTTCGTTCTGATAATGCTGACCACTCTTTTATCCTTGATCCCAAGCCAATTCTTGGTAATCACACTGATATAGTAGAGAACTTCTTGAGGGAATGGTAAGCTTCCGGCCAAATCCACAATACGCCCATCACCAAGTACTGCTTGTAAGCGATATGTGGTGCGGTAATAAAACAGAAAGAAAAACTTTGTTTGCTCAACGCTTAACCGCACTAACCCTGAGGCTGGCACCTGTTTAGTCCTTGCAAACGGAAGCGGGGCATACTGAAATCGCAACTCGTTTTTCGTTACACGGATGGTTGCTCGGTTGACAAGGAACGCTAACCCGCTATATAGCGCAATTAGCAAAAAACATGCAATAAATATAGAAAAAACATTATTCAGTGGCCAAAATATATACAAATAATCCACCAGAAAAAACATTGTGATAGCCCAGCCAGGTAACCATTTGATTAGGGGCAGCTTGAAGGTGAAGTGTAATTCATTGATTTCTTTTACCTCATTGAGCCCCGCAGGTGGAGTTAAGTCATCAATAGATTCGGCAGGTATCTCCTCCTCAACGATGATTTCTTCCCTCGATCCCGCTACAAGCTCGTGCACATGCAGAGCACTTGCCGCAGATTCCCTCACTGAGGCATCTGGGTCATTCAGCGCAGCTTTCAGGGCGGAGAGTGCTGTGGTAGAAATGGCTGCCTGGACGCGCAACAACTCGGTTGCTTCATACCGAACTGAGGCTTTAGGGCTTTTCAGCTTTGTGAGTAGTATGCTTTCATCCGTCATGGAACACCTCCTTACTTACTTTCGGAAAATGCGGGGATATCAAACCCCTCCAGGACCAGCACGGGACCGGAGCAACCTGATACTAAGCGAAACCCCATAGGGATTGGGTGTATTGCCCGACTAACCTAATGCCTGCCTCTCTGGAGCCTTAAACTCCGACTGGTGCAATAACTTCCTCAACCCGCTCAGCCACTTTCTGCGGAGGATTCACCACCATCGATAACCCGGCGGCGAAAATTGCCGCGATCACCACCATGGTTGGGAAGCTAACCATCCGGTCGGCGATCATATTCAGCAGCATCCACAGGAAGGCGAAGTCATAGCGCAGCGTCAAGAAGCCGAACATGTAGATCAGCGCGTACAGCATCAACCCGCCCAGCGCAAAGAAGAAGACATCAAGGATTTTCCCCTTCCCTTTTCTGCCTGCAATCAGGAACCAGAACAATAGTGGCACAATGAACAGCAGTGAGAAGGGGTTGAGGGCCAGGATATAAACAGCAGCCAGTCCGGTGACAAACAAGGCAAAACTCTTGATCGCTCCGAAGGGAGGTCCCTGGCTCGAGCTCACGAAGCGCTGAGCAATCCGGCGCCCAAGGAACAGCAAGACCACCAGGCCAACCAGCGCCAGGGCGAAGACGGACCAGTTCGGCTGGGTCAGGTAAGGGTCTTTCGTGGTTGCCGGGTAGCGGTAGAATTTCAGCAGGAGCCCGGTTTCTACAAAAATATAGAGCATGATCACGAAAGCCACGAACGGCAGCCAGAAGCTGACGAAGTGAGGCAGAACAGCCTTCCATGACCTCATCTTCTCCGAGAAAGGAGCTCTGGCGGTCAGAAAGCTGCCGAGGAAGAAAATGGCAGTAAAGCCGATAAATACCAACCACAGGGGCAATCCCTGAAAGACCTGCTGGCTGCCTTCCAGATACAGGTACGGTCCAGACGTTTGCGGAAAAGATTGCATAGACAGTAGCTGGCGGATCAGTGCCTCAGCCACCAACCCAATACTGCCCACGGTTTCAGCCGACTGGTACTCCAGCGTATCGTCCGGGTCATGCCACAGGCGGTAATGCTCGCTGGCATATTCGGGCGGCTCGCGCCCGGCAATGCCCAGGGCCGGGACACCGGCTGCCACGGCTGGTCCCTGGTCCATGAAAGAGATAGGCGCCATCTGTCCAACCATCTGGTCCACGACACTGGGGATGACGACGGGCCACAAACCGGCATGGTTGGCTGCCTCTTTCAACGCCAACGCCAGCCACAGCGCGCCAAATTTTCGGTATTGCCCAATCTGTTCCATCTTGACGCCATCGTAATAATTTCTCCCGACGTTATCTATGGAGAATCCGGCAATGAAATTTTTCACGTCAGGATGATTCTGAATATACCGCCCGCTGCCAATCATTCCATATTCCTCTGCATCGGTGGCGACAAATACCAGGGTATAGGGCAGGGGCTGTTCTTTCCCGAATATTTCCCCCAGGTGCATCAGGATAGCGATACCTGCACCGTCGTTGTCCGCTCCTTGAATGGTGGTGGGTGCCTGGTCGTGGTGAGCAATGACCAGGATCTCACGAGGAGAGTCTCCCGGCAGCCTGCAGACCACGTTATTCAGCGGAGTCGGCTTGCTGTAATTGATGATCTCCCACTGGTCGATGGAGCAGTCCCATCCTGCGGCGCTCATCTCAGCTTGGATCCACTCGGCAGCCAGCTTGTTGTTGGGATACCCGCTGGCGCGATCCGGAAAGCGGGTAACCAGCTCGGTCTCGATGGCGAAAGCCTCTTCACCGTCAAATTTCAGGTCCGCTGAATTATAGGTCGCCCGAATCTCCGGGGCGCTGCTGCAGGCAGCAAAGAACAGAAATACTAAAGAAAACAGGATCATCAATCGGGTGCTCATCAGGCGACCTCCTTTTCTTACATCAGTCTAGCAATAACCAACTGTCAAAACAAGCGCGTTAACTGCCAAAAACCGCCAGTTTAGGCGGGCAGAAAACCAGGGGCTGCACAAATCAGCAGGAGCACCACCCCGTGGTACCTCCCCAATGTGTGGGCGAGAAAATGATTCGGGGATAACGAAACTCCCCTTCAGTTTGGTGGCTGCGAAGTTGGGCGGTGAAAGAAGGATGCGCTTTTAATATAATTCTATTGAGAATACCAGTAGAGTCAACAGTGAGATTTCCCCACCGCGTTTGGCGATTTCTGGCAGTTATCCAGCGCGAGCATCTAGAAATAATGAAATGAAAAAGTACTTGCCCTTTAATCAAAAAGACTGTACAGTATATTTGTGGGGAGCCTGTACTTTCTCACTTTCGCCATTAATTTCGCTGGCCTAGTGCTGGCCTTGTGGCTAGGCCTGTACCTGGTTACGCGCAACCCGAGGTACCCCATCGCCTGGCTGACCGCGCTGACCTTATGGTCGATGAGCGGCCTGTTCTTCAACATCCTGCTGGCAATCAATCCACCGCCGCTTCCGGTCTATTATCAAACCTGGCTGCGTTTTATGTTTCCATTCTGGCCGGAGGCGGCTCTCCTGAGCAACCCCAATATCTGGCTCCTGGGCTGGTTAGTCGCCCCGGCGGCTGCCTTCTGGCATCACGCAACCATCCTCATGCGACCAGGACAGTTAAATGCCTGGCGCTGGACTCGTATCTTGGCTGGCTACTTGATGGCCCTCCTGGGGATCATCGCCCAGGGTAACGGCTCTCTCCTGTACACCGAAAAAGACAGCGACCCATTATTCCTCAACAGCCTGCACGCGGGAACCTGGTTCCCCATCTTTGGCGCTGCACTGCTCCTGCTGACCTGGAGCAGTGTGGTGAACCTGTCCCGTACAGCGCGCGGCACCCCGGCAACTCTGCCGCGCAAGCAGCTGATTCTGCTGGCATCTGGAACGGTGGTCG
>JBFYSV010000351.1:0-11812 GCA_041301185.1 Anaerolineae bacterium
CGACTTTGATGTGGGCGGTATCGACGACCTTCTTGACCTGGGCGCGCACGGCGGGGTCTTTGATCCAGCCGATCTCGATCGCTCCGAAGAAGGGGTCTGCGGCGATCTTGGAGACGGTCTCAACGATGGGTCCTTCACCGCCAATCGTGTTGGGGAAGGCCATGAAGTGCACGATGCTCATCGTGCAATAGTTGTTCCAGTGGGTGTTCATAGGAGGGTACGCCTTTCTATTGGCATTTAAGGAGGGTTGACAACCGATTGTTTTATGGTATAACAGGTATGACTGGTAATACCAGTTATACCATACCGTTATGTCGCTGTCAAATGACGTTCTGCATATTGGAATGCGAATTCCCTTCACTTGGTTTTGTTGATTTAGAGGATAGATCGGAATGACCTTTGAAAGTGAACCCACCCTGGCTAATGATATCTTCCGTACGATCAAGCTTGATGAAGGGTTGCTGTCTGTCCAGGCTGCACATCAGATCAGAGAATTGATCCGCAGTGGCGAGCTAAAAAAGGGCGACCGGCTTCCCTCCGAGCGAGAACTGAGCGACCGGCTGGGGGTGAGCCGTACCGTGGTGCGCGAGGCGATCAAAATGCTGCGCGCCTCCGGTTATGTAAAAGTCAGGATGGGAGTGGGATCATTTGTCGCTGAAGAATCGGTGAATATCCTTGAGGACTCCCTGAGTAACTCCAATGACCCTGATTATAAGAAAATTGCCGATCTACACCAGGTTCGGGAGGTGCTCGAACCCGCAGTTGCTGCATTAGCTGCTCAAAATGCGACTCGGGAAGACATAGAAAAAATGGAAGCAGCAATCCAAATCATGGAACAGAACCTGTCCAACGGTTATCGTTATATTGAAGGTGATAAGCTATTTCATATTGCCTTGGCTGAGGCAACAAAAAACAGCGTATTCACAATCCTTCTTAACTCAATCGTTGATTTGCTTCAGGAAGCCAGGCGACTTGCGATCTCAACCCCCGGTGCTGGAGAGCGGTCAAGCTATTATCATCGCCGTATCCTGGAAGCTGTAAAAAGCAGGGACGCAGAAGAGGCATTGCTCGCCATGAGCGAACACATGCAACAGACTGAGCATGATACCAACGTATCGCTACGCTCAAAATCAAATCCTTATCCGTGATCTCTATTTTCGGGAGGGATAAACTCGTGGAGATAGATCGGGAAACATTACTTGAGATGTATCGCCGCATGGTTCGAATTCGCGAATTCGAATTGGCAGCGATGGATCTCTTTAAGCGCGGTCAGGTCAAAGGTGCTATTCATACCTATATTGGTCAGGAAGCCTCGGGGGTAGGGGTGTGTTTGGCACTGAGGACAGATGACCTGATCGCTGGCACGCATCGCAGTCACGGGCACAATATTGCTAAAGGTGCTGATACAAAAAAGATGATGGCCGAAATCCTGGGGAAGGAAACCGGTTACTGCAAAGGACGGGGTGGATCTATGCACATCGCTGCGTTTGAAACCGGTAGTCTGGGAGCGTTGGCTGTGGTTGGGTCTGGAATCCCCCTGGCAGTTGGAGCCGCTTTAGCCTTCAAAATGCGGGGGGAAGACCGGGTAACCGTGCCCTTCACTGGTGAAGCCGGCTCAAACACCGGCAACTGGCATGAAGGGTTGAACATGGCTGCTGTTTGGGATTTGCCGGTGGTCTTCGTATTAGAAAACAATCATTATGGGGTATCCACCAATATTGAGGATGTAATTAAAGTAAAAGATTTATCTCAGCGCGCTGTAGCATATGGAATCCCAGGGGTACGTGTAGATGGATTCGATGTAGTGGCGGTTTATCAGGCAGCAAGGCAGGCTGTAGATCGTGCCCGTCGCGGGGAAGGACCAACCCTACTTGTGACCGAATCGTACCGTTTTGAGGGACATTATGCAGGTGAACCCGAGGTTTATCGGTCCCGCGCTGAAGTGGAAGAATATCGCAAGAAAGACCCGATCCCCCGATTTCGGGATGCTTTAATGGGTGAGGGTAGAGTGGAACCGATTGAATTAGACAGCATTGATAACGAGATACGGCAAGAAATTGCTGATGCAGTGGAGTTCGCCCGGCAGAGTCCTGAGCCTGATCCCTCCACTGCAATGGACTATATCTACGCATAGCTGAGAGACAGAGGAGTCAATCGTGGCGACAAAGAGCCGAGACGCAACCTCTTTAGGTGCAACCACACCCGTGATGTCGGTTGATTTGATCCGTCAGGTTCCGGATGGTGTTCCAGCCAAAGAGTTGACCTACCAGGAAGCAATTCGTGAAGCGTTGCGCGAAGAAATGCAACGTGACGAAAATGTCTTCCTCATGGGAGAAGATATCGGCAAACACGGTGGTGCGTTTGGCGTGACCCGGACACTATTCGACCAGTTTGGACCAGAGCGAGTGCGCAATACACCGATCTCCGAGAACACCATCGTCGGAGCAGCTACAGGCGCGGCAATCGTAGGGATGCGCCCAGTGATCGAAATTATGTTTGTCGACTTTTCTGGTCTGGCAATGGATCAAATTTGCACGCAGGCTGCAAAACTGCGCTTTATGACTGGCGGTCAGTGTAAGGTGCCCTGGGTTTTACGCATGCCGCAAGGTGGCGGGGCTGGCAAGAGCACAGCAGCCCAGCATTCTCAGAGCCTCGAAGCCTGGTATGCACATACTCCCGGGTTAAAAGTTGTCCTCCCTTCCACCCCTTATGATGCGAAAGGCCTGATGAAAGCTGCTATCCGGGATGATAACCCGGTAATCTTCTTAGAGCAAAAATTTTTATATTCATTTCGCGGCTTGGTGCCTGAAGGTGAATACGTCCTACCGCTCAGCCAATGCGATGTTAAACGGCAGGGTATGGACGTTACTGTGGTTACCTCGGGGTATATGGTCTGGCATGCCATGTTAGCAGCACAGATATTACAAAAGCAAGATATCGATGTAGAGGTAATCGATGTCCGCACCATCGCCCCCCTTGATGAGGAGACAATTGGCAAATCAGCTCGAAAGACAGGCAGGGTGGTGTTGGTGACGGAAGCCTGCCGGGATTATGGTCCAGCTAATGAATGGGGAATGGTGGTGATGGAGCATGCCTTCGAATATCTCAAGGCACCTGTGACAAGACTTACAGGACGCCATTCGCCGATACCATTCGCCAATAGCATCGAAAATGGGGTTTGGCCCGATACCCAGGCAGTCGTTCAAGCATGTAAAGACGTCATGGCATGGTGAGGAGATCTTCATGATCAAGATTGCTTCCATGGTTGGTGCCCCAGATTTGCAACAAGAGACGCTGGCGATTTACAGCGGAGACCTGGAGGTTGCTTTCGGTAAGCTTGCTGCCCTGGGTTACGATGGCGTTGAACTGATGACCCGCGACCCGCGCCAGCTGGACGGTAGGCAGATTCAAACCTCCCTACAAAACCATGGTCTCCAGCTGGTTGGGCTTTGTACAGGTCATGTATTTGGAGAGGACGGGCTCGGATTGGTTGGCTTAGGGGAGGAGATAAGCCGGCAAGCAATGGATCGCCTTATGTCCTTTATTGATTTCGCTGCACTTTTTGGTGGCGAGGGAACGCTGGTCAATATTGGTCGCTCACGCGGACCAGGCTATCCACAGGACCCTGGGCGAACCCTGGCAGAAATGGAAACCGCATTCCGCCAGCTTGCCGAATATGCAGCCCCCCGTGGAATAAAGATTGTGCTCGAGCCGATTAATGTCTTGCAGGCGGCATACATCCATACTGCTCAGGACGGAATCGCTATGGTTCAAAGAGTGAATCATGCGAACTTTGGGCTGATGCTGGATTCTTATCACATGAATATCGAAGACGTGGATATATACGATAGCATCCGGCAGGCAAAACCGTATTTGTGGTTTGTCCATTTTACGGATAACAATCGCCTTTGGCCCGGCAGTGCCCACCTGGATTTTGAAAGGATGGTCGCCGTCCTGGAAGAAATCCATTATGAAGGATTTGTCTCCCTGGAGATATTACCCTGGCCGGATCCAGATACCGCGGCTAAATCCTCAATTAATTCGTTGCGGCGCTATATCAAACCCGTTTAGGAGAGTCATATGGCTGTTGAAGTGTTTATGCCCAAAATGTCAGACCACATGGAAGCGGGCATCATTATAGGCTGGCTGGTCAAGGAGGGAGACAAAGTTGACCGGGGGCAGCCAATTCTAGAGTTAGAGACGGATAAGGCGGCTGTAGAGCTGGAAGCGCCAGATAGCGGGATAATTAGGGGACTCCGAGTCGGAGTGGGACCGGGGGCGAGCGTACCAGTAGGAGAGACAATTGCTTTTATTGCCAAAACGCCAGATGAATCACTTCCTTCTTTACCTCCCCTTGGAGGTGCTGGGGCAGAATCCACCCAGCAGGCAGTGGATGTGGCGAGCACCGTCTCCGCTGTTGATACTCAAGCCCCGCTTGAGGAAGGTGGACCCGTGCGAGCAGTGCCTGCAGTAAGACGTTTAGCGCGAGACCTGGGTGTTGATCTGCAACAAGTAAAAGGCAGTGGACCAGGCGGAAGAATACTAGAAGCAGACGTACATGCACATATTCAAGCACAATCCCAGGCTGCGAAGGCACTGCCACCGGTCACCAGCGAAAAGTCGGAAGAAGCGTTGGCAATTTCACCAGTTGCCCGTCGAATGGCTCAAGAACTAGGGGTCGATATTAGCAAAGTCAAGCCTATCACCGCCCCAGGCAGGATCACCAAGGAGGATGTGCGCGCCTTTGTCGAGGCTGGCGAGACATTTGAGGCGAGTCCGGTTAGTGGCGAGAGCATAGATTGGGTGGAATTAACCCGCGCACAGTTGATGACGGGACAACGGATGGTCGAGAGTGTCCATAACGCCCCGCAATTTGCACTGACAACCAGTGCGGATATGACCCGCGCCCTGGAGTTGCGAGAAACCTTGTTAGCTCGTATTGAGGCGGAGACAGGCGCACGCCTGTCTGTGACCGGTCTCCTCGTCTTGATCGTAGCGAATGCGCTCAAACGTTACCCGCGCGCCAACGCATCCTTTGTGGATGGCAGGGTCAAGTTGCATAAGCAGGTGAATATCGGCGTTGCGGTTGGCACGGAGGCGGGGCTGGTAGTTCCGGTGATTCATGATGCGGATAAAAAGAGCCTGGCTGAGATCACTCGTGAACTGAAATCCTTGCAGGAGAAAGTCAGCCGGATGCGTTTCGGGCCAAATGATTTAACCGGAGGCACATTTACAATCTCTAACCTGGGGATGTTCGGGATCGATCACTTTCACGCCATAATCAACCCTCCCGAATCGGCTATCCTGGCAGTCGGCAGAATCATTAAGACCCCGCTAGGAATGGCGGATGATAGCATCGCCTTGCGCCCGATCATGAAGATGACTCTCTCCATCGATCACCGCAGTCTGGATGGAATGCAGGGAGCAAAATTCCTGGCCTTGGTCAAAGAACAACTAGAGCAGCCTTATTTAATCCTATAACCCATTGGAGTATCCTTATGGAAAAACAAGTCTCACAAGAAGTCGGTCTGCAGCTTTATGAATTGATGGTGCGAATTCGCAAGTTCGAAGAGGCTGTGGTTAATCTGTTTGCCAGAGGAAAGATCCCTGGCTTTCTGCACACTTACATCGGTGAGGAAGCCGTCGCAGCTGGTGTGTGTGCCAACCTGACGTTGGAGGACAAGATTACCAGCACCCACCGCGGTCATGGTCACATGGTCGCTAAGGGTGGTCGTTTTGATAAAGCCATGGCTGAGTTATACGGCAAAGCCACCGGGTACAACAAAGGCAAAGGTGGCTCGATGCATATTGCTGAGCCCGATCTGGGTATGCTGGGAGCGAATGCGATTGTTGCCGCCGGCTTGCCCATCGCCACAGGTGCAGCACTAACTGCCCAATACCTGGGGAAAGACTGGGTAGGAGTGGCATTCTTTGGGGATGGCGCTTCGAATGAAGGTGCTTTCCACGAGTCTCTTAACCTGGCTTCAGTGTGGAACCTGCCGGTTGTTTATGTGTGTGAGAATAACGAGTTTGCAGAGTCCACGCCGCGCTGGCAGCACCAGAAAATCAAAGATGTTGCCATCCGCGCCCAGGCATATGATATCCCCGGGGTGATCGTGGATGGCAATGACGTGGAGGCGGTTTATTTTTGTGCCAAGGAAGCCGTAGAACGTGCCAGAAGCGGCGGTGGGCCAACCCTGCTCGAAGCGAAAACCACCCGCTGGCGCGGGCACCATGAGGCGGATAACCAGAGCTATCGGGATAAGGCGGAGTTTCAGGCTGCATTGGAGAATGATGCCATTGTAAAATGGGAGAGTGTGCTCTTATCACGCGGTGTCCCCCAGGAGAAATTAGACGAGATCAACAATCGGGTGGAGCAAGAATTGAAAGCAGCGATTGAGTTCGCTGAACAAAGCCCACTCCCCGACCCGGCAGATGCCCGGGCAGATATTTATACTCCCTTCGAACTGGAGGCGATTTAATATGGCGGTCATGACATATCGCGAAGCAGTGCGACAGGCACTGCGCGAAGAATTGCAGAATGACGAGCGTGTCTACCTGATTGGGGAAGATATTGCTGAGTTCGGAGGGTCTTTGAAAGTCACCCTGGGACTGCTGGACGAGTTTGGACCCAAACGCATCCGTAACACACCCATCTCCGAAATGGGGCTTCTGGGTGCTGCCGTGGGTTCAGCTGCTACCGGTGCGCGGCCAATTGCCGAGGTCATGTATAGCGATTTCTTCGGCATGGCAATGGACCAGGTGTTCAATCAGGCTGCCAAGATGCGCTATATGTTCGGCGGCAAGCTGTCGATTCCGCTGACCATCCGCGCTCCAATGGGGGGGCGGCGATCCGCAGCGGCGCATCATAGCCAGTGCCTGGAAGCCTGGTTTATGCACATCCCAGGTTTGAAGATCGCGATGCCTGCCAACGCTTATGATGCCAAAGGACTGTTGAAAACAGCCGTGCGCGATCCTAACCCGGTGATCGTGTTTGAGAATAAAATGCTCTACAACGTTAAGGGTGAAGTCCCTGAAGAGCCATTTTTTGTGCCGTTCGGTGTTGCCAAACTGGTTAGAGAAGGCAGTGATGTGACAGTTGTGGCTGTCTCGGATATGGTTGACTACTCGCTCAAAGCCGCCGAAGCACTCGAAGCGGATGGGATATCGTTAGAGGTGATAGATCCGCGCACGATTGCACCCCTGGATATCGAAACAATCATTCAGTCGGTGAAGAAAACTGGGAAATTGGTGGTTGCTCATGAAGCCAATCTGACAGGTGGAATTGGCGCTGAGATCGCTGCCCAGGTTGGTTACCGGGCATTCGATTACCTACAGGCTCCGATTGAACGGGTAGCAGCAAAGGACTCCCCGATTCCTTTCGCGCCGATCTTGGAAAAAGAGATCCTGCCTGATGACCAGGATGTAATCGATGCAGTCCATCGCGTGATGGATTATGCGGGATAATTGACTGGCATGGAAAAGGTATTGGTTTGCCTGCACACAGTCCGCCCTCTGCTGGGCTTATTTGACCAGCTGGTTGCGGATATCCTCCCCGGGATAAAACTACACCATATTCTGGATGAACCTTTATTAACTAGAGTTCGCCAGAGAGGACGGCTGGATGGGGAAGACACCCAGCGGGTGCAAGCCCATCGCGAGCTGGCAGAACAAGTTGGCGCGTCCGCCATCCTGGTCACTTGTTCCAGCGTCTCCCCATGTGTTGAGGATGTGCGTAAAATCCCGGGCATCCCGATCTACAAGATAGATGAAGCGATGATCCAACAAGCAGTGGCAATCGGCGGGCGAATTGGCGTGGTTGCCACGGCTGAAACCACGTTGGAACCGACCCGCCAGCTTTTGGTCCTTGAAGCGGGTAGGCAGAATAAACCGGTTGAGGTAGAGCTTGCCCTGGTGTCTGAAGCTTTACAATTGCTACTGAACGGAGAAAGCGAGAAACATGATCGCCTGGTCAGGCAATCAGTTCTTGATATCTCCCAACGTACGGATGTTGTCGTCCTTGCCCAGGCTTCCATGGCAAGGGTGCTAGAGGTGATCCCGGAGAACGAGCGTAGAGTTCCTGTTCTCTCCAGCCCGCACCTGGCTCTAGAAGCCATTCGATCTCGGTTATTTTAGGGGTTTCGTTTCTCGGCCGAAAGCCAGCCTTTTGGGAAACATCTTGGTAATTGGCGTGTTGGATTAATCGGATTGGGGTGGACGATTTGACCTGTCCACCCCAATTTACTTGTCTTTTGCGTCAGCAGTTCAAGTATCAGGCTGATAATTATCAGGCTGATAATAGCTGATTTACAATTCTCACAGCGCTGGATGCGTCCGGTGCATACGCATCCGCCCCGATCTTGTGGGCGAATTCGCCCGTGACCGGTGCTCCCCCGATGATCACCTTGACTTGCTCACGTAATCCGGCAGCCTGAAGCGCTTGGAGCGTGGACTGCATGTTGTTCATTGTCGTCGTCAGCAAAGCCGACATGCCGATCACATCAGCACCATCCTGGGCAGCTTTAATAAACGTCTCTGGTGTGACATCGACTCCCAGATCCCGGACCTCAAAACCAGCCCCTTCCAGCATCATGGCAACCAGGTTCTTGCCGATATCGTGCAGGTCGCCCTTAACAGTGCCTATGGCGACCTTGCCAGCGGCTTTTACCCCGCTCTCCACCAGCTGAGGCTTGAGCAACGCCAGCCCGGCTTGCATAGCACGCGCCGCGACCAGCATCTCGGGAACGAAAAACTCGCCTTCTTCGAAACGCCGTCCAACCTCATTCATCGCACCGATCAAAGCCTGATTGAGAATCACTTCAGCAGCCACGCCCTGTGCCAAGGCTTCTTTTACTCCAGTTTGTACCTGCGAGGCATCTCCATCAATTACAAAGTCATAAATTTCGGTTAGTTCCATTATGACACCTTCCTTTACGAGAGTATCTCGTTGATTTTCTTCCTGATATCGATTATTCCAAAGTATTGATCTTATGAATCGTCGCTAACCTGTCCTGTTTGGATATTCCCACACTTCGCCTGGGTATAATGCCAGCGGCTTCACCAATGGTCCGCCATCCGAATGGCGGTTATTGAGAATGTTGATAAATTTCTGAACGTCCTCCCTGCCCTCTGGGTTGAGATAGTGGCAGATGATGGCATAATCCACGCCTAACCACATCGCGGCCAGTGCGCCTTCATCACCGTTCATTTCATTGCCAATATGATCTTGTAAACCGAACCGTTGCAGGTATTCGCTCTCCAACTCGCATGCGGCAATCAGTCCAATATTTGGCTTGTACAGTTCGCCAATCAGTTTCAAGTCGCTGAAAATTGCGCTGTCTCCGGAATGGTAGATGCGCACTCCCGGATCGGGATATACGATAAAGCCTAATGGTTGCCCAGACAGGTATTCGCCATTAGGCGCCTGGCGAAACGAGGTGTGATGGCATTCCACAGCCCGGACCCGAATTCCGTGTGGATTAGATTGCCCGCCCCAGGGCAGAGTCCGCATCAACCCAGGATCCGCGCCTTGTTGAGTCAAAAAGACAGCCACCTCTGGACCGCAGACTACCGGGCATTGGAATTTCCTTGAAATTGCCGCCGCATCACCCAGGTGATCGATTGCCAGGTGGGTTACCAGTACCAGATCAACCCGCCCGAGATCGTCTACTTGCACCGGGCAGGCTGGGTTATCGCTCAAGCAGGGATCGATCAAGATCACCTGACCCTGCTCGTTGGTGATCTCAAATGCAGCAATGCCAAGAAAGCGAATACGGGTAGTCATCCTCGCCTCCGGAGATATTGTCGTTTAATAATGGTTATCAAATCTCTTTTCTGTAGAGGGTTGCGCTTGGCGAGCATACATGGCTGCACTCTTGAGAAGTTCCTTCGGGAAGAGCCATCTACCGTTGCGGATGACTACCTCAATCCGCTGCAGTGCTTGAATATCATCCAACGGATTACCATCAACGATGATCATGTCTGCCTGCTTACCTGCCTCAACCGTGCCTACCAGGTGGTCAATTTGGAGTGCCTGGGCCCCAGAGATTGTTGCTGCCTGGAGAGCAGCTTTCTCGCTCAAGCCGCATTCCAGTAAAGCCTGGATTTCATCATGGTAGCTGAAACCTGGCAGTAAATTCGGGAATGGCGAGTCCGTGCCAATCAAGATTTTTGCCTCTCGGCGAAAGAGCTCGGCTGTGAAAATCGCCATACCAGCAATTTGCTGGGCACGGTCCATGCGGCTGGGCTTTGGCAGATCTTTAGGGGAGCGCTGAACTTTTTGGCTCCTGGGCGAGAAAGTCTCCCAATATTCTCGTAGCGGAAGCGGTGTATATTCCATTTGGGGGTGTGATTGGTAGCGGCTGTCCCAGGTGGTCGCCAGGCGTAACCACACCAGGCGGGTGATTGCCATCCAGGTGCCTTTTTCCTGAATCAGGTCGATCAGCTGGTTGGCGCGCTCCAGGTCAATGGAAGCCCACAGCTTGAAAAACTCCCACTCCCCTGCTTCCTGGTTGCGCTGCCAATACAGCGCTTCGGCGATCCCGCTGAGATGTTCCAGCTCGTCTAACCCGGCCTCAATTGCCTGGCGAGCATTGACATATTTGCCCAGGTGCGCCAGGACGAATTTGCCGTGCGAGTGAGCCTGGTCCAGGATGGCTTGAAAGCAAGGCAAATCCAGGAATGCATAGGTTTTTATCTGGTCCACGCCGCGTTCGACCAGGGTATCGACCCACATGCGCGCTTCTTCAGGGGTTTTCACTGTTTGGGTGATTGCGGGCCAGGTGTTGCCAGGGTTATCGAGCAGCGGACCCGTGCACACCAGTCTTGGCGCATCATGGGATGCATTCCATTTCGCCCGCCTGCGGAGCACTGCTTCCAGTTCACAGGCGGTATCCCGCACTGCGGTGATGCCTTTGGCGAGAAATAAGGGCGCATGCCAGTCTTCGCTATGGACGTGGACATCGATCAAGCCGGGGAGCACAGTTTTACCCCGGATATCGATCCTGGTCACACCCTCGCCAACCTCGTCGGGATGACAGACGGTTTGAATTTGGTTGCCTTGTACGAGGACAGCGCGCTTCGGTAGCAGTGTTCCAAGCCTGGCATCGAAGACATTTCCATCAACCAGGGCATATTGAGCTATTCCATTTTGAAGCTTTTCGATGATTGGCGGATCAATTCCGGATATCATCTGGTTTCATCCTTCCGCTCCAGGACTCCCAGTATATCCAGCAATCGTTCTTCAACCGTGATCATGGGGTGGGACATATTTTCCTGGTGCACCCGCCGCCAGACGGGCATTCCTGAAAGCTGTTCCAGCGCCCATTCTTTAGCAAAAGAGCCGTCTTTGATTCGAGTGATGAGTTTCCGTAATCGCTGTCGTTCGAGTCCATCTTCCTCAGGAGAAAGCCGTCCGGTCACTTCCTGCCCGTATTGGCTGGTCTGGGAATGCAGCTTGAGCTGGTGGAAGAGGCCATGGGTGATATAGACTCTGCAGAGTTCCATCTCTTCTCCGGATGCCCACAGTTCGAGAAGCGCCGCTTCCGGGCTGACTCCGGCTTCAACCAGGATCTCATAGCAACGCCTCAGGATATAGACATAGCTGAAGTGTTCGTGGAAGAGGTCGCAAACGGTCTCTTCTTCAACTGTTGATTCAAGCGAGCCCATTTTCAAGGTGCCTATCGCTTTGCAAAGCGCCAGCATGATTTCCTTCGCTTTGCCGCTGGCATCCTGGTGAACGGATACCATGCTGGGAAATCCTTTGCCATCCAGATAGCCATTCCGAACGCCGGTGCCGATCATGCGTGGGGCG
>JBFYSV010000355.1:0-5489 GCA_041301185.1 Anaerolineae bacterium
CGCAATCTGGATATCCGCCAGGACGATAGCGCCGCCGATGGCGGAAGAGATGTACCCGGCCCGCCGCACATTCGCCATGCCATCGGCAGTCATCCGGCGGGCGGCCTCGAGATCCCCGCTCGCCCATGCGGCGAGCCCCAGCACCGAAGCTGCCCCACCGAGCATCAGATGGGCGTCCTCAGGTGCGAGATCGAGCGCCCGTCGAGCGTTTTTCACGGCCTCGGGCATATCGCCCCGGGCCAGGGCCTGCGCGGCACGGAGAAGGGCGATCATACCCGGCAGACGGCGAAATTCCTCTTCGTCCACAACGACCATCCCCGCCGCCGGGGATTCCGGTCGCGCGCGCATATCGGCCATCGGATCCACCGGATCCGCCGTGTCCATCCACCGTTCGGCGTCCTGCAATCGGGGCTCCACGCCCCCGAGCTCGCCGCCACCAAATAATGCGAAAGCGTAGGCAACGCTGAGCACCGGCCTGAAGTGAACCAGCTCGTCGGGTAGTGCCTTTAGCCAGCCAAGCTCCGTGACCGTGGCTCCCTGTCTGCTCCTGCGCATTTCTGGTACTGCCAGTTCGATCAGAGTTGCCGCTCGCTCGAAATCCTTTGCCGCTAACGCGTGGCGGATCGCATCGGCCATCGAACCATTGTGCTCGTACCACTCGCTCGCCCGTCGGTGCAGGGCAGATACCTGATCAGGTTGCTCTGCCATCAAGTGCATACGAAGAACATCGGGAAGCAGCATACTTAATAACCAACAAGCACAACCAGGAACAGAAGTAACGATCACCCATGGCGCCCATCCGTATAATGGGCAAAAGGTTCTGGTCGTAACAAGGAGGGGGCGAAAACAAGCAAAAGATGAGATCTGGGTCGAACTGCCAAGCGGAGAACAGCGTACAATTCCAATAGAGTGGACGGATCAGGCAGGGATGATGCAATACCCTGAAGGTGTCTACTTTCCAATTGAGAAGTTGTTGGATCTGGCAAGGGTACAGGAAGAGATAGAGGAGGAGCAAAGGGGGGGTATCATGGCCGAGGAAGAAGGAGGTAGAAGCCATGATACGGGAAGAGAATTTGAACTGGCAGGAAATGCCAATCGAGAAGCGTCAGCAGATCATTGTAGTGCTGGTGGAGATACTGCTGCGGGAAGCCTTAGTAATAGAAAAAGCGGAGGCGGCAGATGAAAGGGGGGAGTAAGCTGACCGCTGAGCATCTAGAACGGAAGGTATGCATCTATGTACGGCAGTCAACCCAGATACAAGTTCAGATGCATGGAGAAAGTACGCGGCGACAGTACGATCTACGAAGCCGAGCGTTGGATTTAGGGTGGGGAGCAGATCAGATCGTGGTTGTGGATGAAGATTTGGGGAAATCGGCTGGGAAGGTTGGAGTTGTACGTGCAGGCTACCAGCGCTTATTGGAGGCAATCATAGGTGGGGAAATTGGAGCAATCATGAGTGTAGAGATTTCGCGACTGGCGCGCCAGGATAGCGAGGGGCACAAAGTTGTGGAAGTGGCAGCGCTCATGGATACATTGCTGATCGATGAAAGCCAGATATATGACCCGAGGGTGAGTGATGATCGCTTGCTGTTAGGGTTGAAAGTACTGCTATCGAGCAATGAAATACGGCAAATGCGTCAGCGAATGGAGGAAAATCGACTGCGTAAGGCGCAGCGGGGGGAGTTACGTTTGAAATTACCGGTTGGCTTGGTGAGTGAAGGGGGCGGAAAAATTGGGATAGATTCCAATCAGGCAGTGCAAGGTGCAGTGCGGCAAGTGTTTGAACGGTTTCGCTTGCGAGGCAGGCAGCGAGACGTGCTGGAATACTTCAATGATAACCAACTGCTATTTCCGCGCCACCGAGGGGATTGGGATGGACCGTTAGAATGGGCGCAGATAAGTGTGCCACGGGTGCGGGATATTTTGACCAATCCCTTGTATGCAGGCGGGTACGTATATGGACGAACTGAGCAAAAAATCAGTGTAAATGCAGCAGGCGTGATGAGTCGCAAAGTACAGGAACGCCCCAGTGAAGAATGGGAAGTTGCTCGCTGGGGAGACTTTGATGGATATATTAGCCGGGAAGAATATGATGCCAACCAGGAACGGCTCAAGCCAGGCTTGCGAAAGTCACGCCGGAGTGATGGGCCAGCCTTATTGAGTCAGCTGGTTCTGTGTGGTCGCTGCGGACAGGTAATGTATACCCATTATCAAGGTACTCGGGGAGATTATGTTGCATACATTTGCTGCGCCGATCAACTGCATTACGGGAAAGATATGTGTCAGCGCATCCCCGGAAAAGGAATCGATGAACTGGTTGCCCGAAAAGTAGTTGCGGCGCTCACTCCAGCCCAAGTTGAGCTAAGTCTAGCGGCGATGGCCGAACTGGAACGCCAACAAGCGGAACTACATGCGCAATGGCAACGTCAACTGGAAGGAGCAAAATATAAGGCTGGGCTTGCTCAGCGACGCTATGAACAGGTTGAGCCGGAGAACAGATTAGTTTCACGGCAATTGGAATTGAATTGGGAGCGAGAACTTCGAGTAGTTGATCAAGTAGAAGAACAGTATCGTGTCTTTTGCGAAAAACGACCCTTAAAGCTGAGCGATACGCAGCGGCAAAGCCTGCTGCGCCTGTCGCAAGATTTTTCTCGGCTTTGGGAAGCTGAAACAACCAGCTGGCCAGATCGCAAAAGATTGATAAAATTGTTGATAGCCGATGTGACCCTGACCCGTCAGGCACAGAGTGTGCAGGTAAAAATTCGTTGGCACACCAATCAGGTAGATACTTGCACTATCCAGTTACCGACATTAGGTGGCCCGAAAACGCCCAAACCAATTGTAGAGCGGATACGTTCTTTATACAAAACGCTCACAGATCCAGAAATGGCGGTAATATTGAACCAGGAAGGTTATCGAACAGCCTATGGTAACCGGTTCACAACAAAAATCGTTGCCGATACACGGCGTAGAAATAACTTGCGGAAGTAACCATGTTGAGGAATATGTGCATTATGTCAACCACTTCGGCAAAAAGATGGTGATAGCGGTACCACTGGCGCTTGTCATCTAACGGAACGACAAAGAAGTTGCCACGCTCCAGGGCCTCCAACCGCGCGTTGCCTTCATCCTGGCCAGTGACGGCATCGCACAAGGGACCATTCAACCGGTCGAGAATGGCGGTCTGGAGTAAGAAGTTGCGGACAGGTTCGGGCTGACGCTGGAGGACCTCTTCGACCAGATAGTCCACAATGTACCTGTGGTCTCCAGCGAATTCTCGAATGAACCCGGAAATGTCCTTGTTGCCCTGCATAGAAATCGCAGCTAGTTGCAGTCCGGCAATCCAGCCTTCGGTGCGAGTTTCCAGGGCGGAGATGTTTTCTGCTGAGAGGGTTAGCCCCATCATCTGGTTAAGAAAATCGGCAGCTTCGGAGGGGGTAAAACGCAAGTCGGCGGCACGCAGCTCGGTCAATTGGCCCTGGGCGCGCAAGCGGGCCAGGGGTAGATGTGGATCCTCACGCGTGGCGATGACCAGGTGCATCTGTGATGGCTGGTGCTCGAGCAGAAAGGTGATGGCGCCGTCGACGGACTTCGACGCGTCGACCGGTTTGGCGTCAAGAACGTGGTAGTCATCCAGGACGAGGGTAAAATGGCTCGCGACGCTGTTGATCTCATTGATGAGGGCCGTTAGAATCGATTCAATTGGCGGTGGCTGAGGGAATTGGAGCACATCCAATACCCCGATCCCAATATTCGGTGCAATCGTCTGCAATGCAGCGATGAGGTACGTAAGGAAGCGCGTAGGGTCGTTATCCCCTTCATCCAGCGACAGCCAGGCGACCTTCAATCCTTCCCCTCTCCCAGCGGGAGAGGGGCCAGATGTGAGGGCTGCTACCCATTCGCTGACCAGCGTGGTTTTACCAAAGCCAACGGGGGCAGAGATGAGGGTCAGTCTATGCCCCGCATGGATACCCTCGTTCAGCATCTCAATCAGGCGGGGGCGAAGGACACATTTTGGCCGAGACGGGGGAATGTATAGCTTGGTGATGAGAAGGGTTTCAGACATTCTAAAAGTTTTTATCCATCGCACCTAATTAGAGCTGGGGGTATAAACAAAATCTGGGCACAAGCACCCGCACATGAGTTAAATCCGCGGTGGTCCCTGGCGTACACGCTGGCGCATGGCCTCCTCAGGCCAGGGTCCGCTTTCGGGCCAGCCGTAGCTCCATGGATCGATAGCTTCCATCCACCAGGTGGCGCCAGCCTCCTGGTAGCGGCGTACCACCTCGCAATCCTGGCTGTCGCGCGTGCCACCGATCGCCAGGATGTCGAAGGGCTGGGCGGCGGGTTTTTCCTCGCCCAGGAATGCCACGGCTTCTTTGAAGATTGCCAGCTTTTCCGGCTCCTGCCAGACATTGAACAGTGGGTAAACGCAATCATAGCGGGCGGCGCGGCGCATGGGGGCCTTGTTGGGCCAGAAGCCGCCCACCCAGATGGGGATATGCGCCTGGACCGGGGTGGGTAAAAATTTGGCCTCTTTCACGTGGTAGTACTTGCCCTCGAAGCTGAAGGTCTCTCCGCTCCACAGGCCGCGCAGGATCTGCAGGGCTTCGTCCAGCATCTCACCGCGCGCTTTTAAGGATGTTTCCTCGCCGAGATCGTCCCACTCTTTGGCGCCGAGGCCGATCCCCACGCCCAGGGTCAGGCGTCCATTCGAGAGACAGTCCAGCGTGGCGGTCTCACGCGCCAGCTTCCACGGCCTGCGCCGCGGGATGGGGGTGACCATGGTGCCGATGCGGATACGGCTGGTCACCATCGCTACGGCAGCCAGACCCACCCAGGGGTCGAGTACATACTCTGAAGGCCCCAGGACAACATGATCCCAAATGAAAAAGCCGTCCCAGCCGGCCTCTTCGGCCTGGCGAGCCAGCTCAGCCAGGGTGCGCGGTTCAGCGAATGCTTCGCCGGGGGGCATGTAGATGGCATACTGCATGGCTAAACTCCTTTCAATTCGATTATTCTAACCGTTCTAGCAGCTGGTCGAATTCTGCTACCCATTCGGGATGTGTCCGCCAGCGGACATTTTGGTTATCACCCTGCCAGCGAGGCACGATATGGAAATGGAGATGTAATACATCTTGCTGGGCGTCACGCCCAGAGCTGTTGATGATCTGGACATTGTGTATGCCCAGCTTGCTTTCATATTGCATGACCAGCTTTTTCACAACCGCTATCACTGCTTTCAATTCATGTTCCGGGGTATCAAAGATGTTCTCGTAGTGTTTTTTGGGGATCACCAGGGTATGGTACTCATTGACGGGATGGATATCGAGGAAGGCGTAGACGTTTTCATCCTCGTAAACTTTCCAGGATTTGGCCTGACCCTGTACAATCTGGCAGAAGATGCAGTCGTTTACCAATCAAGCCTCGGTGGGCGCTAAGCCCTGTGGGGTGATTCTTTTCTCGTAGCGGATACCATCCTTCACTTC
>JBFYSV010000357.1:0-6080 GCA_041301185.1 Anaerolineae bacterium
GGAATGCGGTCTTGCAGGTGAAGCAAGATCTTCTGGGCAGTCTTCTTGCCCACCCCCGGCACCCGGGCAAAGACTTCATCCTGCTCGTGGAACACCGCCCGGCGGATGGCATCCGTGCTCAACGAAGACAGCACCGCCAGCGCCAGGCGCGGTCCTACCCCATTCACACCCAACAGCAAGACGAAGAACTCTCGCCCGTCCCGACCCTCGAAGCCGTACAGGCTGAGCAGGTCTTCGCGCACCACCAGGTAGGTGTGCAGGAAGATGCTCTCGCCGTGGCGCAGGCTGGCCCGCAACGGGGCAGGCACGTACACCAGCAAGCCCACCCCGCCGATCTCCACAATGACGCTATCCGGGTTAATCTCCTGCACCCTGCCGCTTAGAGTCGCTATCACGCCTTACTCCTTTTTCACCACGGAGACCACAGAGAACACAGAGTTTTTAAATATTTTCTCTGTGAACTCTGTGCACTCTGTGGTTTATTTTTGAACTTCGGCTTGCTTGAAGTATTCCACTGTGCGGCGCAGGCCTTCTTGTAAATCCACGCTCGGCTCCCAGCCCAGCTCGCTCTTTGCCCGGCTCGCATCCAGGTAGATACGGAAGGTCTCGCCTGCCTTGGCAGGTCCGTGGTGCGCCTCCTGCGGGTAACCGGTGATCGCCTTCAAGCCATCGAAAATCTGGTTAATATTGGTGCCGATGCCGTAGCCCAGGTTGTACACCCTGCCGGAGCCTTTCTCCAGGGTTGCCAGGTTGGCTTTGGCGCAATCGCCCACGTAGACAAAATCGCGCACCTGCTCGCCAGTGCCGTTGATCCTCACCGGCTTGCCCGCCAGCATTTGCCCGATGAAGATCGCCACCACCCCCGCCTCGCCGTTGGGATCCTGGCGCGGCCCGTACACATTCGGGTAGCGGATCACCGAGTAGTCCAGACCGTAGAGCTCCTTGAACATGAACAGGTACATCTCGAAGGTGTATTTGCTGGCGCCGTACGGGCACAGCGGGCGCACCGGGTGATCCTCATCGCACGGCAGGTACACCGGCTCGCCGTACACCGCCCCGCCGCTGGAGATATGGATGAACTTGCGTGTGCCAAACTCCATCGCCAGCTGCGCCAGCTTGATCGAGCCGTTGATGTTGACATCCGCATCGAAGAGCGGGTCTTCCACGCTCTTGCGCACATCCATTTGCGCCGCGTGGTGGTCCACCACTTCCGGGCGCTCCTGCTCGAAGACCTCCCGCATCTGCGGGCTGCGGATATCGACCTGGTAGAAGCGCGCTTTGGGGTTCAGATTCGTCCGCCTGCCGGTGGACAGATCGTCCACCACGGCAACATCATGCCCTGCGCCGATGAGCAGATCCACCACGTGCGACCCGATGAACCCGGCTCCACCGGTGACTAGTATTTTCATATGAGATTTCCTCCATCCCTGTTGAATAATGTCAAACAGGAATTATAACGGATTGGAGGCGAGGTTGTATAATCAGATTATGAAAACACCCTCACCCCAACCCTCTCCCTTTCAGGGAGAGGGAGTATCTCGCACAAATCCGTCTAACCACCAGGGAGATGTTGGCCGCAGCCTCAATCCCTCTCCCCGTTGGGGAGAGGGCAGGGTGAGGGGAGAATAGCCTCATGCGCCGAATCCACCCCGAAATCCGCTCCCGGGCTCGCCAATTGCGTAGAGACCAGACTCCAGCCGAGGCAACCCTGTGGCATCGATTGCGTGATGGGAGATTAAACGGTTTAAAGTTCCGCCGCCAACATCCCATTGGGCCATATATCGCTGATTTCTACTTTCCCCAGGGCAAATTGGTCAATGAAGTAGATGGAGGAAGTCATATTGACCACGAAGGATATGACCAGGCAAGGACCGAATGGTTAAACTCGCAAGGCTACCAGGTAATCCGGTTCACCAACGATGAGGTAAGATACAATATCACGGCTGTGCTCAATTTTATTCTATCCACCTCCCAGGCATGCCAGGCAGGGCAACCAAAAGGGTGATCCCGATGCCTATCCTCGAATCCCTCCGCCTCACCTTCCGCCACCTCGTGCCAGCCGACCTGAACGACCTGTACGTCCTGTACCGCGACCCCGAGATCCGCCGCTATTTTCCCGAGGGCACCCTCACCCTCGAAGAGACCCGGGAAGAGCTGGAGTGGTTCCTCAACGGGCACCCCCGCCACCCCGAGCTGGGCCTGTGGGCGACCATCCACAAAGAAAGCGGGCGCTTTATCGGGCGTTGCGGCTTGCTCCCCTGGACCATCGACGGTCAGTTCGAAGTTGAAATCGCGTACCTGATCGCAAAGGAATATTGGCGCCAAGGCCTGGGCAGCGAGGCTGCCCGGGCGATCCGGGACTACGCCTTCGAGGTGCTCAACCTGACTCGCCTGATCTGCCTGATCGATCACGAAAATAAAGCTTCCATAGGGGTGGCGCAGAAAATCGGCATGCGCTTCGAAAAAGAAAGCCAGGACGAAACGGGGTCTTTCCTGGTCTACTCGATGATGAAGCCCATTCCTGGGGCTTAGCCGCCGAAACGCTTTAGTGAATTCGCCAAATTCGTAAAATTCGCGGCAAAATTGTTTTTACCAATGAAACCCCTGAAGCAGCTCACCCTCATCCTCTCCACCGGCTATATCCTCTTCTACTTCTCCGAGCTGCTCTTCTGGGCGCGCCTGCGCCCGGATGATTCTCCCCCCGGCTGGCTTGCCACCTGGCTTACCTACTCGCTGGCGGCATTTGTTTTCCTTACCCTGCTCTCTTATTTCCGGGTCAGCGATATCTGGGGGCTGTTCCTGGCAGGGGCGGCCTTTGGCTGGCTGACCGAAGGCTTGCTGGTGCAGACCACTTACGAGATGCTGCCTCTCTCGCTGTCTTTCACCGGGCTCGCCTGGCACGCCCTGATCACCGTCTGGGTGGGCTGGTACGCCGTACTACAGTCGCTGATCTCGCCTAAGCGCTGGGCGACCTTGCTGATCTCCGCCAGCATCGGAGCCGGCTACGGCCTCTGGGCGATCAGCTGGTGGCTCGAGCCGGATGGGGGCATCGCCAGCGTGGCAGAGTTCGCAGCCTTCTCATTCGCCGCAACCTTGCCGCTCCTCCTCGCCTGCTGGCTTTTCAACTGGAGCGCAAGCACGCCCTTTATCCCGCACCGCTGGGTGATCCTGGTGATCGCTGCCCTCTTCGCACTGTACTTCTTCATTGTCACCATCCCGGCTGCCCCGCTGTCGACGGTCATCCTGCCTGTGCTGCTGGCGCTGGTCTATCTCGGGCTGCGCAGGCAGCGCGGCTACGCAGACCGCAGCCCATTGCTGGAAAGCCTGCCGGGGGTGGTCCCCGCCTGGAAATACCTCAGCCTGCTGGCGATCCCGGCAACCGGCGTCCTGGTTTATGCACTGGCGCTTAAAATGGGAATCCAGGTCCACACCAATCTGGTCCTGTATTTCATCACGACCCCGCTCGGGTTCATCCTGTTTGGTTACAGCCTGTTCCGTTCGTGGCGCGGCCCTACCGCGCCGGTTGAAACGGGATAACCCCCATTTATCTTGCCGCAGTAAGTATCCCTGCCAGCTCCTGCGCCCAGCCCTGGATCTTGTCCCAGTCCCGCCAGTCGCCGTGCAGGTGGTTCCCAGAGTCATCCCGCGGCGCCAGCCAGCGCCAAAAACGAGAGAGCGCCCTGCTATCGATCTTCCCGGCAAAACAGCCAACTGCTACCGGCTGGTCGATCTCCGCCAGCAGCGGGGCTAAAAAGCCCTCGGTCTTTGCCCGGTTTTCGGGCGTATCTTCCCGCATCCACACCCCGGCGGAGAAGCAGGCGACGGGCACGTGGCGCAGCGCGACCCGGTGCTCGCTCACAAAGCGCATCACTTCCGGCAAGGGCTTCCCCCGCCGGATGGCTGTACCCATCACCACCGCCCGGTAGGTAGTGATCACCCGCACCTGGTGCATCTTGCACTGATCCACCAGCATCCCTGCCTGGAACAGCACCTCGCTGATCAAGCAGGCGATCTCTTCCGTGGAGCCAGACGTGCTGGCGTAGGTGACGAGTGCTTTCTCTCCCATACCTCTCTTCTTATTTTCACCACAGAGCCCACAGAGTACGCAGAGAAAAACCTGTTAATGTACTCTGTGATCTCCGTGTACTCTGTGGTGAATGATATCTTTATCCTGTTATTTTTCAATTTCCAAAAATTGGGGGTGGACTCATTACCAGGATTATGTATAATGATGATTCCGCCACTAGCAAGCCACTGGAAGCGTTGCGCGGACATCCGCCACGTTCAAAAGGGACAGGTTCTATCTTATTACAACCGATGTGAGTATATCACCCATTTATGAACAACACAATGGAAGACCCCGAAAAAACCAAACTGAAACAGCCGCCCGTCTTGTTCAACCAGACCCAGCAGATCATTAACCACCTGACGGACCTGCTCGGCGGCAGCCTGATCGCCTACTGGAACAGCCCCAAGGGCGCCGTGGTCCACAACGATGTGGTCGCCCTGTACGAGATCCTGGAGATGATGGGCCAACAGGACACCATCCACCTGTTTATCAAATCGGACGGCGGTCACGGTCAGGCCTCCTTGCGCCTGATCAATCTGGCCCGCCAGTACTGCAAGCGCCTGGTCGCCCTGGTCCCACTGGAATGCGCTTCTGCCGCCACCATCATGGCCCTCGGCGCAGACCAGATCCTGATGGGCCCGATGGCTTTCCTGACCTCGGTGGACACCTCCCTGACCCACGATCTCTCGCCCATCGACCGGGATAATGACCTGGTCAGCGTCAGCCTGGACGAGCTGACCCGGGTGATCGGCCTTTGGCGCGGCGAGCAGATCGACACCAAAGAAAACCCATACAAAGTGCTCTTCCAGTACGTCCACCCGCTGGTGATCGGGGCGGTCGACCGGGCTGAGTCGCTCTCGATCATGCTCTGCAAGGAGCTGCTCGCCTACCATATCCCCGACGAGGTCAAAGCCGAGGAGATCGCCCGGGCTCTCAACGCCAAATATCCCTCTCACAGCTACCCGATCCTCTTCAACGAAGCCCGGCGCATTGGCCTGAAAGTCGATCACATGGCCCCGGAGATCAACACCTTGCTCCTGGCGCTGAACAGTATGTACAGCGAGATGGGACAGCGCGCCACCACCGACTTCGACGACACCCACTCGCACAGCAACGAGATCGCCAATATCTGGGAGACCAGTGGCGTCCAGGTCTTCTACCAAATCGACAAAGACTGGTACTACCGCACCGAGGAGCGGCGCTGGCTCTCGATGAACGACAACAGCAGCTGGCAGCGTCTCGAGCGGATCAACGGCAAGACCCGCAAAACCCGGCTGCACATCGCCTGATAAAAAAAGCTGTTTGCGGAAATAACCCGCAAACAGCTTTTTTGTTTTCTCCATATCCCTCTCCCGCTTGCGGGGGAGGGCAGGGTGGGGGCTTACTTGCCTACTTCTGGATCAGCGGCAGGTAAAGGGTTGGTCCGCCGCCAGAGCCGGTTACGGTCACTTCAGCCGTGGCGCTGTCTGAGGCCGTCAGGCTGCCCGCCCCGTAAGCCGTCCAGGTAGCAATGCTGGTCGTGTCGCTGCTGATCACCGCGCTGATAGATAGGCCTGCAGCGACCGTGTCCACGCTTGCCCCGGGTTGCAGGTCGTAAGCCAGCCCGTTGAAAATCTCGCCCAGCTGGTCATCCTCCAGATCGTGCAGGGAGAGCGCCACGTTACCGGTATTCTCGACCGTGTAACAGTAATACACCTCGGTGCCAGGGTCGACCTCCAGGCTGCTGGTTGCCGCACACACGCCCGCCGCATTGCCAACGGTCATGCTCAGCTCGATTGCCGGGTTGTTGACGGTTACCGTGGCAGTGTCGGTTGCGGAGACACTGACCCCACCGCCATTATACGCGGTCCAGGTAGCAGCATTGGTGGTAGTGGTCGTCATCACCTGGCTGATTGTCAAGCCAGCCGTAACGGTATCCACGCTAGCCCCAGGTTGCAGGTCATACGCTAAACCGCTGAAGATGGCGCCCAGCTGGTCATCGACCAGATCATGCAGGGGCAGCGGGGTATTA
>JBFYSV010000359.1:0-3878 GCA_041301185.1 Anaerolineae bacterium
AAAAGGATCAGTAGCGTCCCGATGATCCAATGGGTGTCACTTGCAGATATATTGAGTGGATACGTTGAACCTGCCATGATCGGGCCAGTAAAAACACTAGCCAGGATGCCGGAAACCGTCCCAATGATAAATAGGATTCCAACAATTACAGCGGTCTTTCTGCTTGTCCCAAGGGGACTTACTTTTGTTGTATTCATTTTCTTACTCCTTTTAGTAGTTAATTTGATTAGTTGTCTTGAATAACAAAATTGACTTTATCTAAGGTTTGACCTCCTCTGGTTTTGCCTGGCCAGGATTAACAAAATTGACCGAGAGCAAGGGCATGCCTATATCACGGACTCTCTTTAGCAGTCCATGCAACGCGGCCTGGTCAACCACAAAGCAGGTTAAAAGTGTGTTGCCATTTTCCTCCAGAGTAATGACCACGTCCCCCAACCGGTCAGCCCACCGGTCTTCAAGATGTCCCTTGAGGCGAATTTCGTAAAGCCCAGACTCGTCAAAGTATTCAGGTAATGCGTGTTTTTCAATCATGCTGCTCCTCGTGTCAAAAGATATGCATTCATTCATTTATTTCTTCTATCAAAAGATACAAAAAAATATGATGAGGCGTCATCAGTACATGTGATGATTAAGGTGTTGATTTTTTTGATCGGAAGGTGTTAAGGGAGACAAAAATATACCGGCAGGTGATTCAAAACCCTGCCAGGATCATAGATTTATAATCAGGATATTGTTACACCAAATTGAGTTCTTCGGCGCGGCGAACAGCAGCCCTGCGGTTATTCACACCCAGCTTGGCGAAAATTCTTTGGGTGTGAGTACGTATGGTGCTCAGGGACACCATGCGTTCACGAGCAATTTCCGGACCGCTCAGATCGGTTCTGAGCAGCTTGAGTACTTCCAGCTCACTTTCGCTTAGCCGTTCGATTATAGATTGTGAGTTTACCGCAAGCCTGTTTTTTTCTGTAGAGGAACTGCCAATAGGACGAAGCACTTTGTGAATATCAAAAACAGAAAGTAATTTGAGAGTAAATTCTTTTAAGCGGATCGTTTCGTCTGCAGATTCCATTCTTACCAATAACTCTGCCATTGGTTTACCCTCACCCACGAAGACACGAACAAAGCCTTCCGGCTCGGCTAGGGTCAACGCACGCTCCAACGCCACGAGAGCAGGTGTGATATTACCCTGTGCCTGGTGCGCAAGTGACTGCAACACCAGTATCTCGATCACGCTTCCAATCCTCTTGCCATCTTCTGCTGCCTGCAGCAAACGGGCCAGCAGCCGAATAGCTGTTTGGATGATATCCTCACTACGGTCATTCTGATATTGGGCGATGAGAATCCTGGACAAGGTAATGTGATCGAACTCGTGTAGAAAACTGAGATTATCGTCCGCGGAGAGCCGCTGCCCGTTTACCCACTCCAATGCTTTGGTCAACCTGTCCTGTGCCACCCATATCCGGGCTTTCATGGCAGAAATGGGATACAAATCGGGTAAGGGTGTGCGGATATGCAGCTTTTCCGCTTCATTTAATAATTCAAGTGCGCCATCCAGGTTATCCTGGGTTTCATTAAAACGGGCTTGGGAGAAATACCACCGGTATCGCCAGACAGGTAGCTCTGCTTTTTCTCCCAGTTCTTTGCTTCTCTTTAAGTGTTTCGCAGCAGAATCCAAGTCAAATTGCTCAAGAGATAGCTCGCTTAATTTCCTATACAGATCTGCCGTTTCGGGAGAAATTGGCTCGCTATGATCCATAACAAATTGCATTAGCTGCTCACATGTGCTGATCGCCTCCTGGAGGTGCCCTAATGCCATCCTGATATCAGCCAATACAACTGTTGTGTCGATCGCATCGTGGATATTTCCAGCTGTCCTTAGTTTCATGGTGTAATCGGCAAAGACTCGGTCAGCTGCCACCAAGTCCCCACTTGCCCAGTAGGACATACCCAGAAGCATGGATGCCTGTCCCCGCCTGAAAGGATCTCCTTCAGGTACGAGATTAAGTATTTGGCTGGCGTATTTGACCGTTTCCTGAATATTTCCGAATGACTGGGCGATATAGCCATGGCAGATAGCAATTGTCTCTGGCAGGGACTTAAATTGTTCTTTGTCCACAATCACTATTTCAAGCGATTGCTTATCGGGTTGCCATTCTATTGGATCGGCTGGTTTCAACAAGAATTCGGCGCACTTTAATCGGACTTCTGCAGCTTCCATCTCACCATCAAACAATAATGCACAGGCATATCCTACATTGAGCACTGGTCGTGCTTGAGCCAGCTCATCCGGCAAGGCCCTTGCCCAGCCAAGCCAAGTAGCGGTCCGGATATTTCCGTCCTCAGTTGCCGGCCAAGCTAGTTCGATCAGGCCTGCTGCGTGATCAAAGTCTTTTGCGGCCAGGGCGTGGTGGATGGCATCAGGCTGTGATCCGTTTTGTTCATACCAAGCGCTTGCCCGCTGATGCAGGTTGGAAATCTGCTCAGGTTGAGCCTCCATCAAATGAGTTTGCAGAACCTCGGCGAAAAGGTGGTGATAGCGATACCACTGACGCTGATCATCAAGCGGAATGAGGAACAAGTTGCTACGTTCTAGAGTATCCAATATTTCTTTACCATCTTCCCGCTCAGTGACAGCATTGCACAGAGGAGCGCAAAACCTGTCGAGAATAGCGGTTTGAAGTAAGAAACTGCGAATCTGTTCAGATTGGCGCTGAAGAACTTCTTCGACTAGATAATCCAGCACAAAACGATGGCTGCCAGTGAAAGCTTGGATAAAACCGGAGGTGTCGGAGCGTCCCTGCATGGAGAGGGCGGCCAGTTGCAGCCCGGCGATCCAGCCTTCGGTGCGGGTCTCCAGCGCAGAAATATTCTCTGGCGAGAGATCCAGGTTCATCATCCGGTTTAGGAACTCAGCGGCTTCGGTGGGGGTGAAACGCAGGTCGGCAGCGCGCAGTTCGGTTAGTTGGCAGCGGGCGCGCAGCCGGGCCAAGGGCATTGGAGGGTCTTCACGGGTGGCGATAACCAGATGGATCTGCGGCGGCAGGTGCTCGATCAAAAAGGTGAGGTCATCGTCAACTGGTTTGGAATCAATTACGTGGTAGTCGTCCAAAACGAGGATGTAATGATCCGGAAGAGTGGTAATTTCGTTGAGCAGGGTGGTCAAGATCGCTTCGGATGGCGGTGGCTGAGGCGATTGGAGCGCAGCTAACACGCCTGCTCCGATCTTCGGCGCAATTGTCTGCAATGCCGCCACGAGGTAAGTCAGAAAACGCGCGGGGTCGTTATCCCCTTCGTCCAGTGACAGCCAGGCGACCAGTTGCCCGCAATCGGCGACCCATTCGCTGACCAGCGTGGTTTTGCCAAACCCGGCGGGTGCAGAGATAAGTATGAGTTTGCGGCTTGCCAGAAGACCCTCGTTTAGCCGCTCGTTCAAGCGCGTACGAGGGACAACCTTAGACCGAGGTGGTGGGATATAAAGTTTTGTGAGGAGAAGTGGCTCAGACATTCTAAAATTAATTATACATCGCGCCTAATTGGAGCAGAGAGTATAAACAAAGAAAAATTTAAAAGGACTAAATATCACCTTGACGAACCTACTCAAAAGAGCTACTATACGAATATCGATCAACTACTGCTGCGTGCCGGGCAAGTGTGAACCAGAGTTCGTCGGTTTGGCTGATTTGCATGACCCGCCGCACAAATAGCACGGATTCAGGAGCATTACTCATAACCCGGAGGTCAGTGGTTCGAATCCACTCCCCGCTACTATTTTCCAGACGACCAGAAATGGTCGTTTTTGGTTTAAACATGCGTTGATTCCTTGAACTATTTAATTGAGAAGAGAGATAATTTGTTGACTCGTAATAAATCTCTTCTTG
>JBFYSV010000360.1:0-18996 GCA_041301185.1 Anaerolineae bacterium
CAGCGTTCCGGCCTGGACGGTTGTGCCTTCCGCCACCAGTATTTCCAGCAGCACGCCGGAGACTGGGCTGGGGATCTCGGTATCGACCTTATCCGTGTTGACCTCCAACAGAGCTTCGTACTCTTCGACCTGCTCTCCCTTGGTTTTTAGCCAGCGGGTGATCGTGCCTTCCACCACCGATTCGCCCATTTGGGGCATAAAGACTTCACTAGGCATGGAACCTCCAGTATATATTGTTCAGCAAGCGTTCTTCCTCAAATCACTGGGGCAGCTCAGGAATCGCCAACCAGCTATCCAAAGATCCTGGGATAGCTGCCCGGGTCCGCCTCGTGCATCATTTCGTACACCGCACGGAAGATGGTCTCGCTGTTCGGCTTAGTCCAATAATCTCCGTCAGAGCCATATGCGGGACGGTGAGGTGCGCCAGGCAATGTGCGGGGCGGCGAATCCAGCCAGTAATACCCGCCCTGTTTCTCAATCACTTCCTGGAGCATGTAAGCGGTTGTGCCGCCTGGCACATCCTCGTCGACGAACAGGATGCGGCTGGTCTTTTTTAGCGACTCCAGGATCGAGCCGTTCACATCGAAGGGCAGCAATGATTGCACATCGACCACCTCGGCGTCGATGTGCAGCTCGCTCAGCCTTTCAGCTGCCTGCAAGGCGATCCGGCAGCAGGCTCCATAGGTCACAATAGTGATATCCGCCCCTTCCCGGATCACCTCCGGTACGCCCAACGGGACGGTGAACTCGCCGATATTATCTGGCAGACGCTCTCGCAAGCGGTAGCCGTTGAGCACTTCGACTACAACCGCCGGCTCGTCGGAGAGCAACAAGCTGTTGTAGAAACCTGCAGCCTGGGTCATGTTGCGCGGCACCAGTACGTGCATCCCGCGAACAAGGTGAATTATGCCTGCCATTAATGATCCTGAGTGCCAGATGCCCTCTAGCCTGTGCCCGCGGGTTCGCACAATGACTGGTGCTTTTTGACCGCCTTTCGTGCGCCACAGCAAGGTTGCCAGGTCGTCGGACATAATTTGCAGCGCATACAGCATGTAATCAAGGTACTGGATCTCGGCAATCGGTCGCAGACCGCGTTGCGCCATGCCAATAGCCTGTCCAATGATGGTGGTCTCACGGATGCCCGTATCTGAGACGCGCAGCTGCCCGTACTTCTCTTGCAGCCCGCGAAAGCCCTGGTTCACATCACCCAACTTGCCAACATCCTCGCCAAAAGCGTACAGGCGCGGCTCACGCGCTAATGCAGCGTCGAAGCAGGCATTGAGGACTTCGAACCCATATACCAGGGGAGAAGTATCGGAGTAGACCGGTTTAACCGGTTCAACTTTGAGGGCAGAAAGGGGTGATTCGCTGTACAGGTGTGAGCCGTATCGTTCTTGGATGAGATATTCCTGCTCGTTTCGCCAGGCGATCACAGCCTGTTTCTCGCTAAGCGGCTCGTCCCTGGTCAGGATCAGCACATCCTGGATGGCAATCATGATATCCCGGCGCAATGGATTGGGATTCTGCACCAGGTGCTGGCTGATTTTCCTTATTTCTGCCGCATGGGAAGAGGTTGCCGCTAGCTGGTTGATCAGGTTGGCAGCCTGGCGGCTTTCCTCCTGGATGGGGAGAAGATAAGCTTGCCAGGCTTTCTTGCGCAGCTCCTCTACTTCTCTGTGACCACTCGCTTCGATCTGCTCAAGCTCGGCGCTCGTTGCGATATCCTGTTCAATGATCCACTCGCGCAGCTTTTTGAGGCAATCGAACTCTTCTTCCCAGGCGAGCCGCTCCTTGGATTTGTAACGCTCGTGACTTCCGGATGTCGAATGACCAAAAGGTTGAGTCTGTTCAATGACGTGGATGATGGCTGGAATATGCCCGGAGCGGGCGTTGTTTGCCGCCTGGCGGTAGGTCTCGATCAGGGCAGGGTAGTCCCAGCCGCGCACGGTGTAGAGATCGTAGCCGTCATGAGTCCCCGGTAAGCGCTGGAAACCCTTTAGTAGCTCCGATAGGTTGCTCTTGACCATCTGGTGCTGGTTATGGACGGAGATACCATACTCATCATCGTAAATGGTGATGATGGCGGGGGCTTTCAGGACTCCGATCGCGTTGAGTGCTTCCCAGAACATGCCTTCCGAAGTGGATGCATTTCCGATCGTTCCAAAGGCGATTTCATTGCCGTTCTTTGAAAACTGGGTGAACTGCTTAAGCTCATCCTGCTCGCGATACAGCCGGGAGGCGTAAGCCAATCCCACCAGGCGGGGCATCTGCGATCCGGTGGGTGAGACATCGGCAGAAGAATTGTAGATTTCCATTAAGTTTTTCCAGCTGCCGTCTGGATTCAGGCTGCGTGTGTTGTAATGTCCGATCATCGAGCGGCCGGCAGTGGACGGGTCGGCGCGCTCATCTGTATGAGCGTATAGCTGGGCGAACAATTCCTGGATTGAAATCTCTCCCAGGGCAAATATGAGAGTCTGGTCGCGGTAGTATCCTGAGCGAAAATCCCCCTTCTGAAACACCTTGGACATGGCAATCTGAGTGATCTCTTTGCCATCCCCAAAGATACCGAACTTGGCTTTCCCGCTCAGCACCTCTCTGCGACCGATCATACTTACCTGGCGGCTCTTATATGCCAGGCGGTAATCCTCCAGAACCTCCTCCGCGCGTAAGTGAAGTTCCTTCTCGACCTCTTTCATACCAAGAAGCGTATCGGTCATATAATCTACGGCCTCCTTCGGAAAATCGCAAATGCTCTGCTGGCTCAGTACCCGGAATATCTTAGATTATATCGCCCTTTTTTGTGATCATTCCATACAAACCAAACAAAAGGAGCGGTCAAACCGCTCCAAAAAGACAGAGGCAAATCGGGCATTATTTCTCCAGCGCCTGGGCAACGATCTCGGCAATGTCCAGCACTTGCGTATCGCTGCCAGCTTCTTTGCTGGCGTCGTTGAACATGATCATGCAGAACGGGCAACCCAGGGCGATTGTTTTTGCGCCGGTCGCCTGGGCTTCTTTGAAGCGATGCATGCTGACGCGTTCCTTGCCATGTTCTTCTTCTTTCCACATTTGAGCGCCGCCTGCCCCACAGCAAAACGATTTCGCCCCGTGGCGCGGCATCTCGACCAGGATGGCTCCAGCATTGCCGATTGCCTGGCGCGGCTCATCCACAATCTGGTTGTGGCGACCCAGGTAGCACGGATCGTGGAAAGTCGTCAGCCCATGATCGCCGGCTTTGAGCTTGATCTTGCCCGAGGTGATCAGCTCGTTGATCAGCTGAGTGTGATGGATCACCTGATAGTTGCCACCGAAAGCGGGGTACTCATTCTTCAAGGTGTGCAGGCAATGCGGACAGGTGGTGACAATGGTTTTCGGAGCGACCTCGTTGAGCATTTCAACATTCGCGGCTGCCATCTCGTTAAAGAGAAATTCGTTTCCAGCCCGGCGGGCGGAATCCCCGCTGCATTGCTCCATCTCACCCAGGACGGCATAGCTGACCCCGGCGGTTTTTAAAATCTCGGCGAATGCCCGGGCGGTCTTTTGAGCGCGGGCATCGGTGGCAGGGGCGCAACCCACCCACCACAACAGGTCGGGCTTAGGGTTACCTTCGATGGTTGGCACATCCAGTCCTTCAGCCCATTTCAGCCGTTCGGTGGGGGGGATATTCCAGGGGTTGAGAGTGCGCTCCATGCCGCGAAAAGCGGTTTGGAGCTGGTCCGGGAAGTCGTTGTCCATCAGCACCAGGGCGCGGCGGATATCCAGGATATCCCGCATGGGCTCGTTGCCTACCGGGCAGATGTCGATGCATGCCCCGCATGCCGTGCAGGCCCAGACCGCCTCTGGTGTAATGGCAAACTCGAGCAAGGGTTGCTGGCTGGGCTCTCCTTTCGAGAGGCGGCTTCCTTCTGAGTTCAAGAAATAGCGCTTATTGATTTCCAGAGCAGCCGGGGAGAGCACCTTGCCGGTATTGTAAGCCGGGCAGACCTCCTGACAACGGTAGCACATGATGCAGGCGTAGGCATCCATAATCTGCTCCCAGCCCAGGTCTTCCAGCCGGGTTGCACCGAATTGCTCAATGCTCTCATCATCGAAGTTCAGCTTGCTCAATTCGCCGATTGAGCGGCGCTCAGGCTTGAGCAGGAAATTGAGCGGTGCAAAAAAGAGGTGGATGTGTTTGGAGTACAGAAAATAGGGGACGAATGCCAGGATGGTGCCCAGAGCAAGCCAGAAACACAGGTGCTGGGCGAGGACCAGGGCTGTTTCACTCCAGCCAGCCCATAAATTGGATACGGTTGATGCAAAGGGCTGCCAGGGATCGTAGCCCTCAGTGGCAATAGCAAAAGATTCTCCTAAGAAGCGCGAACCTACGTGCAGCAGGATGAACCCGCTGACGATGGCTGAATCGCGCCGTATTCCAAAACGTGCTTTCGGGTGCAGCAGGATATCGTCACGGGCGCTCAGGGTAGCGGGTTTGAAACCAAAGCGGCGCACAATCAAAGCCAGCATGCCGACCAGGACGCCGACGCTCAAGATATCTGCTCCCAGGCGATACAGGTTCCCTGCCATGCCCGGGATGTGAAAGTCTGGGATAAAACCCGCCAGGACGTCTACAAGGTTGACCAGCAGGTAGTAGATAAATCCCCAGGCGACAAAGCCATGAAACAGGCTGGGCCAAAACCTGAGGCGAAATACAGGTTGCAAGGTGATTGTTTTGAAAAACGTTGAGCCGATCCGCTTCCGGGCAAGCTGCCAATCAGGCTGACCGTGACCCCGGGCCAGTGTCTTGATGATCCGGTTGGCTGCCAGGTAAGCCGCGTAGGTCGAGGCGATCAGCCCGAGGACAAACAGGATTTTTTCAGGGGTTGTCAGCATGCAGCCTCCGGGGGTGGGGGATTGGCATTATTGCAATGTTGTGTGCCCTTTTACGGAGTTACCAGTGCTCTGTGCTCCCGGTGAAAATTATAACACTCCGGATAGTCCCGGGAGTGTATGTCCCCGTTATTCTTCATTGGCGGTTATCCAGATAATTCAGAGCAGACTGAATGACCGGGTCGTTTTGCAGGGTGACCTCATCCCAATTGCTGGTGATGACCTCGTCTGGGGCGATGCCCTCTGTCTCCCAATCCTGTTCAGGGTTATTGGCTGGGCGGAATGTCTCTTTAGCAATCCAGGCACGTGAGCCATCTTCAAAATCATAGCCCCATAGCAGCTCGATATTGCCCTCGGTTTGCTCACCGATCAGGTACGCTTTTCCAGAATCTCTCAGCACTCCCGAGAATATTTCCCCAAAGCTCACCGTATCACGCCCAATCAGTACCACCAAGGGCAAGGTGCTAGAGCCATATCGATTGTTGCCAATTACTTCCATTGAGCGCTGGACCTGATCACGATCCACAAAATAGCCGAGCACTCCGCTGGTAAAGTATGAGAGCACACCCCGGGCGACGTTATCCGCGCCGCCAGAGTTATACCGGTTATCCAAAACCAGCCCGTCTAGAGGGGTATCCTGGGATAGCTGCTGGATTGCCTCCGCAACCTGGTCGTCGGTGGTTTCATCGGCAAATGTGGTCAGCAAGATATAGCCGATCTTGCCTCCATTGGGAGATTCCAGCCAGGTATAAAAGACCGGCACCGGGCCGTTCACCTGGTTGCGGATCACGTTGACCTGCTTGGGCGCTTCTCCAGGAGATTGGATGGTGAGGGTGACCTGCGTCCCGGCAGGACCGCGCAGCAGATCGCGGCGGACACCGTTCTCGTCCAGCACTGGAATTCCGTCTGCTTCCAGGATGCTGTCATGCGGTCGCAGACCGGCTTGCTCGGCGGGGCTGCCCGGAAAGGTCAGGATGACCGCAATCCGGTCGCGTTCCGGAATCGCCGTGGTCAAGACGCCAATGCCAACAAAATTGTTTTCCCCGGCAAACTCAGAATCCTCACGGGCGGCATCCTCAGGATTGAGAAATGCGGAATGATCATCGTTCAAGCGGAAGATCATTTCTTCCATGGCTGTGTAGAAATCATCGTCGGTCAGCCCTTCTTCAATCCGGGCCCGGTATTCGACACGAATTGAGTCCCAATCCTGCCCGTTGAAATCACGGTAAAGGTAGTTGTCATTCACAACCTGCCACAGGTCTTCAAACACCCTGAAATGGAGGGGTGAGGGGGTTATGGTTGGCGTTAAGGTTGGAGTCGTAGTGGGGGTTGGTGAGGGGCGCGGGGTAGGCGTATCTGTGGGCGGGACGGTGGTTGGAGACGCGCGCAGAACCTGGCGCTCCTGAGTATGGATGCCGGTGGGTGCCGGCGGAGAAAATGCCCGGTAGGCAGCCTGGCAAGACAGGCTGAGAATAAACAGGAAAATGAGGACGAGATTATGCCAGCGGGAGAGTTTCATTAAAAAATCGATTGCCTTCGGAATTAGATCAGTTGCCTAGCCTGAAATGGTAACCATATCAGGCGTGTAATTCGAGTAAATCCCAGCGGTTACCATACAGATCGACAAAGACAGCCACCGTACCATAAGACTCCTGGCGCGGCGTCTCAGTAAAGTGAACCCCGCGAGTACACATCTCGTTATACTCCCGCCAGAAATCATCTGTGTGGAGGAACATAAAAACCCGTCCGCCAGTCTGGTTCCCGATCTGTTCCATTTGCGCATGGGTGGTCGCTTTGCCTAGTAGCAGGCAGGTAGTGCCTCTTCTTTGTGGGGAAATCAATACCCAGCGTTTTTCGAGGCTAAGCTGGGTATCCTCAATAAGCTGAAATCCTAAGACCCTGGTATAGAAGTCAATTGCCTCATCGTAATCTCTTACCAGCAATGTAACATAACCAATATGTAGGCTCATATAGGATAATGGAGAGGAATATCAGACATCAGGCGGATATGCTACGGCAGGCACGCTGAGATAAACATCCTGCGTGCCTGCGAATGGCTTTCGTAGAGCCTTGAACGAAGTATTAAGCTCCCCCAGCAGTATAAACCCCAGGATCAACCGGCGTTTTGCCGGACGGGTCCCACACATAGACCCAATCTCCAATGTCTGCCCAATCGAACAGCCAGTGCGAGTCGCCCACCGACAGATTGACACAACCGTGAGATTGTTGGAACCCCAGGTTGGCGCGCCAGTAAGCACCGTGCAAGGCGCGCGCCTCATCGTAATACATCGTCCAGGGGACATCTTCCAGGTAATATGCATCCGAACGGTCGGCTTCGAAAGAGCCTCTCATTGGGGTGGTCTCCAGTTTTTGGTAGATCTGGAACAGTCCCGGGCGAGTCCAGAAGGGCTCCAGCCCGCTGGCGATCAAGGTGGCAAAGACTAATTGGCGATTCTCGTAAACAGCCAGAGTTTGCTCGTAAAGATTGATTTCAATCCACCGGTCACCGGTCACACCTTCAGGCGGAGTGGTGTTGGGGATCACCCGGGCGATCACTTTTTCGTTGAGCCACTCATCAGGACCGATCATGTACCACGTATCCTCGCCCACTTTTTCCTCTTTATATACATGGACGATATCATGGTGATTGAGAACATGACCGGTAAAATCCTGCTCTTGGTAACCAGGGGTGCGCTTGGTTTCAACCGGACCGGGGCTGAGGAATGACAGCACCCAGCCAAAAGTCGTCTCAGGTGTTCTTGAGAATGTCAGCCCCTGAAATAGCGGAACAGCTCCGATTCTGGAGACATCATTGGCTGTCATCCACTGATCCGGGTCTATCATATAGAAGCGCTTGCCGTCCACAACCGCCTCATCAGTGTAGGAGATATAGCTGAAGGGCGAGTCGATCCGCCTGGGGGCTTCTTTCTTGCTGCCTTTCAGCGCATCTTCCACAGAGGAATACACCGGCGCGTTCGGCGTTCGGACGTACCCATATCGATAATCGAGGGAGGTCAGTTGGAACTCGGGTTTTCCAGAAGCAAGGGGAGGGATTGGAAATGTAATGCCAACCTGACCCATCTGGGTGAGAAATGAAGACGGTCCGAGCGGCGTGCAATCGTGCATTCCATCCGGGTAGATGCCTGGTAAACATAGCACACCAGCTTCGCTGCTGGAAGGTGGACCTAGATATTCCAGTTTTTCCGAAGGAGCTGCCAGAGCCGGCTGAATATTGACAAACAACAGGCTTAGCAGAATGATGGTTACCGGTAATTTTTTGCTCATAGTGTTCCTGTTAATTCCCTGAAGACACAGACTTGAAAACGTAGGCCTGCGCTTTCAGGCTAAATACAATGCTCCAAGTATGGATACGAATAAAGTGATGCTGATATAGCTATTGATGTTAAAGAAGGCGATGTTGATACGGCTGAGATCGTCCGGCTTGACCAGGGTATGCTCCCAGCTTAATAGGGCAATCACAACCACCAAGCCTATCCAATACGGCCATCCCAACTGCATCAGCATGCCGAGCAGCACAAGCAAAATCACTGTGGCTACATGGCAGGCTGAGGACAGCTTCAGGGCGAATGCAGTACCGAATCGCGCTGGTATTGATTGTAACCCATCTTGCAGGTCATATTCAATATCCTGGCAAGAGTAAATCAGGTCGAAGCCTGCAATCCACAAGGTCACAATCGCCAGCAAGACCCATGCGGGTAAATCTTCTGGGGTGAAAAGCGAGCCACGGATGGCTGCCCACGCCCCGACCGGCGCCAGCCCATCTGTGAATCCCAGTATGAAGTGGGAAAGCCAGGTAAATCGTTTGGTGAAAGAGTAACCAAAGAGAAAAAGGAAGGCACCTGGCAGCAAGCGGAAGGTCAGCGGTCCCAGGCGCCAGGCAGCATAGGTCAGGATGAGGGATGCGATCAGGGTGCCGGTCCAGGCGGTTCGCAGCGAGATAGCCCCTGTCACCAGGGGGCGGTTGGCAGTGCGGGGATTGTGGGCGTCATGCCAGCGGTCAGCAATCCGGTTGAATCCCATCGCAACAGTTCGAGCGGCTGCCATCGCTACGGTAATCCAAAAGAAGAGGTCCCACGAAGGAAAGCCACCGGCTGCCAGCAGCATTCCCAGATACGCAAAGGGGAGGGCGAAGATTGTATGCTCGAACTTGATTAGTTCGAAAAAGTCACGGACTGCCTTCATCGGGGGGCATTATACCAGGATGAGATGAATGGTTGATTAAGTTTGGGAGGAGAATCAGCGCGCCCCGCTGAAAGGGGCGCGCTGATTCTGGTGAAACAACCCATGATAGGATTACTTGAAGATATGCTGGACGTTCTTACAGAACAACTCGTTACTGGTTCCATTCTTTAGGCAGACTTGGAAGAATGTCGAGCTATTTAATTGTTTGGGGAGCAAATACTCGCTGGTCACGGTCCGGTTCTGTTTGATTTTCAGATTACCCAGCTTGTACCACTGGCCTGGGCCAGCGGTGATGTCCCGCACCTTGACATAATAGCTGCCCGATGCCGGGAAATCTGAGGCGGTGATCTTGACCAGATTATTCACATTCCAGACGGACAGATTATTCTTCAGGCTGACACTGAACTTAAAGGGTATGCAAAGCTGCTGGCCTTCCTCCAACACATAAGGCCGGCTCAGGTTGTTTGCAGCGGCGATTTCGATCCACTTGAGCCCGTACATATGGGCGATAGTGCCGGTTTTATCGCCCTTCTGCACGGTATGGTATGCTTTACAAGAGGCTGCATTCACCTGCTCGGGGAGTGCAGCTGCAATCACCGCCAGCACCAATATGGCAATTACAACCATCCATGCTTTACGTGTAAGGGGGGAATAACCTGAATAGAGGTTCATCATATCGCTCCTTTCTGGCATTTCACGGGTTAATTCCCGTTGTTATACTGCGTACAATGATTATACCCTATAGGAAATTCAGTATTCGGACCGGCACTGGCTAAGATTGAGACTGCCACAGGCATAGCCGGTGCTCCAGCCAATCTACTGAAAAATATAGCCCAAGACCGAGCAGGCTCATGGCAACAATCCCGGCATACATGGCGGGGTAATTGAGCAGGGTGCTGCCATTCAGGTAGATATAGTAGCCCAGGCCGCGTTGGGTGGCATACAATTCCGCGATATATAGAACTGCAACCGCGGTGCCCACAGATTGGCGCAGGGCGGTAAGGATGGCAGGCAAACTGGCGGGTAAGTACACAAAGCGAAACAATGCCCGGCGACCCGCGCCCAGGCTGCGCACGCTCTGTACCAGCTCCGGACGCAGACTGGCTGCCTGGTCGCGCACCAGGACCAGGATTTGAAAGAAGAGGATCATGAAGATGATCACGATCTTGGGAGCATCTCCCAGACCAAAAAAGAGCAGGACGATCGGCACGAAGACCACCTTGGGGATGGGGTATGCCAGGTAGATCAGCGGGGAGAAGATGTTGTTCATCCGCTTGGATTGTCCCAGGATCAAGCCTGCCGGCGCAGCCAGGGCAATTGCCAGGGCGGTGCTGGCGATCACCCGCCACAGGCTGACCATGAAGTGCCCGATTAAATCGTCTTGAAGCTCTTCTACCAGCACTCGCCCGACCTCCAGGGGCGCGGGCAGGATCGGACGCTGGACCAGCAAGGCAGCTATCTGCCAGATGATCAGCACCACAATCACGGTCAGAGCCAGGTCGCGGCGTCTCATTGTGAAAGCCCCGCCGGTGCTACGGCGAGATGATCGGGTTGATCCAGCATGCTGCGCAGCTCGCGGCACAGCGCCAGATATTCGGTGCTGAGCCGATAATCAGGCCGGTTGGCTCCGGGGTTCTCCACTACCGCCGCCTGGCGATTGGGTGGTTGCCGGAGGATCAATATTTTTCTGCCCATCACTGCGGCTTCTTCAATGGCGTGGGTGACGATCACCAGGGTAAGCCCTTGCTCCGCTTGCAGCTCCAGGGTGAGGGTCTGCAGGCTCTCCCGGGTGGGCGCGTCCAATGATGAGAACGGCTCATCCATCAAGAGCAAGTCGGGTTTTAAAGCCAGGGTCCGGGCAATCGCAGCGCGCTGGCGCTGGCCTCCGGATATTTGTCCCGGGTATTTATCGGCGATTGACGCCAGACCTAGCCGGTCCAGCCAGGGTGCGACATCCAGGTCGGGTCGAAAATCTTCCGGGGTGTGTTTGCCATCCGGCCCATAAAAATTGCGGATGCGAATGCCCAGCTCGGCATTCTGGCGAACCGTCGACCAGGGAAGCAAGCCATAGTCCTGCAGGATAAGCCCGGTGTGAGGCCTCGGGCGGTTGAGCGGTTGTTGATTGATAAGGATTTTGCCGCGCGATGGGAACCTCAAGCCTGCCAGCAGGTAGAGCAATGTGGTCTTCCCGCACCCCGATGGACCGAGGACAGCCCAGGCTTCGTGGCTGCCGGTTTTCCAGCTGTAATCCTCGAAGATCAGACCGCCTTGTGGGTGGGCATAGGCTATTGATTCGATCTCAATCATCGCTAGAACAGTATGGCAGGCAGACTGGCAATTGCCTGGTCCGCCTGCCGGTTATCGGTTCCTAGGGTAGAAAGCTGGCGTTCACCGAGTCAGTATAGGCGATATCTGTCTCGACCAGCCCGTTGTCCTTCGCCCAAGCAAGCGCATCCTGCCACTGGCTCTCGCTGGGGACGCTGGCAGTGGGGAAGGGGGGTATTTTATAGCTGCCGATCAGCGAGGTGGGTACGAGTTGCTGCTCGGTGAGCAGGTTTTCCCAGCGGGTTGGATCTGCATTGATCATTTCACTGGCTTCCTCAATCGCCTTCACGAAGCCACGAACTGCCTCGGGGTTCTTCTCAATAAATGGGATGACAAAAGCATAGGTGCTGTATCCGTATTCGGGATGGCTGGTGTCATCGATCACGATGGTCGCACCTTGCTGGATCGCCAGAGAGGACAACGGATCGGGCAGCGTGGCGGCTTTTAATTCGCCTGAACCCAAGAGCGCCATGCGGTCGGCGATTTTCGGCACTGCAATGGTCTTGATCTCATCCAGGGTGAGACCTTCGGCTTGCAAAAGCCGGTGGGTGATATATTGGATAATTGTCCCTTCGGAGACGCCAATCTCAACCCCTTTTAAGTCATCTGGCGATTTTATACCACTCTGACCGGAAGCCAAGATGGAATATTGCGAGGCTTCGGGTGTAGCAGTTCGCGCAAACCGGACAATCTGGACCTGCGGCTTGTCTCTATTGTAGAGCAGGGTGGATATTGTTTCGTTGATCATCCCATCTGCCTGCTCGGCGACGATCACCTGATCCCGCTCGGCAGCCGAACCGACCGGGATAAACTCCACGTTGACGTTGTTGGCTGCAAAAAGCCCTTCTTGTTGAGCCACGTACATCGGTAAGTTATCCAAAATCGGTAGGGTGGCGATCCTGATCGAGGTCGGCCCCGCCTGGGTGGGAGCTGCTTGCGAGCAGGCGCCAAGCACCATCCCGGATACGATCAGCAGGGATATCAGTACAAAAATCAAGTGCGATACACGCATATGTTTGTTCACTCCTTTTGGCTATTGGTTTTTTGCTGGAATGCTAACAGGGTGTAATTACCCGCTGGTTGTGAGAAATCAGAGACGTAATTTATTCCATATTTGGTCGATGCGGGCCTTTACCTCGGGGCTCATCTGGGTGATTTCTGGCCATTGGCGCTGGTAACCCTCTTCGGGTAATTTCGCGGTGGCATCGATGCCAATTTTACCGCCAAATGAGTGCTGGTGTGATGCGTGGTCGAGATGATCTACTGGCCCATCGGCGATGACCACATCATGCGACCAATCCACATTACCTAGCCCCTGCCAGGCTACCTGGGACAGGTTGTGTACATCCACCCATTCATCGACCACCACAATCGCCTTGGCTAAAGACATCAATGCCAGCCCCCACATGCCAAACATCACCTTGCGAGCATGCCCCGGGAAGCGTTTCTTGATAGAAACCAGCACCAGGTTGTGGAAAACGCCCTCGGCGGGCATATTCACATCTACGATCTCTGGCAGGAACAGGCGCATGAGCGGCAGGAACAGGCGCTCGGTGGCTTTGCCCATCCACACGTCCTCCATGGGGGGGATGCCAACAATGGTCGCCGGATAGACGGGCTTCTTGCGGTGCGTGATGGCGGTAACGTGAAAGACCGGGAAGAGCTCCACGGGGGTGTAATAGCCGGTATGGTCGCCAAATGGGCCTTCGGGAAGGTGCTCGTTTGGATCGACGTAGCCCTCGATGACGATCTCAGCGTTTGCCGGTACCTCCAGCGGTTGGGAGACACAATCGACGAACGCCACCGGGGCGCTGCGCAGGTATCCAGCCAGAAGATATTCGTCGATATTGGGCGGCAGTGGTGCAGAAGAGCACCACATACTGGCTGGGTCCCCGCCTAACACAATGGCTGCCGGAATGATGGGCTTGGGGGTCTCTCCCAATTGGGAGGCGAGGCGCGCTTTGCGTTCGTGTTCTGCACCGCCTTTGTGGCGTTGCCAGTGCACCAACAATCTCCGCCCATCAATGACTTGCAGGCGGTACATTCCCACGTTGCGCGTGCCCGTTTCCGGGTCGCGGGTGATCACCTGTGGCAGGGTGATAAACCTGCCGCCGTCCTTAGGCCAGCATTTCAGGATGGGCAGCATGTCCAGGCTGGCAGTCTCGGTGTGGACTACCTGCTGGACGGGTGCCCGGCGTACTTTTTTAGGTTTAAGGCCGATAGATTTGAACACCCCCAATAGGCCACGCCCGCGCTGCATCACATCGCCGAAACCTTTGGGCAACCGCAAGTCGATGATTTTTGCCAGGTTCTGGTTTAGCTGTTCCAAATCTTCGACACCTAACGCCCAGGCCATGCGCTCTGCCGAGCCAAAGCCGTTTATCAGCACCGGGATATCGTACCCGGGCAAATTCTCAAATAGCAGCGCTTTGTTGTGCTCCGAGGGGGCTTTGCTCACCCGGTCTGTGATTTCGGTGATCTCCAGTTCAGGTGAGACCGGAAGATTTATTCGAACCAGCTGGCCGCGCTTTTCTAATAATTCAATAAAATCACTCAAATTCTGAAACGCCATAATCACACCCTAACTGACAAACCTGTTAATTATAGCATGTTTAGCTTGACACAGCCTATTGCCTATGCTACATTTAGTTTGCTTACTTGGCGCTGTTTTCATGAAATATTGTAAAAAATGATCGGCAGCCGGTAAGCATTCCAGACTTAACAGAGTTCGTGATAGAAACCCAAGGAGTGATCGCTTTGATGAAATCACGCTCCCAATTGATGGTGGAACGCTTGCGCGACCTCCAGGCATCATCGCCGGATATCGAGGCCTCAGCCGTAGTGAGTGTGGATGGATTGAGTATTGCATCGGCTTTGCCGCAGGGCGTTGAAGAAGACCGGGTGTCGGCAATGTCGGCTGCGATGCTCTCGTTAGGTGAGCGTATCGCCTCAGAGCTGGGTCGGGGGACATTAGACCAAGTGTATATCAAGGGGGAAAAAGGTTACGTAATCTTGATGTCGGTTGGCGAGGAGGCGGTGTTGACCGCCCTGGCACGCGAGCAAGCCAAGCTGGGTTTGATTTTCCTGGATATGAGGCGAGCAACGGAAGATCTGGTGAAACTGATCTAAAAGAGCATGATCTATGGAGCCGATACCAAAGAGTGGTTATTACTACGCCAATAAAATAGTGTTCATTTCCCTCAACGCGCTGGAAGAGGTGATGGGCAAAAATGGTGTCAACGCAATCCTTAACCTGGCGCATTTATCCGATCTGATCGACAACTATCCCCCGGGAAACCTGGATCGCCAGTTCGATTTTGCCGATTTCTCTGCCATTAACCTGGCGCTGGAAGAGATGTATGGCCCGCGCGGCGGGCGCGGCCTTGCCTTGCGGGCTGGCAGGGTGGCTTTTGCCGATTCGCTGCGCAACTTTGGTGCATTGGCTGGTGTGAGTGACCTGGCTTTCAAAGTTCTGCCGTTGCAGACCAAGATGCGCATCGGTATCCCGGTCATGGCAAAAATTTTCAGCCAGATCAGCGATCAGTACAGCACCGTGCAGGAAAGAGAAAACGACTACGTCTACACGATCCATCGTTGCCCGGTATGCTGGGGGCGGCATGGATCGGACAAGCCGGTGTGTTTTATCGCCATTGGTCTGTTACAAGGAGGGCTTAAATGGCTTTCCGGCGGTCACGAGTTCCGCATCAATGAGTCGCGTTGTTGCGCGATGGGCGATGATGTCTGCGAGTTTATTATTGAGAAGACCGCAATGAGTTAGGTAGCGCCCTGTGGCAGACGATAAGCCCACGATTCTGATCGTTGAAGATGATACTGATGTCGCCGATATGCTCAACGCGTATTTTCGCGTCCAGGGCTATAACGTAATCACTGTCAATTGGGGTGAAGAAGTGTTGGAAGCCTGCCGTACCCAACGGCCGGATTTAACCATCCTGGATATCCGCTTGCCGGATATTGACGGCTATGAGGTAGCCCGTCGCTTGCGCAATAACCGCCGGACGGAAGATATTCCGATCATCTTCCTGACGGAAAAACGCAACCGGGTCGACCGGTTGCAGGGCCTCGAGATCGGTGCCGACGATTATATTACCAAGCCTTTTGATATCCAAGAGCTGCGGTTACGTGTGCGCAATGCGTTGCGCCGTTCATCCCATGGCGCGTTGAATAATCCGGTGACCAATCTGCCCGAAGGTGGATTGGTGGATGAGCGCTTGCGGGAGCTGGCGGATAATCCGGGCTGGGCTTTGCTGACGGTAAAGCTGGTCAACCTGGACCGCTTCCGGGATGCCTATGGATTTGTTGCCTCGGATGATGTTGTCCGGGCAGTAGCCCTGATGATCCAGAATGCCGTTCGTGACCTGGGTAAACCCAGCGATTTCATCGGTCAGCTGACACCGGCTCAATTCGTTCTGGTCATCTCTACCGACACCCTCAGCCCGGTAGCAGTGCGTATCCGCTCCCGCCTGGAGCAATCCCTGGATTATTTTTACCCCGTAAAAGACCGTGAAAATGGAGGCCTAGACAGCCAGCGCCTTCAGATCATGATCAAAAATTACCTGCCAGAAGAGCTACCGTTGGAGGATTTAGAAGCAATTAAGCGCTATTTAGTGATATAAATCGTTTATGCCGGAAGATACCATGCGGATCACTGTTATCATACCCACTTATAACGAAGCAGAAAATTTACCCAAGCTGGTGGCGGAAATTTTTCACCTGCCTTTGGAAGGATTGCGTCTCCTGGTTGTGGATGATAACAGCCCGGATGGAACCGGGAGATTAGCGGATCAGCTGGCAGCTGAGTACGCAAGAAGCATGGATGTCTTGCACCGCCCGGGCAAGCTCGGGTTGGGCACAGCCTATATCCAGGGTTTTCAGCACGCTCTGGCGACTGGCGCCCAGGCGATTGCCCAGATGGACGCAGATTTTTCCCACCCGCCGCACAAGCTGATTGAGCTTCACGAGACGCTCCAACGCTGCGACATCGCTCTAGGATCAAGGTATGTCCCGGGCGGGTCCGTGGATGAACATTGGCCTTTATGGCGTAAAGGTTTGTCTGCTTTTGGTAATTTCTACGCCCGGACGATCCTTGGCTTGCCAATCCGGGATACTACCGGCGGTTTTCGCATGTACCGGCGAGATGTGTTGCTCCGAATGCCGTTTGACCGGGTGCGCTCGAATGGATATGCATTCCAGGTGGAGACGGCGTATATTGCCCATCGCCTGGGATTCCGCTTTCGGGAAGTGCCGATCTATTTTGCTGACCGGCGTTGGGGACAATCTAAGATGTCTTTAAGTATCCAGCGTGAAGCCGCAATCCGAGTCTGGCAGATGTTGTATGAGTATCGAGACCTGCCGCGTCGCGCCGCCCTTGCTGCCCCAACCAAGCCTCGCCACTAAGGATCATCTTAGCGGAAAAGGCCAATAATCCTTATCCGGAACTCACTTAATTGAATACATCCTGGGTAATATCCACCAGGGTTTTCCATTCTTGCAGGCTCAGTGTCTCTGCCCGGCGGCTTGGGTCGATCTCTGCCCGGGTTAATATTGCCTCGCTCTGCTCCTTGCTCCAGCCCATCCCGCCCCGCAGGGTATTGCGCAGCATTTTGCGCTTTTGCGAGAAACCGGCTTTTGCCAGGCGGAAAAATAGATCTAGCTGCTTTGGGTGCATTCCTGGATTTGGATAGAGTTCCACCCGGATCACGGCAGAATCGACTTTGGGAGGCGGGTAGAACACCCCGGCAGGCAGCCGGGCGACAATGGTGGGATGGCCATACACCTGGACACTCAGCGCCAGCAGGCTCATCTTGTCCGGTGTGGCACAGATGCGCTCAGCGACTTCGCGCTGAACGGTTAATACCAGGCTTTTCGGTGGTATCCGGGTTTCCAGGAGATGGCGGATCAATGCGGATGTTATGTAATAGGGGATATTAGCTACTACCCGGTATGACCTCGATTCCATCAGGTCGGTTGGATCCAACCCGAGAATATCACCCGCGACGATTCGCACATTTGGAAGCTCACCCAGCACTTCCTTCAGAGGCGGGATCAGTTGATTATCGATCTCCACTGCAACCACTTTCCGAGCAATCGCTGCCAGCAACCGCGTTAGGTTTCCCAATCCCGAGCCAATTTCCAGCACGTCCTCGCCCGTTGTAAGCCGGGCGGCAGAGACAACTTTCTCCAGCCCGGCTTGATCTACCAGAAAGTTCTGACCCAGGCTGTGGTCAGGACGCAGCCCGTACTTGCGCAACAACCCGGGTACATCGAGAGGTAGTTTTTCACTCATAGTGGAATGCTGGAAGGGAGGATCATATTGTTACCCTTCACGGCGCTCTAGGGGCAGGTAGGCTCACCGGCTGAGGATGGCCATGTCCCCGCCATGAATTGGCCGACATACTCCCGGATAACATCGAAATCGGCCTCCATGATGAATACCTGGTCTTTTTGTTGCGGGCTGTAGACCCGTCCGGGGGATAATATCTCTTCCGGTAGTCCGGTAAAGAGTAGGTTCTCCCTGCTCAGCTTGGGCGCCAGGCAAGCCAGCTGGGTGAGCTGTTCGGGGCTGAGATCGGTGAGAACGGAGTCCTGGAAGGCAGCGATCATCTGGGGTATCCTTGTGATCACTGCCGGGCTGGTGATCTTATCTTTCAAGGCGCAGATCACCATATTCTGGTGATCCATGCGGGTGAAGTCGTTATATTTTTTTCGGATGCGGGAAAAACGCAACGCTTCCTCGCCGGTGAAGTGTTGCTGACCCGCAGTGAAATAGCCCATATCCTCGGTTTTTTCATCGATGGGTCTACCATCCACATCATATGGCAGGTAGATTTCCAGGCCTCCCACCGCGTCGACGATCTCGACAAAAGTCGACATATCTACAGCTCCATAGTGATCGACGCGCAAACCGAAGTTCAAATCCAGGGTGCGCGCCAGTAATCCCGGGGCACCTCCAGCTCCTTTATAATACCCCATCCCGGGGCTACCGTAGAAGAAGGCTTGGTTCAGCTTGCCGTGGGTTATGCCATAGGAGTTTTCAATTTCGGGTATTTCCACCCACAGGTCGCGGGGCAGGGATAGGACGCTGACTTTTGGGGTAACAAAATCAACCCTCACGATGCGTATGACATCTGCCAGTCCGTACAGGTAATCTGGGCCGCTATCCGCGCCCACTGCCAGGATGGTCATCGTCTCCGGTCCCCCGCAGAATGACTCTGGTTTTAAGGTGGGAGAAGCCTGTGGCTTGGGCGCGGTCGGGTTAGCAACTGCGGTTGATCCTGGGGTTTCTTCTATCTTGCTGGTCGTGGTTTCTTCAACAACCGGGGTCGCTGGAGAAGCGAAAGCTTCTAATTGGGTTGGCGCAACTGCGGTCAGGGTGGGTAGCCCCAGCCCAGGTCCCAGGGGCATGGACCAGCGTTGTTGGAAGCGGGGGTAGAGATAATAGGCTGATATTCCCAGCGCTGCCAGCAAGAGCAGCGCCAGGAGAATAATCGTTTTTTGCCTGGTAATATGCATAAGTCTGCCATTTCCTCTCGTCATTGCCAGGATGATATCATCTCTGGCAAAAGGCGATTATATCATTTG
>JBFYSV010000361.1:0-20409 GCA_041301185.1 Anaerolineae bacterium
AGACGCCCACTTTGCCAGCTCATCCAGAGATAGGCCGGGTAGTGCTGCACTCATCATTCCAAGTTTCATACAGTCTTCCTTCCTTTGGTCAATGATCGTGCGGGCAGCTCTGCCGCCCGCACGATTGTCCGTTGACAAGCTACTCTGAGCCAGATTCTTTCAATTCCAGCGCACGCAAGACTTTCTCCGGTGTCGCCGGCACATCGGTAATCCAAATCCCTACCGCATCATGGATAGCATTGACAATGGCAGGCGCTTGGGAGTTGGCAGTCATCTCACCGATGCCTTTCGCCCCATACGGACCTGTTTTGGAGCCCATCTCTACAATGACAGCATCCAGCGCCGGCACATCTTTAGCAGTAGGGATCATATAAGAGAAGAAACCGGTGGGATAATGATCAAGAGTTGGGTAATAAGGATGCAGTTCTTCATAAAGAGCTGAACCCAACCCTCCGGCTGCTCCTCCATCGATCTGCCCTTCGACCAGCAACGGGTTGATGGCTTTGCCGCAGTCATAGGCACTGACCAGTTTCAGAACCTTCACCTGACCCGTATCGGTATCAACCTCCACCTCAGCCACCGTAGCGCCGTAAGCCATGTTGTGCAGAGGCTCACCTTCACCAGTCTCGGGATCAACCACTGCAGTCGGCCAGCCAAAAGAGCCGCGCCCGGCGATGATCTTCTGCTCAGTCCAAATAGCTGAACTGGCAATATCAGCGATCGGAATTGCTTGCTCGGGAAAATCCTTCACCACCACCAAGCCATCCTGAGCGATCAGTTTCTCAGGCTCCACCCCAAGCTGTTTGCTGGCGATTTCAAACAGAACCGTGCGGGCTTCACGGGCGGCTTGCAGCACCGCATTTCCAGTCTGGTGGGTCAGGCGGCTTGCAAAGGTGCCAGTATCCCACGGGCTGCTATCGGTATCCACCAGGGTCACATTAACCATTTCGATGGGCACACCCAGCTCTTCTGACACAAATTGCCGTACAATTGTGCGGATTCCCTGCCCAATATCGACGCTGCCAATGAGAACATCAACGCTGCCATCCAGCTGCATCTTTACAATTGCCTGGCTGGGGTCGCCACCGCCACTAAGGCCGGTTGGGTACCATACTGCTGCAATACCAGTTCCACGTTTAATAGCCATTTATGCCTCCATCATTACCGATGATGACATCGTCAGCAGATCATCATCCAGTTTAACGCCAGCCCGCTCGGCAGCGGCTTGCATAACTTCAATCAGGGCGCAGTTGTGCAGAACTGCCTGGGTGGACGAAGTGTCACCATCCCGCACTGCATTGATAAAGCGCAGCCGCCAGGAGTCGATACCGATCGTCTTGGCAATCTTCTCCATTTGCACTTCATCGGCAAAGGAAGCCTGGTACAAACCAAAGCCGCGCATAGAGCTGACCGGGCGCTTGTTGGTCAACATGACATATGTATCAACTTTGACATTTGGGATATTGTATGGACCTGCAACCCCATACGCGTGTTTGGAGCCGACGTAGTCGTTCGTCAGGATGTACGCACCTCCATCGCGGATTGAACGCACTTCTCGAGCTATAATGCGCCCATCCTTCATGACACCATCCTTGAAGAACATGTGCATACTTCCGCGGTGGGTAGAAGCAATAAACTCCTCGGCGCGGGTCCACAGCCATTTCACCGGCCGGTTATTGGTGTGAAGGGAGAGGACGGAAACGATTAAGTCCGCGTGAGGGTCATTCTTGGAGCCAAAACCGCCACCAACTACGCCGCCGATCATGTGAACCATGGATTGCGGCTTTTTCAAGATCGGAGCCAGCCACATCTTGTTAAACCAGATCGCCTGGCTCATTGTGTAGACATGGGTGCGTCCCTGGCTATCTGTCTGGGCAATACCGCACTGAGTCTCGATCGGAGAGTGCTCCTGGGCAGCGGTCCGGTAATAATTCTCGATGATGTAATCTGCCTGGGCGAAGCCAGCTTCGACGTCGCCTTTGCGGATCTGGCGGACAGGTTTATCGCCAAAGTAGACAAAGTTCCCTTCGGGCGATACCTGGATGGAATCTGGCTCCATGGCTTTGATCGGGTCGAGCACCGGCTCGCGCTCCTCCAGGTCAACCTTAATCAGTGAGACGGCTTCCATCGCAGTGTCCACGTCTTCTGCTGCCACCGCGACGACTTCCTGACCCATATAACGCACTTCGTCCTCTGCCAGGACAGGGAAATCCTTCGCAAAGCCATAGCGATTGTAGGGAACATCTTTCCAGGTGATTACCTTCACCACACTGGGCAGGCTTTGTGCTTTGCTGATATCAACGTTCAGAATCCTGGCAGAAGGTACCGGGCTTCTCCAGACTTTGACGTGCAGCATTCCCGGCAGGCGGATATCATTGACGTACCGGGTCTTGGCCAGTGCGTGCTGCATTCCGTCTATTCTTGGTAGTCGCTTACCGACATGTTTATACTCATCCATGATCGCCTCCTCCACCTAGCCCATCTTTTCTGCCGCAGCCAGGACTGCTTCGATGATTTTATTATATCCAGTGCATCTGCACACATTCCCGACGATACCGTTGACCACTTCTTCTCGTGTGGGGTGTGGGTTGTGATCCAGCAACGATTTGGAAGCCATAATCATTCCTGGTGTGCAGAATCCACATTGAGCACCGTAGTGTTCGGTGAAAGCAACCTGAAGCGGGTGCGGGTTATCCTGAGTGCCAATACCTTCCACCGTCGTTACCTCCCGGCCTTCCACTGTATGGGCCAGGACGAGGCAGGAATTGACCGCCTCTCCATCGATAATGAGGGTGCACGCGCCGCAGTTGCCCTGCTCGCAGCCAAACTTTACACTGGTAACATTCAAGTAATCTCGCAGCAAGGTCAAGAGGTTTACTGTGGCAGGCGCCTTAACCGTGACGGGATCCCCATTCAACGTAAAGTGGATCGGATACTTGATCATTTAATTGTTACCTCCGTTCATATTGGCTGCTTCCCGCAGAGTGCGCTCCACCAAAACCCGGGTCACTTTACGGCGATACCAGATGGTACCGTGAACGTCATCGATCGGCTTAATTTCCTGGACAGCAATGTTCGCCGCTTCTTGGACTGCCTCTTCGGTAAAGGGCTGCCCGACCAACAGCTTTTCAGCAGTTTTGATGCGCAGGAGGGTTGGCGCAGCTGCGCCAACCGCAATATTAGCTGCCAGGCATTTCCCGTTACTATCCAACTTTACCCTTGAGGTGGTATTGAGTACTGCCAGGGTCATTGCCTGGCGGCGGCCTATCTTTTCGTATGCTGAGCCCTCGCCGTCCACCTGTGGCCTCACCCGGATCTCCGTCATCAACTCGCCCGGCTGGATAACCGTAGAGTTGGGACCCAGATAGAACGCTTCCAGGGGGACAATTCGCTGTCCGTTCTTGCTGGTCAACTGTACTTCGGCACCCATGCCTAACAGCGCGCAACCACAGTCCGCAGCAGGAGATGCAGTGCACAGATTGCCACCTAACGTAGCTAAAGAGCGCACCGGTGGACTGGCCAGCTTGCCAGCTGCCCGCGCAACCGCACTGGCTTTTTTCTGCAACAGCCCTGAATTGGCAGCGGTTTGCATGCGGGTCGCCGCCCCGATGCGGATGAAATCCCCATCCTCCACAATATACTCCAGGGCGAGTTTTCCGATCCACAGGATGCCATCCGGGATCTTAAATTCCAGGTTCATATCACGAACCAGATCTGTACCTCCAGCCAGGACACTCAGCCCCGCGCCATATTTATCCAGCAACTGGAGGGCTTCATCCAATGTTGCAGGAACAAAGTATTGAACCTCTTTCACTTTTTAACCTCCCGGCTGAGCAATGATCGCGTTAGCGTTGCTAACTCGAAAAACTCAGCCATTTTTTGGGTGATTGCTAAAAACTTCATCAGCAAACAAGCATAGCAGGTTGGATTGCCAATCCGATCAATACGGGATGAACTCGCCCCGTTCTTCTGCTGCTTTCCGCGCCGGCTCACCATACTCCCAGGAATACTCTGGTCGATAACGTTCGCGCCAATCGTTATATTTCATCTTCTTGATATCTGCCTGCATTGGATACAGCCACTTGATTCCCCATTGCGGGATAACAACTTTTGTATCCGGCAGACGCCATTTGGCGATTTCAACCACCTCGTTTGGATCGACCTGGGTATTCCCCCAGTTATCCCAGTGGAGGGGCAAAGCCAGCTTGGCACCTACCAGCTCCGTTGCTCGTACCGCATCATATGGAGTCATCTTATCCGTCGCCCCCGGAGCGTTCGAACCAATGTTAAACGTGACCACATCAATGTTGTATTTCTTGAAAGTGATGTAAGCATTCTGGTAAAGCGTATCGGCAAGGTGGCATAGATTCACTCCAGCTATTTTGAAAAAGAACGTTACCGCCACATCATCAAAGGGACGGCGCACGCCGGGTTTGACCTCCACCCCTGGCCCGCCGGTCATCGTAGCAATGCGGTCGTAGTTGGGCAGGATATCGATCGTTACATCCTTGATCTGGAAACTCTGCCCGGGGCGGACAAGCTCAATACGGTCTTCCGGTACCTGGAATTTCCGCATCCGCTCAACGGAGGACAGCGGAGCGTAGAACTTGCAATCCGCTGTCTGGGTGGCTGCCTTCAGGGTGTAGATGTCCGTGTGATCTGCATGCTGGTGGCTGCAAAACACGCCATCCAGGGTCTTGAAGCCGAAGATATCGATCACCTGCGGATTCAAGCGTAGCCAATCGATAGTTGGCGAGCCGCTCGTCCGGCAAACACCGCAGTACTCGTACTCGGTATAATGAGCGGGACCAGCGTAGTTATCGATCAGCAGGACTGCACCACCGGGAGATTTCAATATAAACCCCATCCCACCTGTCCACCAGAAAGCATAGTTCCCTTCTGGCACCTGGGTTTCCTCGATCTCGCGATTAAGCCACTGTCCCCACTCAGGGAAGCACTCCAGGATCCAGCGTGTGCGGTCGATGGGCCGGTCATGGTTGAGCAAGAAATCGCCCTGCATCGTGCCCCGGCCATCGCCCACAATTTTAATGTCTTCCAGGTTATATTCTTTTCCGTTTGTACTCATCTTTCACCTCTCTTTGCCAACAATTCAAGATTAAAGATCCATCTCACGTTTCATCTACCCGGTATTTATGTGCGTTGCAGCTCTCTCAGTACAGGCTCCGCACTCGCAATCCAGTCGAAGCGCGGGTCGGTGGTGATGTTGTACGCTTTATCGTCGCCCGATAACACCCAGAAGTAGCCCAGGGTGGTACCCGGTGATGCCACAGTGGGGTGATAACCGTTTTCCATCAAGAATACATCATCGTTGTGAATGAGGTAGCTCTCCTCCTTACCTTCTTTGTAGCCCAACTGCACGCCATAACCATTGGCTGGCTTGACCTTGAACAGATAAAACTCTTCCAAAATATTTTCTATACCGCTGATTTCATCATGCTTGTGCGGCGGTATCCCCGACCAATTTCCAGGCGGGTTGATTGTTTCACCGATAATCATGCGCTGGCTAATCGGAGAGCCGGGCGGGATCACCAGGCGAACATCTCTCCGCCAGTTAGCCATACCCGCCGAGACAACCTTAATATCTTCCGGTTTGACCAGGGCGGGAACCCGGTCTGCATCACACGGGGCTTTGGCGATCACCAGATCAAGTTTTGTGTCGGCTGTCACGCTGAATTGGCTGCGCCGGGGAATATAAACCGCGAATGGCGCAGCGCTAAATATATCCGGACGGCCTCCTACACCCTGCCACTGAGCCTCATGGGAGCCACTGATCTTCACAGAAAATCGACCACCCATCGGTACAAGAGCAATTTCTTCCTCTTTGCTTTCGCCATTCCAGGACTCTCCCGCTGCCAGGCGCAGGACCTCGAGACCGAGCCAGGCATCGTTCTCGCCAATTTTTAACACGCTCTGATACCCATTTGCAGGTTTTACCTGATATTGTTTGATCATTTCTCTTTACTCCTGATTGATAAATATGGATAAATAAACCTTTTACATCGAAGGTATCCAATCCAAACACCGAGCACCTTCCGCTTGCGGGTTATACTCCAGGCCGATATGCCCTTCATAGCCAGAATCAACGACAGTGGATATTAAACTGCGAAAATCGATCTGGCCCGTGCCCGGTTCGTGCCGACCCGGGTAATCTGCAAACTGGACATGCCCAATCCAACCACTGTTCTGCTGAAATCTTTGCTCCAAATCTGCCTCTACCCTCTGGATGTGGTATGTATCAAATTGGAAGCGGATATTCGGGTGGTTGACCGCTTTCACGATCTCAAAGCCCTCTTCACTGGTAGTTAAAAAATAGCCCGGATTGTCACTCGGATTGAGGGCTTCTATGGTCAGCAACACGCCAGCCTCAGCCGCCAGCGGTGCAGCATATTGCAGGTTCTCGAGCATACAGTCTTGCTGCGCCTGGCGTGGTAATTCCTCCAACTCTACACCGACAGGAAGCATGATTTTCATCACCGAGAGCCTGCTGGCAATCTGCAGTGCTTCTTCCAGGGTGCGGCGGAACTCACCCTGGCGAGCCGGATCGACCAGATAACCGCGATTCGCCCGGTCCCATACTGGCACATCCTGATTGAAGAGCACAATCTGTAAACCATATTCGGCGATCGCCTCTTCCAGCGCAGCCAGGTCAGCGTGGCTGGGAAACCCAAACTCAACTGCAGTGAAGCCCAATCGGGCAACTTCGCTGAGTTTTTCTCTGAATGGCAGATCTGGAAAGAGCCAGCTAATATTTGGGGCGTAGGTCAACATATCTTGGCGCGCCTGGCGCATCCCTAGGAGCTTCCTTCGGATAAGAATCTATTATCAAATTCGCCTGGCATAGAGCACCGGAAGCTTTGTCCAGGTTGCAACATTCAACGCTCAAAAAGCGCGATGAGCCAGGCAATGGCTCTATATCAGTTTACTTAGATACTCAAAACTGCGGATTGCATCCGGCACATTACCGCATTCAACACTGAAAACAATATCATTCGGGCATTTCTTCACGCTGTCGATCACCCGTTTCCAATCAACAACTCCATCGCCGCAGGCGCAGCCAACCGGGGTACCGGTCACTTTGCCGCGTTCCTCGCCACTTTGAGAAAAGCTGATATCCTTAGCATGCAGATGGACGAGGCGATCGATAACATGGTCCAGCCAATCATACGTATCATCGGTTCCAGCCAGGTAGCTGTTACCTGTATCGTAATTGATCCCGATAACAGGAGATTTTACAAGATTGTAGATGCTGTCTAGACCTTTGAGAGATTTGCTATATTGTTGGTGAGGCTCCAGCCCGATCTTGATGCCGTACCGCTCAGCGACCATGGAAGCTTCTTTGAGCGTGTAGGTCATCAATGTGTAATCCATCTCTTTCGTAGTCCATCCAGGCTTGGGACCTTCATCAGTGTTGACCACCGGAGCTCCAGCGTCCGAAGCCCAGCGAATCGCTTGCTTCAAATATTCGACGCTGATTTCCGGCTTACCCAGGGGAGTATGTGAAGAGAGCCCGGATAATTTGATGTTGTTCTTATCACACAGGTCTTTCACCCAACGAGGATCATCATACATGGATACGCTGTGAAAATAACGCGCTTCGCTGAGAAGCTCGCGCCCCAGATGAACCATCGGTTCTATATACTCGTAACCAATCTCAGCAGCTTTTTCGACACCCCAGGCAAAGGGCTTGTCGTGGTGCCGGACGAACTCCATATTGATGCCTAAATAAATATTGCCCATACGATTCTCCTCAGCATCTGAATATAACGGTGACTATCTTATTTCTTGGTTGCCATGCGTTCGTTCGCCTCGGCAACGATTTCACGCGCAAAGGCAAGGCTTTTCTCGATCATATGTCCGCCCTGTCCCTCGCATTCGAGGCTGACCACACCATCGTAATTAATATCAACAAGAATATCAAAACACTTTTTAATGTTTTCAACATTTACCCCGTCACCGATGGCACATTGGCTGACCGCAATCCCGGTCAGCTCGCCGCGTAACGAAGCCGCCAGGGTATCACTCACATCCTTGACATGCACGTGGCTGACTTTATACTTGAATTTATTCAGGAAAGCTACCGGATCCTGACCGGCAATGAATGTATTGCCAGTATCCATGTTCATCCGTAGATACGGGCTGTCTACAAAGGCCAGCATTTTTTCCATGAATTCCGGCTTGGTGGTGTAAAAGCCATGCGGTTCGATATCGATAATCATTTGATAGCGTTCTGCTACTTCCATTATTTGAGCATACGATCGCTTCATCATTTCAAGCGCCTGATCGTGGGTGAGCCCTTTGGGGGCGAAACGGTCGTCCGTGGTATCGATATGGTCGCAGCCTGCCAGGTATGCCCAACGGATGGTCCGCAGGACATATTCCACTCCCAGAGAGGCTCCTTCTGGCAAAGACATGGGGAATGCGGCATCGATTTGGGAAAATCGCACACCATAACTGGCAGCTTTTTCACGCCACATCATGGGGTCTTCCCAAATGGCGACGTGAGGTTGGTATCCAAGACCGTGAATCCAGCTCACGCCGTCGATCATGCCGCATTCAATCCAATGGACATCATTTTTCTGCGCCCATTGGAGGCATTGCTCAAAATTCCAATAACTACTGTTAAATGCGTCCGTATGGAAACCGATCTCTATCATGGATATCGTACTCCTTTGTTAAATTTATCAGCATTTATGGAATGAGCCCGCCCGAAAGTCGAGCGGGCTCATGTCTAGATAGTTGCCTACTTCAAAGCTATGGGACGTCTACGTACTTATTGATATCGGGCGTCTTCCAGGAATCTGGATAGTTGGTCATATCCTCACAGCCGCACAGTGCATAGTGCAGTGGGGGCATTTCAGGATTCTCGTACTGATCCAGATTATCCGCCACGACATCCGGCTGGGGTAGGGTCCATTCGCGCTGGACAGTCTCACCCTGCAAGAACATGACCGCAGCTAATACAGCCGTGCGCCACTGGAAGGTTGGGAATGTGGGCGCAATAGCGGTCAGATTGTTGCCCTTCCAATACGCCAGGTAGTCTTGCTGGTCTTCACCCACCATGACCTTGGGATATTCAGCCCCAGCGTCCTTGAAGGCTTCCAAGATGGTTACTGCGGTACCACCAGCGTCCATCCAAACCGCGTCAATGGTTCCAAATTTCGCCAAATAGTCGGACACGACCGTGTTGGCCTTGAAGGAGTCGTAACCAACGAACTCCACACCAATGATATTAAGCTGGGGGTTCTCTTCAAAGATCTTGCGAGCTGCACCCCAACGCTGTTCCAACACATCAACACCCGGCAGGATACGGAAGGCAAGGACATTACCGCCTTCAGGCAGGTTGTCAACGACAAACTGGGCCCCAGAAATACCGAAAGCATAACCACCGATCGGTCGCTCGGAAATGACCGGGCAATCGGTTTGAGTGAAGCGGTCAAACTGGATCACCGGCATTACCTCGCAGGCTTTCTCGACAATCGGGGTAAGGGCCTCGCTGGTGTTCGGAGAGACGATCAAGAGATCGCATTTACCGGGGGTGTTGATGATATCCTGAATATCAGAGATCTGCTTTGCATCGTTGCCCTGAGCATCAAGGTGGTAGAAGTTTTGCACCAGACCCTCAGTGCGAAGTTCTTCAACCTGCTCGCGGATATTGATATAACCAACCACACGCCACGGGTTGTTGACACCAGCATTGGAGAAGCAGATATTATAAGGTGGTTCCTTTTCTGCAAATGCGGTGTACTCAGGGAAGTCGGCAATCGTAACTGGATTCTCAACAAGATACTGCAGATAGATAGGCGCATCAGGATTCAACGCTGAAGCTGACATCAGTTCAAGTGATTTTTCATAATCAGCATCGTTGAAGAACTGCTCAGCTACCTGAGCGCTCTCCATTTGAAGCCCGGGGTTTGCTGCAGCAGCGGGTTCTTCAGCAACGGGCTCTTCAGCGGCAGGTTCTTCCGCTGCTGGCTGCTCTGCGGCAGGAGCTTCGGTGGCCGGTGCCTGGCATGCAGTAAGGATCATGCTCAAGGCAACCAAGAAGGATATAACCAAAAACAGACTCTTTTTCATGTATAAATCTCCTCCAAAAGGTATTTTAGAATTTTTCGGAACCGATCAGCGCGTGCTTTACACAACATTTATTCTTATGCGCACCTCCTTTTTACGCGTCAGCTCTCGCCTATCATTCTATCAAACCAACGCGAATCGCGAGTAATACCTTTGGGTTCACTGTTTCTTCTGCGAAGTTAGCCCAACGTAAGCCACAGCACCGATGATGATCAAACCTTGAACTACATCTGTATAAGGTTTGGGCAAACCAAGGATATTCAAAAGATTGACTATCGCTTGCAAGGTAAACGCACCAAAAATTACATTTGGAACCGACCCCTTGCCTCCACCTAATAATACTCCCCCTACAACACATGCAGCAATCGCTTGCATTTCAAGCCCTTCGCCAATGGTGACATTTACCCCGCCATAGCCCCCGATCATAATCCCACCGATGATCGCAAAGACTGAACAAAGGATGAAGGTGATCACGCGGACTAACCTGACTCTGACGCCTGATAATTGGCTTGCAAGGACGTTATCGCCAACCGCCAGGATCTGTTTTCCAAAATTAGTCCGGTTGAAAAGGATGTATGAAAAGATCGCAATCACAATAATAATGATCAATGCATACGGAACCCGGCCAAAAATAGGCACGTTTTCAATGTAATTTCGACCAAAAGCACGCCAATTATCCGTCAGATAGCCTTGTGGCGCTCCACCTACATAATACAGGGCTCCACCCCGCACCAGTAACATCATTCCAAGTGTAGTGATAAAGGAGGGAACCTTCAGGTAACTGACCACCAGACCGTTCACCAGGCCGATTAGAACGCCAAATCCCAGCATGATCATTATGGCGGGGAGTGCATTGGCCGGGTCATTTGCGAGCAGTTTTGAGCTTACCAGGACAACAAAAGTGACAATCGCTCCAACCGTAAGATCAAAACCACCGATCGCCAGGACAAACATCTCCCCGATCGCAAGCACCGCCAGGGGTGAAGCCGTTCGGAGAAAGGTCATGATCCCATTCATGGATTGATATTTAACCGGATTGAGAAACCCCAGGATTAAGAAGATAATTATGAAAACGGGGTAAACCGGTGGGATTTTCTTGATCCACCCCCAGGTATTCTGCAGGGTGTTAGAGAGTCTTCCTGGAGCAGGTACAGTAGATGCCGTCATTCAATCCACTCCTTACGCCGCTTCTTTCTTTGAGCGGATCGTGTAGCTTGCTACAGCCAATACGATGATCGCACCGCGCAGGACCATTTTGAGATACGGATTCACGCCCAGCTGGTTGAAGGTAGTGTCGAGGATGCCAAAAATCAAGACCCCGGCTAGCGTGCCCCACACCCCTCCTTTTCCACCGGAGAGCGCTGTTCCACCGATTACGGTTGTAGCAATTGATTCCAGGTCATATAAACCATTCGGTCCAACCCAGGGAGCTCCAGATCGCATCAGGCTAACCAGGAAAAATCCCGATATAACTGCTGTCATACTGCACAGGACATGGGCGCCAATCAAGACACGGTCGGTCCTGACGCCAGAGAGGCGGGCAACTTCAGAGTTTCCACCGACAGCATATAGATGAGAACCAAATTTAGTACGGGCAAGTAAGAACCAACCTGCTATATACACAAGTAGCAGAATGATAATGGATACCGGTATGGGACCTAATGTGCCGTAGCCGAAGAATTCAAAACTTTTAGGAACGCTGCCCGTGTAGTTAGAGAAGGTTGCATTGATGATCCCTTTGATGATCAAGCTAATCCCAAGCGTGGCAATGAAGGGATTGACTTTTAGCTTTGTAATCGTCAGCCCGTTCGCCAGACCGATAAGCACTCCGATCCCAAGCACAGCCGGAATTGCGATGGGAACCTTGGCGGTGTCCCCCTGCATGATATAGGAAGACATGACCGCGGTGATGCTGATTGTATAGGCGACAGAAAGATCAATAGAGGCACCGATAATCACCATGGTCTGTCCGACTGCCACGATACCCAAGGCGACAGATCGGACAATGATGTTGAGCATGATCGCCGGGTTTGATAGGATCTGACCGTCGGAAAAGAATTGATCCAACAATCCACTGATCAAGAAAGTGGCAATCAAGAATACATAAATGGTGGGTATGTGGACAGAACGGGTGGTGCGTCTAAACCAGTTATCGGATACAGTAGTGGACGTCATTTCATTCCTTTCCTACTGAATCTGCCAGCTCTGAAATCACATGGTCTGTATGACCGGTAGCCATCAGCATGATCTCTTGTTCAGTAGATTTCGCAGGAAGCTCTCCCGCAACCCGGCGGTCTGCCATGACAAGTATCCTGTCGCTCATTCCAACAATTTCGGGTAGCTCAGATGAAATCATCAAAACTGCTATACCCTTTTTCGTCAATGCTCGAATCATATCGTGGATGCCAGCCTTTGACTCCACATCGATACCGCGGGTTGGCTCGTCAAAGATGAACACATGCGCTTCCGAAGCCAGCCACTTAGCAAGCACCACTTTCTGCTGATTTCCACCACTCAGGTATTGCGCTTCGCGATCAAACGAGTCGGTTCTTATGTCCACCTGTTCACCCAGCATGGGGACAAGTTTGCGAGAATCTCTGATCCCGTCCTTGAAGATCAAGCCGAATAAGGATTGTACGGCGCGCACAGTCAGTAACATATTATCTCGAATCGATTGCCTGGGGGCAATCCCTTCCGATTTTCGATCCTCGGTAACAAACCCAAGCTTATTCTTGATCGCCGATGTTGGACTTTTTATCGCGATGGCTTTACCATAAAGCTCCATGCTGCCAGATTTAAAGGGCACCACCCCAAATAAGGATTGCGCCAGTTCTGTGCGTCCTGATCCCTGCAATCCAGCGACACCCAAAACCTCTCCTTTGCGAAGCTCAAAGCTGATGTCTGAAAGGATTTGATTGGATGCATTTTTTACACTCAATACCACTTCACCAAATTCTTCGGGAGCACCCAACGGAGGGAAATAATGATCCAGGGTGCGTCCGACCATCAAGAAGACAACGTCAGCGGGGGTAACTTCCATCTTTTTTACAGTTTTGATATGCTTACCGTCTTTCAGTACCGTGATCTTCTCGGCAAGATCAAAGACCTCTCTCAGGCGGTGGGAAATAAAAATAACCGCCATCCCCTTTTGTTTCAGTCGCCCGACCAGATCATTGAGCATGTCAACTTCTGTATAAGTCAGAGCGGCGGTGGGCTCATCCATAATCAGGACTTTGGCGTTGAAAGAAATGGCTTTGGCGATTTCTACCAACTGCTGCTCAGCGACTGAAAGGCTGCTGACCAGGGCAGTCGGCGAGATCATTTTCTCCACACCGAGCTCTTTCAGGACCTCTTGCGCCTGTTTGTTCATCTTCCGGATATCCAGGGTTCCTAATTTTGAAGATTCCCTGGCGAGGAATATATTATTCGCAACAGTTCGTTCCGGAAGCAGGTTGAATTCCTGGTAGATTATGCTGATGCCTTTTTCCTGGGCTTGCTTCGGATGGTAGAAGGAAACTTTTTCCCCTTGGAGGACCATATCTCCGGAGTCAGGTACGTATGCCCCTGCCATGATCTTCATCAAGGTGGATTTTCCGGCACCGTTCTCACCAACAACCGCATGAACCTCTCCTGGGTAAAACTCAAGAGATACATCATCCAAAGCGACAACACCCGGAAACCGCTTGGAAATATTGTGAACTTCCATGACGGGTGCTTGATGATTGGTTTGTTCAGCAGTTTGGTTGCTATTATCGAGAACCATAAGGACCTCGTTGCTTCAAGACTAATATCATGTCAGCAGAGTCTTCAAGAACTTTAACCCCTGCACAGCGATCGCATCCTGGCTGGGAGCGATCTCGCGCCAGATGCATACTGCTCGGGCTATTTCCTTCACCTGAGAGGTAAATGACTCGATCACCACTGGACCATCATAATTCACATCTTTCAATGCCTGAGCAACCTCGTCCCAATGCACCTGTCCGGTTCCAGGGACGCCTCGGTCGTTTTCACAAGCATGGAAATGATAGATTTTTTGATTCGCCAGCCGGATGGCGTCACCGGAATTTTTTTCTTCAAGGTGCATATGGAAAGTATCGAGATGCAGGCCTACATTATCCATTCCCGTTTGTTTGATAAACTCAAGACCCTGAGAGACGACATTTAGCATGTCTGTCTCAAAACGATTCAACATTTCGAGCGCAAGCCTGACATCTTTAGATTTGGCGTACTGAGCCATTTCACAAACCCCGCTCACCGCGAGATCCCATTCAGCTTTGCGGGCAGTTGCATCATCGATATGCTCTTTGCCCACAGCCGAATACATGGGTCCGGCGACAACCGGCGAGCCAAGCTCAGCTGCCGCGTCTATCAACCAGCGGATGTAGACTTTAGCATTTTCAACGAGATCAGGATCAGTGCTGCAAAGATTGCGATCCAGTCCAAAAGCCCCACAGACAATAGGTTGCAGGGAGTTACTTTCCAGCTCGGCTTTGACCTGTTTGACATCAATTAATTCGGGGTTCTCACAAGCAAGCTCCAGAATATCAAAGCCCAGGCGCTTTACTTCAGGTGCCAGCTCCATTACAGCAGCTGTCGTGCAAGGAGATACCCAGACAAATGTATTGATACCAAATCTCATTCCGTGCTCCTTAGCGGCAAGTTAGATTTCCACATTTCAGCTGCCTGAGGCAGTCTGTACACACAGATTGATTCGTACTGGACCGGAGCTTAGAGCTGGCCTCCGCGTTCTTCGAGCATACCCAGGATCCTGCCTTTGACATTCAGGATATGCTCGGTGAGGGCGGCTTCCAGTCCTTCCAGGTTATGGGAATTTAGGGCATGCAGCATCGCCTGGTGCTCTCTCTGCGCCTGAACGGCATTTTCTACTGTATCCAAATAATGTGCTCTCGCTACCTGCATATGGACGTTCAGGTCGATATACATCTGTACCAACCTTTGATTATCGATGAACTTGACCAGGCACATGTGCAAATCCCGGTCGCTAGCGATGAAGGACTCGTAATCCATATATTCGCCATCTGCCATAGCACTCTGCATTCGTGATAAAGGCTGTTCAATACTTTTAATAAATTGATCTACTGCATTCTCTTTAAATATTTGTTTGGCCGCGTGCAGTTCGATCAACAGGCGGATTTCAAACAGGTCTGCAACATCTTTGGCAGTGAGATGAGTGGCAAATGTACCGCGACGGGGCTGAATTTCGACCAGTCCATCGCTTTCCAGAATTTTCAGCGCATTGACTACCGGCGTCCGGCTGACCCCCAGGCCTTGAGCAACATCTTCGACCGATATTTTCTCACCTGGCCTGATCTCCCGCTTAAGAATCCTATCCTTGAGAAACTGGTAGGTCTGTTCAGTCAGGTCGAGATGAGTGATGGACGGATACTCAATGACCATTTTTGGTCATCCTTTTTCTAAGGGGTATCTAGCCAACCAAGGTCGATCAGTTAAGGAAAATCGATTAATATGTAAAATATTACATGTGATATGTTACCAAGATTTATACCCGTTGTCAATAGGACGCTAATCACCTCGCAACAGGTATTGACAAAGGTTGCCAGTCTCTATATAATCATTCTGTAATATATTACATGTTACATGTTACATTTTAGGCCCTTTTACACATACCCAATTCGATATCCAGGATACAAGGAGGCCAAAAATGTCAGCCGACCCCAAAGGTCATTCACAGACCGTGGCAATGCCCGAGGTCTTGAATATATTCGGGTTGAGCGGGCGGGCTGCTATCGTTACAGGCGCGGGGCGCGGACTGGGGCAAACCATGGCCTCCGCCCTCGCCCAGGCAGGGGCAGCGATCGCTGTTTTTGATGTTAACCTGGCCGATGCTGAGGCGACCGCGGAGGGCATCCGTTCGCTTGGTGGACAGGCAATCGCCGCCCAGATCGATGTCACCGATGGCGAGCAAGTCCAGCACGGTCTTCAGATGGTGGTCGATGCCTTTGGAGATGTTGATATCCTGGTCAATAACGCCGGGATTACCACCCGTTCTCCCTTTGAAGACTTGCCGGAAGAGGATTGGGAACGGGTTCTTCATGTCAACCTGGGGGGGGTCTACCAGTGCTCTCGCAGAGTGGCAAAATATTTGATCAGCCAGAATAAGCCTGGATCAATTATCAACATCGCCTCGATCTCCGGATTCGTCGGCAATCGCGGCGGGCTAAACAGCCATTATTGCACCACCAAGGGAGGTGTCATCGCCCTTACCCGGTCTCTTGCGGTCGAGTGGGCGCCCTACAACCTACGCGTGAATGCCCTTGCGCCTGGGTACTTTGTGACCCCGATGACCGACCGTTTGAAAAATATAAACCCGGCATTTTACGATGAGCTAGTCGGGCGCGTGCCCCTGGGGCGTTTTGGCAATGCCCCCGACCTGGCCGGCGCGGTGATCTACCTGGCAAGCGAAGCGTCTGCCTTTGTCACCGGTCACGTTCTGGTAATTGACGGCGGCTATACCGCCTGGTAAATATCGATCCCAAAAACACTGACCCTAAACACACACGGAGAAAAATTATGCTGCAACCCTTTGGAATCATCCCAGCGATGGTTACTCCGCTGACGAAGGCGGATGAAGTAAATGAAAGTGCTTTGCGCAAGCTAACAAATTTTCTGATCGAGAACGGCGTACACGGTGTTTTTGCCACCGGTAGCCAGGGCGAATTCTGGGCTTTCTCTGCCGAAGAGAAAATTCGCACCTGGGAGATCGTTGTCGAACAAACCAACGGGCGCGTTCCTGTCTATGCCGGCACCGCTGCGGTGACCACGCGGGAAGCGATTGCATTGACCCAGGCAGCCGAGAAAGCAGGGGTGGACGCAGTTTCCGTGCTGACACCGTTCTTTGTCAACCCCAACCCGGACGAGCTGTACGAGCACTACCGCCTCATCGCAGCCTCAACGCGCCTGCCGGTGCTGCTATACACTAACCCGGACCGCACGAATGTCAAAATATCAGCAGCTTTGCTTGCCCGGCTGTCAAAGGTCGATAATATCGTCGGCATCAAAGACTCAAGTGGGGATCTAACCCTGACAACAGAGTATCTCAGCTCGGTACCCAAGGATTTTTCTGTTGTGATGGGTCGAGATACGATGATCTTCGCCGGCTTGCTCCATGGTGCAAAAGCCGCGATTGCAGCCACCGCCAATGTCGTTCCCGCTTTGGTTGTCAGTATTTATGAGCACTTCAAAAATAACAATCTCGAAGAATCGCTTAAAGCCCAGGAAGCCCTGGCCCCATTACGCCTAGCATTCACCTGGGGTAGTTTCCCGGTCGTGATCAAGGAAGCGCTCGACATATTGGGCTTTGAGGCTGGACCTACCCGGCTTCCCGTAGGACCCATGACGGATGCCCAGCGCGAGCGGTTGAAGAACTTGCTCAAAGATCTCCAGTTGACCTAAAACTTATCCTATACGATAATTTCTGGTGGAAAGGAGTAGTACCTGTGGCTGAGAGAATGAAAGCGGTGCGCAAGATCAGGCGTGAACCCGGCCTGGACCTGGTGGAAATTGATGTTCCCCAGATCAAATCGGATGAGGTGCTGGTCAAGGTAGCATCGACCGCCATCTGCGGTTCGGATATGCATTTTTATCACTGGGATGCGTTTGCCCAGAGCAAAATCAAACCCCCGCTGACGATTGGGCACGAATTTTCCGGCGAGATCGTTGAGGTTGGCAATTCGGTCAGGGATTACAAAGTGGGTGATTATATTGCGGCAGACAGCCATATCTCCTGTGGCGTATGCCCGGTTTGCAAGCTGGGTTTGCAGCATATTTGCCAGAACTTGAAGATCTTCGGCAACGAAGTGGATGGCAGCTTTGCCCAATATGTGGCCGTACCCGAGAATTCTTTGTGGCGATTGGATCGGGACATCGACCCAGATATCGGCGCGGTTCTTGAGCCACTGGGCGGCGCGGTCCAGGCAACGCTCATCGAACCAGTGACTGCCAAATCGGTTGTCATCTTTGGCGACGGTCCCATAGCGCTGTTCGCGGCTGGCGTAGCCCACGTATCCGGCGCCAGCCAGATCGCACTGGTGGGAATGGTGCCTTCTCGCCTGGATGTTGCCCGCAAGATGGGCGCCAACACGGTGCATAACGTCACGCAGGAAACCGATGTAGTTGCCAGGCTTCTGGAAGAAACCCACGGCCTGGGCGCGGATGTGGTCATCGACATGTCCGGTTCTGCCGTCGCCATGAAAAACGCTTTCGCCAGTGTGCGCAAAGGCGGGCGGGTAACATTATTTGGTCTGACCCCAAAACCCGTGGAAGAATTCGATTTCAACTTCAACGTGATCTTACGCCAGGTGCGCGTGTTCGGTGTTGCCGGGCGGCACATGTGGGATACCTGGGTTGTGATGGATGGCCTGCTGAGAACCGGCCGGCTGGACCCACGCCCGGTGATCACAGATGTTATGCCTTTAGAGAAGTTTGATGAAGCATTCATCAAACTAAGTTCCGGCAGCCGAGATGCCATTAAAATTATTCTGCGCCCCTGGTGATAATCCAAAAAACAACGCAAATTTGACCTACAAACTAGCAAGTGCTTCATTAAAGGAGTTCAGATTATGGAAACCTCACTGGAAACCGCCACTTCTCCGATGATCATCGGAGATCTGGAAGTGATGGGAGCATCTGGGAAATTTGTTAATGTTTTGAATCCCTCAACGGAGGAGCTGGTGGGGCGCGTACCGGCAGCCACTCCTGAAGAAGTTGACCGGGCAGTCCAAACCGCAGCCAAAGCGTTTAAGACCTGGGCATTTACACCCGCGGCTGAAAGAACTGCTGCAATGATGAAGCTCGTCCAAGCGGTGCGCGCCAACACTGAGGAAATCGCCAAAATATTGACTGCAGAGCAAGGCAAACCGCTCTGGCAAGCCAAGGGCGAGATTGGCGGCTTCTGTGCGGTCATCGAGTTCTATGCCCAGGAGGCGCGCCGCATTCACGGCTCGGTGCTCCAATCGGATGTCCGCGATAAATTTGTCTATGTTCTGCGCCACCCGATGGGCGTTATAGCCGCTATCCCCCCGTGGAATGATCCTCTACACCTGCTCAGCCGCATGATCGGCCCGGCGATGGCGGCTGGTTGTACAGTGGTCGCCAAGCCATCTTCGGATACCCCCCTGGCAACGATCAAGATTGCCCAGGTCGCATTACAGGCTGGCTTCCCGGCTGGCGTGTTCAATGTGGTCACCGGTCCAGGCGGCAGCACCGGCGAAGCTCTCACCCGCCATCCCCTGGTGCGGAAAATCGCCATCACCGGCAGCGTTGAGGGAGGCAAGCAGGTGATGCACGCTGCGGCAGACAGCATCAAGCGGGTTACCCTGGAATTGGGCGGGCAATGCCCGTGCATCGTTTGGAAGGACGCCGACTTGGACAAAGCTGCCGACTCGCTCACCTTCCAGGCTTTCCGCAGCGCGGGTCAAGTCTGCAACCGCGTGAACCGGGTCTATGTGCACGAGGCGGTGTATGAAGAGCTGGTCAACCGGGTGGCAGTGCTTGCCTCGCGGGTCGTCGCGGGTGACGGCTTCCAGGACGGTGTGGATATCGGCCCGTTGGTCAATAAAAAACAGCTGGAGTGGGTTGCCAGCCAGGTCGAAGATGCCGTCGCCAAAGGCGCCAGGGTACTCTCCGGCGGCAAGCAAATAGGCGACAAAGGCTTCTTCTACGCACCCACCGTCCTGGGCGATTGCACGCACGAGATGTCGGTCATGGTAGAAGAAACCTTCGGACCGGTACTGGCGTTCATGAAGGTTGGCGATGACCTGGATCAGGCGATCGATTATGCCAACGATACCATCTATGGTCTTAGCTCGTATTTCTTCAGCGCAGATATGCGTAACTGCTACCTGGCAGCCCAGCGCCTGGAAGCCGGCTCGATCTGGATCAACGACATCCATGGATCTTTCGTCCAGGCTCCGTACGGCGGCATGAAACAAAGCGGCATCGGGCGCGAGCAAGGCTCCATCGCAATTGACGATTACCTGGAGTGGAAGACCGTCTACCAGGAAATGAGCTATGAGTCACGCGGCGCACGTCCCTGCGTGCACCCCGATTAATAGGAGAAATTCACTATGAACACCCACTGGAACAACTATTGCACGATGAGCATCGTGCACTTCATGGCCTTCCCCAACACGATTGGCGGTGAAGGTCCGATCTTCGAGACCGTCTCCAAGATCGCCGCAGACCCCTTCTTCGGAGCGATCGAGATCGGCTGGATCAAAGACCCCGCCGTGCGCGCCCAGGTCAAGAAGGTCGTCGATACCGCCCACATCAAAGTCG